>JAGQYJ010000004.1:0-24136 GCA_020436145.1 Cyclobacteriaceae bacterium | reverse complement strand
AAAGCTTGTATCCCAGTAAAAGCTCATACATAATAACTATGGATGATTATGTAAAAGATGAGGCTGATATACCAAAAATAATGGACCATACTGACTGGGAACACCCTATCTCAATTAATTATGAACGTATTCAAAAAACGCTTAAAGAGGCTATTGATACATACGATATTGTAATTACAGAAGGAATTCTCATCTTTTATTCAAAAGAGCTTAATGGGCTGTTTGACAAGCGCATATTTATTGATATACCAAAAACAGTGTTTTACAAAAGAAAGAGAGAAGATACGCGCTGGGGCACAGAACCTGATTGGTATATTGATTACATATGGGATAGTTATCTTAAATATGGTAAACTAAAGGACAGTGATACCAATACATTGTATGTACACGGCACCGAAGACTGGTCTCCTATGCTCATAGACGAACACTTGTTTAAAGTGCAAAGTGTTCCATCTTCTTATTAATAAAAGTAAAACGATAGCAAAAAATTGGCGGCCATTTCTGTTAATGGCGTGGATGCTCATTATGCCATTGACATTTTCCAGCCTCATTGGCTGGAAAATTTATGAAAACGAGCAGATTATAGAAGGATTTTCCACTATTCAGTGGGTTATCGTTTATGTGTCTTTCATTATCACCATGGCATTTGCCTTAACCCCTACTACAGTTATTGCTTTAATAAGTGGCTATTTTTTGGGAATTATGGCCATTATACCCCTGGTAATTACCTATTGCCTGGCTTCCGTAATTGGCTATATTATTTCAAAACCTTTGGGTAAAACATTTCACAAAACAGTGCATCAGGCATATCCAAAAATAGATACTCTTGTTGGTAGAATGTCAAACTACAGCCAGGCCGGTTTTGTCTTCTTCTGCAGAATTTCTCCCATACTACCTTTTGCTGTTATGAATGTGGTACTACCTTTTGTGGGCATTAAATTTAAACCTTTCTTCTGGGCAGGAATGGCAGGCATGTTACCAAGAACGTTGCTTTCCGTAGTTGCAGGAAGCCTTGCTACCAATCTTTTTAATCTTATAAAACAACCTAATAGCCTTGCTTCTATGCAAATCGGGTTTGTTGTATTACTAACAATATCTATTTTTGGGTTTGCTCTACTGCTTTACAGAAAAAAATAAGTGAACATATTTTTAAAATAGGATATAAAGGTCTTATTTTTAATCAATGAAAAAATTTTTTTCCATATGTATAAGTTTACTTGTTCTAATCGGGACATTTAGTGATGCATTTGTGTATATAACATTTAAGCTGAACCAGGAAAGAATTGCCAGTGAGCTTTGCATTAACCTGGATGAACCAGAGCTTATGTGTAAGGGTAAATGTTTCTTGAATGATCAGCTTACAAAGGTTAATACACCCCCAAAGAATGAAAAAGGGCAGGTTCCCCTAAAATTTGAAAAGAAGGACATACCATTATATTTTAAATCTGAGAAATTAGATAGCATATCCCGGTCAACATTTCTTGATTCTACTGAGATGTTAACCTGTGTTGATGCAACATCTTATGAAAAGCACCTTAAAGGTGTCTTTCACCCTCCTCAAGCTTAAGTTGAAGCCCCATATGCTTTTCTAACAGGTGTACACCTGTTAGTCAGTCTTGTTTTTATCAACTTAAGAATTTAAAATGAAAAAGATATACAACACATCTGTGTTCAGATGGATGCTACTATCCATCATATTGCCCGCTGTTAGTTTTGCTCAGGAAAATAAAACGAGCATAAAGCTACTTGATGCATCTAATGAAAGCCCAATTATTGGTGCCACATACCAATATGGAAACGAAAAAGGAATTTCAGATGCAGACGGTATAATTTTACTAAACTATGAAGAGAGCGAGACTCTATACCTTTCCCATATTAGTTATGGACAATGGCAGCTATCGGCAGACCATGTTAAAGCTGTTTTTGAAAACAAAATAATAAAACGCTATGCAAAACCACTTAGCATGCAGCCTGTTACGATAATTGGTCTAAAACCTCACACAAACGAGAATGATAAGTTAAATGTTAGTCAACCTGATAGACTGGCGCACGATGCCGGAGAAGTACTTTGTGGCACATCGGCTATTTCAGGAATTAGAAAAAGTGGAAGCTATGGGCTTGATCCAGTGCTGCGTGGTTACAAATACGACCAGTTAAATATTGTTATAGATGGTTCCCAATGCGCCTCTGCCGCTTGCCCCAACAGGATGGACCCTCCTACCAGCCAAATATCTATTAATATGACGGATCATGTGGAAATCATGAAAGGGCCACATTCCTTGCGTTATGGGAGTGCATTCGGAGGTACATTAAATTTTGTTTCGGTAACTCCTACCTTTAGTGAAGACAAAGGTATTTACGGAAGAGTTTCCTCCACTTATGAAAGCAATGGAGATATTGTAAGAGGTGAAGGCAAACTTGGATTAAGCCGCAGTGCATATGATCTCAATTTTTTTGGATCCTGGTCTCAAGGAAATGATTATACAGATGGTGAAGGAATAAGTGTGCCCTCTGCTTTTTTAAGAGGGAGTTTTGGATCGAGTTTAGCGGTAAAATTAGGTGAACGCCAAAAAGTAATGCTTACGGCTACCAGAAACCTGGCAAGGGATACAGACTTCCCTGCCCTTCCCATGGACCTGAGAAGCGATGATACGTGGTTGCTGAATGCAAGACATGAAATAAGCTTTACAGGTAAAGCACTAAGGTCATGGAGTACCTCCTTATATAGTACAAAAGTGAGTCATATGATGGACAATCTGGATAAACAATTAGATCCGCGTATGATGAATGCAGAGACATCAGCTAACACCGGCAATTATGGAGGGCGCACAGAGGGTTTTTGGGTTTTGAATGGAGGTGAGCTTTATATTGGAGGTGACTTCAGACTGGAGCAAGCAGAGGGAACCCGAACCCGGGAATTTCTAATGGGTCCAATGGCTGGAAATGTCGTTGTTGACAATATCTGGCAAAATAGCCGCATTAATAAAACCAGTGCATTTTCAGAATATACTCTTGACCTTGGCTCAACAAGCCTGGTATTTTCAGGAAGACTTGAGTTCAACAATGCCAGCGCAAACGATCCTGCATCAGAGTTTGTCAGCATACATCCTGAAACAGAAGCAAGTCAGGTAAACCCGAGCATAAGTATGGGCAGTGTGCACCAGTTCAAGAATGGATTTAATGCAGGTTTATGGCTGGGCAGGGCTCAACGAAGTGGCAGTCTTTCCGAGCGGTATATTAATTTCTTGCCCGTTGGCCAGGACCCCTACGAAATGGTAGGAACCCCAGATATAAAACCAGAAGTTAATAACCAGGTCGACTTAAACCTGGGATATAAGACACATGGAGCAATTATTGGTCTAAGTCTATTTACATCTTTTTTAAAGGATTATATTTCTTCTGAAATTGACCCTTCTCTTACCCCAAAAATGCCTACCAGCCCTGGTGTAAGAAGATACATTAATATAGATGAAGCATTCATGACAGGATTCGAAATTTCCTGGGATCAAAAGCTGTTGGCCGGGCTCAATCACAAGCTAAGTGCAGCTTATACCTACGGGCAAAATAAAGTGCTTGATCAGCCTTTGCCAGAAATAGCTCCAATGGATATTCGTTATGCACTTTCAGGAAGTTACGTGAATGGTAAACTTGTACCTGAAGTTTCACTCAGATACGTACTGACTCAAGATCGTATCTCAACCGAATTTGGAGAAACCGAAACGCCTTCTTTTACGATTGTTGATGCAAGTATTGGATATAAGGCCAGCAAGTTGTTGAATGCTACTTTGGGTGTTCAAAACTTATTTGGCACAGCCTACTATGAGCATCTGAGCCGTTCTGTGAGAGGCACTAGCCCAAGACCTATCTATGCGCCCGGAAGAAATATTTTTATTTCTGTTTTAGTAAATTTTGAATAATAAATAAATTGGGGAGGTTTAAAGCCTCCTCAATTTATATCCACTTACTAAGCACGTAGCCTCCCCAGGCCAAGAGCACGCCCGCAATGAGGCTTATAATAACATATAACAGTAAGGCTGTATAATGCCCTTGTTTAATCAAAGTGTAGTTTTCAAAAGCAAAGGTTGAATATGTTGTAAAGCTACCACAAAAACCCACGGCCAGAAAAAAATGCCAGGGTTCGGTAAACCAGCGAAACCGCTCCCCCATACCAATTATGATACCAATTAAAAAGGTGCCAGCGATATTAACTACAAGTGTGCCTACAGGAAGTGGATCAGAAAAAAAACGAGTAAAAAACTGACCTGTCAAATACCTGGCAATGCTTCCTATCATTCCTCCAATTCCAATAAAAATTAATGTTCTCATGTGGCTTCCTTTTTACCCAGCTTCTTTTTCAGATAGTTTAAAACTTGCTCATAACTGGTATTTTCCTGAATTGTCAATTTTAATAAAAAATCACTAAACCTTATTTCCAGTTGCCTAAATGGTGCACTTTTCGTTTTTACAACTACTTCTTTCCATGAAACTAATTGCATAGCTTTCAATTCCCTTCTCTTCCCAATTAATGGATACTTCACTATAAACTTGTTATCTCCAATTGAGACAATTTTATAACCAACAATTTGTCTCAAAAACAACATAAAACCAACACTAAGCAAAATAAATACACCCAAATATTGATACCATAAACCACCTTCCCTAACACTTATTTGAAGAAAATATAATCCTACCAAAATACAAATAAGTATAAAAATACCAAGTGCTGCCAATGCGCTTGGCTTGGGCTTAGAAACAATCATTCAAGCGAGGCTAAAGTTGTATTCGAAAATTCAATCAAAAGTGGGAAAAATGTTTCAAACTCCTGCTCAAACTCATCATAATGTTGAATTAGCTCTTCGGTAGAATTTTCCATACCTGAATTAAAGGAAGTTCGTCTTGACATACCATTCATTACCGACTGTACGCCTTCCAAAGACCTATAGCCTAACAGCCAATCATGCTTTATCATATAATGGAGTAGATGTTGTATGCGTTCAGGAAACCTATGCTTTTGCTGCTCAAGCTGATGGTAGGTATCTTCCACAAATGCAGGCAATGAAATTTTATGGTAGTTATCCCAACCTTTTGCCAGGAAATGATCGTAAAAGATATCAATAATAACTGCGTTGTAATGTCGATACCTGGCCCAAAGTTTGCTTTTACTCTCACGAACAATATCATGTGTATCTGTAAAATGATCAATAGCCCTATGCAAGTGAATTCCTTTTTGAACACCTTTGGAATAATGCTGCCAATCGCTTCCTTTCACTGCATCAGCTATAAAATTGCCAATCAAAATTTCCTGATCATTCCCGGATAAATATATATGTGCCAGATAATTCATAAATGTTAAATTTACACTAGAAAACCTAAGATGTCTATGTCAAAACTACTTTTAACTATAGTTCTATTAATTGGATTGCGAAATGCATCAGATCCTGAAGAAATTATTAAAGGCAAACTTCAGCAACAGGTAGAGTGCTGGAATAAGGGTGACATTACGTGTTATATGAAGGCTGCGTACTGGCAATCAGACTCGTTAAAGTTTGTTGGTGCCACAGGTATAACCTATGGATTTGAACGCACATTGCAGAGGTATAAAGTAGGATATCCCAGTCAAAAGGAAATGGGCACCCTTTCTTTTGAAATAAAGTCAGTGGAAATGATAGGAATGGATGCCTGTTTTGTAATTGGCCACTATTTAATTGATGGCAAACAGAAAGACAGCGGGCATTTTAGCCAGCTTTGGAAAAAGATTGACGAAGACTGGGTGATTATAGCAGATCATTCAAGTAATTGATCTTCCGGCTTCCTTTTCCACCGGTTATGAGTCCAAAGCCATTCCTCAGGCCTTGAATAAATATCCCGTTCCACTCTGCGGATATACTCATGTGTTATTTCATATTTGCCGGTTTCAGCAGGCTTATCGGATAGAACCTCACAATTTAGTTGATAATATCCTCTTTTCACACGGTCAACGCGCAGGTAAATAACAGGATAATTAAATCTTCTCGCCAGCAATTCCACTCCTGTAAAAACAGGAGTTTTTCTACCCAAAAACTGATGCCAATATGCATTATGAGAAGATGGGTTCTGGTCTGCAAGTAATGCCACAGCAGTTAATTTGCCCCTGTCCTCCCGCATACGATCAAGAGTCTCTTCCATGGCGTATACATCACCTCCAAAGCGAGTGCGGATTCTTGTCATCAATGCATCAAAAAAACCATTAGAAAGAGGTTTATATACGGCTTTAAGCCTGGGATAATCAGCCAGCTCAAATCGGGCAGCACCCATTTCCCAATTCCCGAAGTGTCCCATAGAAATAATGACTGATTGTTCCATGTCTCGGTAATGCTCAAGTGCCTGCATATTGCCCAAAGTCACCCTGTTATACAATTGGTTTTTGGAAATGGTAAGCACTTTTACAGTTTCAAAAAAAAGATCAAAGAAGTTTTTGTAAAACCTTCTAATAATCGCATTTATTTCATCCTCATGCTTTGCCGGGAATGTGATTTTGATATTTTTTTTTACCAGGGAAAGACGATAGCCTAATAACCTATATCCAATAAAATACCAGATATCCGACATCAGATATAATACCCAAAAGGGAAGGATGGATATCATATAAATAAATGGAGCAATAAATACGAATGATAGTATTCTTACCATAAGGTAAAGCTAATTAAAAAGGTCGCAGAGAAAATCCCCACGACCAATATTCTATAAGAAGATATGTTTGTGTGCTTTTACTATTTAACTTTTAAAAATCTATAAATTCCAATCAGACCCAGAGCAATACCTGCAAAAAGTGTAATGTAATACCAGGTTTCATTCATTACATATGAGCCCGAAAGTTCATTACCTATAATCTTACCTAAACCAGCCTTAGGTGAGTGAGCTTGTGCCCAATAAATAACAAATACACCAATTAATAAATATATTATTCCCTGTAGCTGGTTTTTCTTCATATCAGTTCAATTAGTTAAGTAATGGTCATACAATATAATTCCATCCAAATTTATCCTCTACCCTTCCCATTCTGATATCCGTGAGTTCCATCAACACTTTTTCTGAAAATTCCCATCCTGAAGGGTCCAACTTATAATCAATACCCTCGTGGGCAATGGTATCAACATGGGCAATCGTTGCTGCCGTTCCGGCACCAAATGCCTCTTTTAATTTCCCTGTTTTGGCTGAATCAATTAATTCATCGACCGTAAGCGGCCTTACTTCTACATTCATTCCCCAATCGCGGGCTATGGTTAACACGCTATCACGTGTAATTCCATTAAGAATGGTATCTCCTGTTGGAGCTGTAACCAAGGTGTCACCAATAACAAACATAATGTTCATTGTACCTGACTCTTCCACATATTTATGCTCCTGGCCATCCGTCCAGATTAACTGATCGTAGCCATCTTTATGGGCCAGTTTGGCCGGATAAAGTGATGCTGCATAATTACCTGCGGTTTTAGCAAAGCCGGTACCCCCTTTCACTGCACGTGTGTAATGTGTTTCTACACGAACCTTCACAGGTTTAGAATAATACGCGCCCACCGGGCTGGTGATAATCATAAAAGTGAAATCATCAGAAGGACGAACACCAATGAACTCATCAACTGCAAACATAAAAGGACGGATATACAAAGCAGTTCCATTTGCATTGGGAACCCACTCGCTATCAAGCTTTAGGAGCTCCTTCAACCCATCCATAAATATCTCCTCAGGAATGGCAGGCATAACCATTCGTTCAGCTGATATATTCATGCGCTCAAAGTTTGCCTGGGGTCTAAACACAGAAACACGTCCATTATCATGTTTATAAGCTTTCAATCCTTCAAAAATTGACTGCCCATAATGAATAGCAGGGTTTGCAGGGCTTAAATTGATATTACCATAAGGTTCGATTCGTACATTCTTCCACTCACCACCCTTAAAATCGGCCAACAGCATATGATCAGAATACTGACGCGCAAACTGAATATTGTTGTAATCGAGTTCCTTTATACGTGATTGTGAGGTCTTTTTAACAGAGATTTGAAGTGTATCTTGCATGATCGTAACGTATGGGTCAACGCTACAAAATTAGCCTAAAAACCACTTTTTTCCTATTAAATTCGGGCATTCCAGGGAACCTCATCAACACCTAATTCTATTGCAAGTTTTCTGCCCAACACAAAAAGATAATCGGACAACCTATTTAAATACCGAATAATAATTGGCTCTATTTCAGCCCTTTCTGAAAGTCGAATAGTTAAGCGTTCCGCTCTGCGGCAAACACAGCGTGCAATATGACAATAGGAAACATATACATGTCCACCTGGTAAAATAAAGGATTTCATCTCAGGCAACTCATTATCCATTTTATCCATTTGTTGCTCAAGTAACTCTACATCTCTTTCAAACAAATCCGGCAACTTGCTTTTCTTGTTTTCCTTATCCGTTGCCAGATGAGCGCCAATTGTAAATAACCGGTCCTGGATTTCTTTCAAAACTTCCTTTCTTCTTGTATCAGTTTGAATGTCACGAATAAGGCCAAGGTATGAATTGAGTTCGTCAATGGTACCATATGCTTCTATGCGGTCATCTGCCTTGCTTACACGGGTGCCACCAAACAACGAAGTTTTTCCCTTATCTCCTGTTTTTGTATAGATTTTCATATCCGGAATCTATTCCGAAGTTACTTTCTCTGCCCTGCGCACATTGGTATTTGGGCTATCCGATTCCACCAAACCATCTCTTAAATGTACAATACGGTGTGCATAGTGCGCTATATCATCTTCGTGGGTAACCATAATAATAGTGTTACCTTCATCATGCAATTTCTGAAACAAATCCATGATATCGTAAGAAGTTTTTGTATCGAGATTACCTGTAGGCTCATCAGCCAAAATTATACTTGGGTTATTTACTAGTGCTCTGGCGATAGCTACACGTTGCCTTTGTCCTCCGGAAAGCTCATTTGGCTTATGTAGTGCCCTGTCACCCAACCCAACATTTTCAAGTGCTTTATATGCCATCTCTTCCCTTTCAGATCTTCCATAGCCTGCATATATCAATGGCAGGGCAACATTTTCTAATGAAGAAGCCCGGGGTAATAAGTTAAATGTCTGAAACACAAAGCCTATTTCTTTATTACGTATTTCGGCTAATTCATTTTCTGTAAGATGACTGACATCGTTACTATTAAGCACATACGTGCCACTTGTGGGCGTATCAAGGCAACCGATCATATTCATCAAGGTAGATTTACCAGATCCTGATGGCCCCATAAAAGCTACGTACTCCCCTTTGTATATCTGAATACTCACACCTTGCAGCGCATGAACCGTTTCAGCACCCATTTGGTACCTGCGGGTAATCTCTGACATTCTGATAATCTCCTTCATAACGGCAAATTGGAAAAGAATTTAAATTATACAAAGAACAACTTCAATTTGTTTATTATTATTTACTTCAAACGCTCCCTCCTTCCATAAACGGCTTAGGAATCTTCATCTTCAAACATTTTACTAAACGTTTCTCTATGAGCGTTTACCTTAAGCATAAATACATTATACTGGGTACCTGGAAACAACTCCCTATAGTGTAATAATGATTGCTCAGCGTATTGCTCAAGGCCTAAATCAATAGCTCGCAGAATATAATCTTCCAACAAAAGTCGGTTGTCCGGGTTTTTATCCAGTGCTTCCAGCACAATATTGTACGAACGATAAATGTCTTCATCAATTTCGAAGTGTTTTGCTGCCCATACCACTCCTTCTGCAAAATAAGGATCATCTGAGGCAAGTTTTTGAGCTACTTCATCCGGTATTTCCTGTCTGTTTGTTTGGTAAAATATTTTTTGCAGATACTCGTCAGGCCTAAAGTTAAATCCGGCTTTTTCAAATTGATTCAGATGCATATCCAGGTCAGGAATAAGCCCTGCGTAGGCTAATCGAATGTTTAAATACAGCAAAGGTCGAAGAATAACCTCCTTTCCTACTTCCGGGTTAATGGTTTCATAAAATAACTTGGTTGCTTCCATATTGCCCGACTCAAAATAGGATATAGCTAAATCCAGCGCCAGTTGATTCTTAAGATTCTCATCACTTATTTGATCAAAAGTAGCCTTAACCGTATATTCATCTACCCATAGCCGTTGATATCTTGCCTTTAAATATAGGCTAATGTCATCTCCTGAAATAGAATCATTGTAATTGACTATTGATTGGAGTACCTGCTTCATAATAGAAGCCTTCAGCTTTATGTTATCATCACCACTCTCTTCGACCCTGTTCCATGTTAACAAGGCCTCATCAAAATAACCTGCTTCAGTTTGAGCAACAGCCAGTTGTTCTAAAATAGTTTTACTTCCTGCCTGCTCTGCCAAATAGAAGAAGGTTGAAGCTTCATCGTAACTTCGATGTTCCAGATTAATCAGCCCCAAAGTTTCATAGTAAACAGCCTGTTTTTTAGTGCCTAACGAAACCAATTTCTGCAGTCTTAATAAGGCATCTGTAATTCGACCATTCCGCATTTCAAATAGCGCCAAGGTATAGCTGAGTTCTTCTGAAAAATCAGGATTTTTTGTACTGTCAACTACGGTTCTGATTCCCTGAAGCATTGCATCCGATTGCAAGGGCAAGCCATTCACCATCAGGTTATTAAGCATTGAAGCGGCAATCATATTATCTCCACTGATACTATCCAGTGAATGAGGGCGCCAGCCTAAGGCAGAAGCATTGGATTTTCCAACATTATCAAGGTTTTTAAAAAGTGACGCTGAATCGGAATTGCTGATTTGAAAGTTATGCTGAAGCACAAAGGTTAGCGCGTTGTTTTGAGCTTCAGAAGACGGAAAGGCCGACTTATAATAGTACCATGCCGAATCTAGCACATTAGCCTTGCTAAATTGCAAACCTAAATTATTTTGAATTTCGTTTGATCTGCCTAATCTTTTTGCTCCCTCCTGAAGGGTAAATAATGCATCAAAATATAGTCCTTCGTCAGACTCCAAGTTAGCTTTATTTATAAAAGCCTGGGCTGTTGGCACGCGTTTGGAAGCCTTACTAAACTTTTCAATCGCCAGTTCATGATCATTATCTATGTGGATCATACCCAGCATGTAGTTGCTTTTATGATTGTTCAAACTAAGGTCACTTCCCTTTTCATAGAATATGCCTGCAGTATCGGTATCACCATTTTTATAGAAATAATCGGCTATGGAATTGTAAAAACCACCCATAGAATACCAGATAGGGTATTTGATATCGCGCATTAAAACAAGGGCCGTCAGAATAACCATTCCGACCAGACGATACGTAAAATGTGGCAGGTTTTGGGGCTTATATAAAATATCCTTCATACCATACCCTTTCTCGATAACCGGAATGAAATTGTACAAAATGTATAACATAAAAGCCAACCCCAATGAAAGCTGGGTGAAGATTATAAAGTCACCAATAATCTTAAGCATGGGATCTTCAAGTGTAAGCATCAGGTAGGAAATAGTGCTAAACGACAGAACAGCAACTACCAGGTAAAGGAAAACCCAGACTTTTTGATCTGAATTAACTTTCTGGTAAAGAACAAACCTCTGGTTAATTCCCCATAAGCCTAATACACCGGCAAAAGCCAGAATTACAAATGGATTAAGCGTAATGAATCCCCAATTAATAACATGGGTTATTTCTAAATAGGCAAGAAGTAAATTAATTAGATAGATAAATGTAATTATAAGAAAGTGTTTTATCCTGTTATTATCCTGGTTATCCTTTGAACCCGCAATACCCATCAAAAAACCATTGACTACCTCGTGCCCTACCATGAGAACAAACAAAAGCACGACAAGGTAAGGAGCCAAAATTCCATAGCCCATAAATGCCTGCAAGGGAGCAATAACATGCGATTGGGTTGCTGCCATGATGGCAACCATAGCACCAATCATAAGAAAAACAGCAAGTCGAAATGCAAAAGGCGACTCCTGATTAAAAGACTGAAAATAATAGGAAGGACCAGCATAAAGCAGAAAAATAATGCCAAGCAACCATTTATCTCCTATGCTTGCTATCTGAAGCATTTCAGGATGCAGGTAAATAATGAAAGTAAAGATGATTCCGGAAAAAGCTAAAAACCCCCATCGGTTGAAATAGGAAATAAGGGAAACAAATACAGAAAACGCGGCAATTACGATCAATAAGTTAACCACCGATGCCCAGGGCATTAAAGCTATAGAACTGCCGGATACAAACTCCTTTATGACAAATAACTGTTCCGGAAAGGAAAAATGAAAAGGTCCTACCTCCACCAGTTGAGTTACCGTATCCACAGGAAATCTTTGACTAAATGTGTGCCAGCCAATTAACCCTTCCGGGCCTATTACCAGTAAACCAAGCATAATAGCCACAAAGCCAAGCAATAAAATAAACAATACATAAGCCATAGCTCTAAATGGCTGCGGCCAATCCCTCCAAAAAATGTAGTTACTCATTGGATTTATCAATTACTTTGGGAACACGAAAAAACTTACCGTCTGAATCAGGTGCATTATCCAGAGCCTCCTGTTGTGGCAATTGGTTTTCTACTTTGTCTTCTCTCACATTATCTATTTCATTTGACATATAAACGAGTGGCTCCACCCCTTCTGTATCAACCTCTTTTAATTTATCTACCCAGGCCAGAATATCATTCATATCTTTTTTAAGCGCCTCGCGCTCAGAATCCTTTATTTCCAATCTCGCCAGGTGAGCTATTTTGTCCAGCAATTCATCTGTGATTTTCATAACAGCAAATCTATACCATTCTAGGTTGCACTAACAAGTTCATCATTGGTAACCATCAAATCATTTTCCACTTCAATCTGGTTTTGAATAACATGGTAAACCCTCTCCTTCAAATCAGTAAGATTCTCTAGTGTCATTCCTTTTGTATGAATAGGTTCATGAACAACCAATTTGATATAGTTGCTCTGCAACGTCCAAATTCCATCCGGAAGTATTTTCCAATTAAAAGGCAATGTAACCGGAATTATAGGCACCTGCTGTTCAATAGCTACTCTAAACGCCCCATCTTTATACGAAGCCTGAGTCGGTATGTTCTTAGATCTTATACCACCTTCGGGATAAATAAATAAAGACTTGCCCTGCTCAATAGCTAGTGTGTACTTTTTGTATGCTCGAACTCTGTCCTTGATACTCTCCCTATCAACAGCAATATGAAGTGTTCTGAACATATACCCAAAAAGTGGCACCTTTTTAATAGAGGCCTTGCCAACAAAGCAGGCCTGCTTGGGTAATAATCCTGTTGAAGGTATATCGAGATATGAAAAGTGATTTAAACAATATATTACAGGTCCTTTGTCAGGTCTTGCGCCCTTAAATACCACTTCTGTTCTGAATAATGTGAGCGGGAAGTAAACCTTCGCCCACCAATGATCAACCTTATAAGCTATAAAATGTAACCTTGGGTGAAAGCTTGCTATAAGAAAAACAGGAAACAAAACAATGAACGTAAAAACGAATATCAGGAGTGCATATAAACTATGAAGTCTTCTAAGTAGTATCATCCTAAAAATTAAACAACTAAAATAATAAGAGCTGAGAAATGGCCCTCAAATCGAATGATTTTTTAGTATCATTGTTTCATGTTTGCCCAGACATTCAATTCTATTCATCACTATGATTTTAGCCGTGAGGAAGTATTCCCACTGCTTTGCCCGGTACGTGAAAAAGATTGGATTGATGGCTGGGAATATGAAATGGTATATTCGCGCTCAGGCCGGGCGGAAAAAGACTGTGTTTTTACAACTCCCTTTGGTCAAGGGATTGAAACTACCTGGTACATAAGTGAATATGAACCCAAACTCTTTTTTATTGAATTTGTTCGCGTAACGCAGGGCCTTTTTACGGTTCGAATAGCTATCCATCTTAGTGAATCTAAAAAAGGGTGCACAGCAGATGTATCTTATCGTTATACCGCTCTTAGCAAGCTTGGCAAAACCATGATTGAATCGATGGTGGCGCAGCACTTTCATGAAGACATGAAATATTGGGAAAAGGCGCTAAATCATTACCTTACTACGGGTAAAATGCTTCTGAAAGAACCTGTTGAGGGATAATCAATTATTCGAGTTTTTCAAGAATAACGGATAAAGTGGTTTTCTTATCCTCACTTATGTTTTTAAATTGTTTATCATCAGGCGAAGCTATTAGTTGCTTTTCTTGCCCCTGTCCAACAAGAGTAGCACCGTACTGCTCTTTAAACGGTTCAACATGTTGATCTTCAGAGATTACGAAAACAGTCGCCTTTAAGAAACCGCACCCTTTTTCTTCTAAAATAACAGCTGACCATTTCCCATTGGCTTCTCCTTCTTTATTTATCAATTGATTTATAACATAGGTATCTCCCATTTTCTTAAGCACTAATGAATCTGAGAGAAACTGCTTGCCATCTTCTCCATCAATGTATTTTGCTGAAATTTCTAACACTTCCTGTTCATTAAGCATTACAAAAGTGTACTTACCCTGAAGCGAGGCAGGGAATTCTTTTAATTCTTTAGCATTCGCAGGTTGGGGACTCTCAAATACAACCTCTGTACATGAAAAAGAAAACAGGGCAACAATAAATAAAAGGAATAGGTTTTTCATAGTGGTTTTGGTTAAATAATTGCAACTACTAATCTAAGAAAAAAGCCTGGCAGAACCGGGCTTAATTACAAATCTTCTAGTAAGAATCAGCCTTCCTGTTCCCGAAGTTTCCTGCGTATTATTTTCCCCACATTCGATTTAGGAAGCTCAGTTACAAACTCAATGTGCTTAGGTCTTTTATAATTTGTCAAATCCTCTTTACAATACTCCATCACTTCCTCTTTGGTCAAAGAAGGATCCTTCTTAACCACAAACACTTTTACGGCTTCAGTTGTTCTCTCATCAGGAACTCCTATTGCGGCAGCCTCCAGCACTTTATCATGAGAAACAATCACATCCTCAATTTCATTTGGATACACATTAAATCCGGAAACGAGGATCATATCTTTTTTGCGATCTACAATTTTGAAAAATCCATCTTCATCCATTTGGCCAATGTCACCTGTCCTGAACCAATCTCCAAAAAACGTTTCTTTGGTTTCATCGGGGCGTTGCCAATAGCCTTCCATTACCTGGGGCCCACGGGCACAAATTTCACCTACTTCACCTACGGACAATTGATTTCCTCCTTCATCCATAATACAAAGTTCAGTGCTGGATACCGGCAATCCGATGGTTCCCATACGCTCAGTACCATCTAATGGGTTGCATGTCAACAGAGGGGAGGTTTCGCTTAACCCATACCCTTCAGCTAACGGATGACCCGTAACCTCATGCCAATGCTTGGCTACCGAAGATTGAACTGCCATTCCACCGCCAATTGAGTATTTTAATTGTGAAAAATCCACACTTGAAAATTCAGGTTGATTCAATAACCCATTGAATAGCGTATTGACTGCAGTAAAGACCGTCATTTTTACTTTTTTAAGATCTTTAAGGAAAGCCTTCATGTCTCTTGGGTTAGTAATAAGAAGATTATGTGCTCCAAGAGAGAACATTAGGAAACAATTGACCGTAAGGGCAAAAATGTGATAGAGGGGTAAAGCAGTAACAACAAGTTCATTTCCCCTCTCGGTATTCAGAAACCACTGATCTCCCTGCATAATGTTAGCACAAATATTTCCATGAGATAGTGTTGCACCTTTTGCCACACCGGTTGTACCGCCTGTATATTGCAAAAATGCTACATCCTTTAGTGTGATTTCCGGCTGGGCAAATACATTCTTTTTCCCTTCATTTAATGCATGATTAAAGGAAACAGCGTTGGGCAAATGGTACGCTGGCACCATTTTCTTTATTCGTTTTACAACAAAATTAACAACCACCTTTTTGATACCCCCCAGCAGATCTCCCAGCTCAGTTACAATGATCGTTTTAATGGAAGTTTCATCAATTATTTCTTCCAGCTGACTTGCAAAGTTTGCCACAATAACAATAGCCACTGTACCAGAATCATTGAATTGATGTTTCATTTCTCTTGGTGTGTACAAGGGGTTTGTATTTACCACAATTAAGCCCGCCCTTAGGGCACCAAACAAAGCCACAGGGTACTGAAGGCAGTTAGGCATTTGTAGTGCAATTCTATCTCCTTTTTGCAATTTGGCTACGTTTTGTAAATAACTTGAAAATTGCCTTGAAAGCCCGTCTAACTCTCCATAGGTAATTTTCTTACCCATGTTCTCAAAAGCTGTGTAATCTCGAAATTCGCTAATGGATTTGTCTAGTATATCTAAAATAGAACTGTAACGGCTTGGATCAATTTCGTGTTCAATACCATTTGGGTAGGATTGAAACCATGGAAAATCTTTGCTCATATCTGTAGGTTATTGAATGCTTACTTTTCCTAAAAATAATGAAGATATCATAAATTTTAAAACATGCTGTTTAGTAGAAATACTGTTTGTTAACCCAGGTATTCTGCAAATCAATATTATGGTAGTATATTAGAGATGATACAGAATCAATTAACGACCACTATGACTGACACCACAAAAAATATCTCCAAGAAAGCAGGATTGCCGCCTGGTGTGCTTATGCATGTTGGTAAACGATTAGCGGACAATGTAAGAATAAGTGTAATTGACTATAATGCTACAGATTATATCGAAAAGACATGCAAAACACCTGAAGAAGTTTTTGAATACCGGGACACAAAAAATGTAACATGGATTAATATTGATGGCCTTCATGATGTAGACACCATAGCTAAAATCGGGGAATATTTTGACCTTCATCCATTATTGCTTGAAGATGTTTTAAATACAAAGCACCGACCTAAACTGGAAGAATATGACAACTGCCTGTTTATTACACTAAAGGCCTTAAATGTTGATGAGGAAAACAATGATATCAACTCTGAACAGATGAGCTTTGTATTAGGCCCCAATTGGATCATTTCATTCCAGGAAAGAGAAGGAGATATATTTGATGGCTTACGTCAAAGAATAAAAGAAAAGGGAACTATACGGCAAAAAAGCGTTGACTACCTACTCTACAGATTGATAGATACTGTAGTTGACTATTATTTTCTGATTACCGAATTTGTGAGTGACGCTACCATAGATTTGGAGGAAAGGGTATTTGAAGAACCTGATGATGATGCCCTTAAAGAAATCCATCTACTGAAAAAAAGACTGGCCAATCTTCGAAAGATTACAGGGCCTCTAAGGGAAGCTGTTTTGGGTTTGTACAAGGGGGGTAATAAGTTAATAAAACAAAGCACAGAAAGGTATTTGCAAGACGTTTACGAACACCTTATTCAAGTGAACGAAACTGTTGAAGGACAGCGTGATACGGTAGCTAGTATTATGGACCTCTACATGACAGGAGTAAGTAACAGGATGAATCAGGTAATGCAGGTGCTAACTATAATTGCTACCATATTCATTCCGCTTACATTTATTGCGGGTATTTACGGTATGAACTTCGACAACATGCCTGAACTTCATTGGAAATACGGTTATTTTATTGTTTGGGGTATTATGAGTGTAGTTACATTGTTTATGATATTCTATTTCAGAAGAAAAAAATGGCTATAATTATACAATGAAGAAGAAGGTTTTAGTGCTTACAGGAGGAGGTGATTGCCCAGGTTTAAATGCAGTAATCAGGGCTATAGTAAAGTTTTTTGGCAATGGAAACGAAAAGGAGTGGCAGGTTTTAGGAAGCATTGAAGCCTTCCATGGAGTTTTTGCAGACCCAATGGAAGTGATTGAACTGAATGGATCAAATACTGCAGGTATCCATGTGAAAGGTGGGACTATTATTAAAACCACCAATAAAGGACATCCTTTTAGTTACCCGATACAAAATGAAGATGGTACCTGGAGCGAAGTAGACCGATCGGATGAATTAATTGAACGATTGAAGAAACTTGGAGTAGAGGCAGTAATTAATATCGGAGGAGACGGTTCGCAAACCATATCCAAAAAATTATTTGATAAGGGACTCAATATTATTGGTGTGCCCAAAACCATCGATAATGATTTATCCGCAACTGATTTTACTTTTGGGTTCAAAACAGCTGTGCAAATAGCAACCGATAGTTTTGACAAGCTGGTAACCACAGCAGAAAGCCATGACCGTGTAATGATTATGGAAGTTATGGGGCGCGATGCCGGATGGATTGCCCTACATACTGCGTTGGCAGGTGGCGCTGAGGTTTGTCTAATACCCGAGATCCCTTATGATATTAACAAAGTCGTAAAACGTATTAGCCAACGCTATAAAAATGGGCGTGGCTTTGCCAATATTGTAATAGCAGAAGGTGCCAAACCAATTGATGGCCATGCCTTTGCACAAAAAAGTGAAGAGGTGGGCTATGAAAACAGGCGGCTTGGTGGTATTGCTTTCAGGCTCTCCGAAGAGCTTAAGCAGGCTGGATGCACGGCAGATATTAGGGAAACCGTACTAGGCCATACACAGCGTGGCGGAACACCTGTGGCTGATGACAGGGTACTTGCAACGCTATTTGGTATAAAGGCGTCTCAAATGGTGCTTAACAAAGAATACGGAAAAATGGTTGCTCATAAGAACAACGCTATTGTCTCTGTGCCCATAAAGGATGCCATTAAAGAGTACAAGTTTATAAAAACGGACTCTTTTGAAATCGAAGCTGCCCGAAGAATGGGAATTTCATTTGGTGACTAGCAATTGATCTTATAAATAGGAAGAATTGGTAATCCTGCACTAAAATGAAGTGCTAACGGATACATTTAAACCAGAAGCAGCCGGAACTTGCCTGCAAACACCACCTACACATAAAAGCCCACCTCTTTGCCTTCCGTACCCCAGGGCAATTCTTGTACTGCTTTTTGTGTAAGACAGCCCACCCTGATAATAATGTACCTGATCCTCACCACCATAATTATATTGATCAAATACATAAAAAGACCAACTTGGAAGCAAATTAAACTCTATCAAGCCGGCTGCCCAGTTTTTTTTGTCCTGCTTTGTCCATAAATGCTGCAGCTCTGCCCTGATCGATTTTCTGTTTTGTAATTTATATTGAAACTCAATAGCCCCGATATTTGTTCTAACATTTTCAGAAATACCCCCGCCCTCAACTTGCTGCTTATTATACTCCTGAGCAATATACATAAAAGATAGCTTTACATTTTTGTTAATTTTTTTCTTCACCTCAACATTAAAATCACTGTAAAGAGTAGTATCACCCAGAGTAAAAAACTCTGTGTTAAATGGATCATCCAGCACAAGAAGAGGATTTACCTTATTTTTAAGCGTATTGTAATGAGAAAAGTTTACTTCAATAGAAGTACCGTACTTGCCTCCCAAAGAAGAATTTCTCGCGAACAAATAAGACAACGTAAATTGGCCTCCAATTTCTCCAAATGCCTGTGTTGCGTACGGATAAATATTGGCTAATGCATATCCATGCTGCTTTGTTTCCGCAGGTAGATAATTAATCCATAGGCTGGTTAAGGTAGCATCGCGTTCCGAACGAAAATCCATATTCTCCAACCTCCTTAAATTAATCGTAAGCCCCAACCCTTTTATTGAATAGCCTACGTTCGCAAGAAGCGCTCTTCCTCTCTTATAAGAATAATTATTTGCTGAAGTAGGATCCACTTCTTTTTCAACATATTCAACATCCAGATAAACAGATTCTCTTTTTACAGAAACTCGTCCTGAATACGCATTTACTATTTCCGGAATAGTTTCATCAGGACCTGTATAGTTTTGATATTTGCTCACCATAGAAAACCCTACATCAAACTTTGTTTTCATTTTCAGGGCTAATAAGTCATTGATGCCCATATTGGTATCAAGCCCTCTTACAATACCTTCACCAAGCTCAAAATAGCTTCTTTGCTTCCCATAAACACCTGTAATTTCGAACCCGGAAATAGGCCTAAGATTTATTCGTATTCCATCTATTGAATTATCAATTCCAAGCAGTCTTTCCTCATACGTTCTTAGAATTAACCCTGATCCAAATTGCTCATAAAAATTGCCAGCGGTAACACTTAAAAAATCGTTGCTGTAAGAAATAAATCTGTTCGCTATTCCATTGCCTTCGTATTCAGGAGGGTACCCTAATAGAGGTGGAAGGTAAGCTTCGTACCTAATACCTGCAGAAAAATTACCCAGGGCATAGTCCAGTTTCATATAGTTATTAGATGCCATTTTTTCTTCAGGAGAAATTGCACCAATCAACTCATCATCCGTATAAAATTGAATATCCGATTGAAATCCACCGGTCAATACGCCTCTATCTTGTCCATATGAAAAAGTAGCTATTAGTACGGCTACCAATGCCAAATAATAATTTCGCTTCACTAATTAAAACTATAGATTTTTTAAAATTTCCTCAAAAAGAATTTCTTCATCGCCCAGCGAGTAACCTGCATGCTGCCATACTATTTTACCCTCTTTATTTACCAAAAATGAATGAGGAACATCTGTAATATTCATGGCCCTTTTCAAATCAGAATTTTTATCAAGATAAAAATCGAACTCCCACCCTTTTCCACGTACAAAACCCGGTACCTTACTAGAACTTCTAGAATCATCTATCGAAATGGCAACAATTTTAATATTCGCCTCCTCCTTCCAGTCAGAATACACGTCCTGAAGCTCATTCAATTCAATAATGCACGGCTTACACCATGTTGCCCAAAAACTAATAACCATCAACCCTTCCTCATTCACTAAACTCGAAGTTTCAATGGTGTTACCATTCAAATCTTCTATTTGCGTATTGGGAAGGCTCTTAAGTCTATTTTGAGAGAAGCCAGTGGACGCAATAAAAATTGATACAAAACTGATGTATATAAAAATACTCTTCATACAAAATACAATCTAATGGTAAATAAAAAGGAATAAAAAAACTAGTCTTCGTTATTCATCGTATCCAATACTTTCACCCAGTTTTACTTGTTGAGCATTTAATATTGATTTGTTATCGCCATGTATATCATAGCTTACAAAAGCTATGATATAACTATTAGCAGGATCGATGCCAGAAATACTTATAGTTTTGGTGCCAAAACTATAAGTATTATCTTTTGCAGTTTGGTCTGATGGTATCTCATCACCCAGAGCATCAGTACCTGCTTTTCTTAAAACATAATTATGTTCGTAATCTTCAATTGTTCCAGGCAAATTATAAAAAGGGCTAGTTTCATAACCAGAATAACCTGAAAAGTAATTTTCCTGCGATCCACTAACCACTTCATTTTCAATCAAATAAATAGTTATATTGACCTCTTCATCGATCGTTTGGTAAAACTTGACATTAACATCAACAAAGGCCTCGCCTCCTGTATATGAAGAAGCTATCGAAATTCCAGCCAATACTTCTTCTTTATTAATTTGGCGGTCTACTTCTTCAAGCACATCATTACTTAGGACAGGGTCGTTGAAACCAACTTCTTGACCTAGATAAACTCTTCCTACAATCCCACTTGGAAAATAGTTTATACCAAAACTATTTCGTATCAAAGCTTCATTTGCATAAGCCAGACCATCTCCATTATGAATTCCAACCGTCAAAACATTCGGGTCACTCTGCACAAGTTGATCAAGATTATAGGCAGCTTGCGGGCACCAACCACACCACTCCCCAGTAAACTCCTCGATAAGTACCTTTCTGTTTTTTTGTTTTTCAGCTGAAATAATGAGTTCATTACTCTCTATTCCTTCATATTTTGCAGTAATTGAGTGAGACCCAATTTCGCCTGAATGGAAGGCAGGACCTTCAAGTTCAGAACTACCATTAAAATATGATACAAAATTGGAAACCGTATCTTCATCCTGGTCCAATGCAATAAGTTCAGCAAAAGTATTATCGTTGGCAGGTATTGTAAACCGATCAGCAGTTAAACTAAGCGAGCTAATAGATAGGGCCGAAGAAATAGTTATTGAATTACTAGCAATTCCTTCATATGCAGCACTAAATTCATACACCCCTAATTGATCGGTAGTAAATGTGTTGGATTCGTATTCCTCATCCCCTTTAAAAAAGGTAACTGCTGCAGTGACATCATCACCATCCTGATTAACCACTGTAAATGTGGCCACATCATAATTAGTTGGTTTTATGGTTTCATGGTCAACACTCAAAGTAAGGCTGGTTATATTTTCCAGAACCGTAATTTTAAGAAATGGGCTAGATACTTTATTATATTTAGCCCTCACATAAATCTCACCCACTTCTGATGCAACAAAATCAGGTCCTTCTATTTTTGCATTATCTACATAAATATCGACTTCATTTGTAATATCTACTCCATCCTGATTTACCGCCTTAATTACAACGGTTTCACCCAATAACACTGTGGTATTCTCACTTTCTAGCTCAATAGATGAGATATTAAGTAACTTTTCTTCTTTACTACATGTTATCAAAAGAACCGGAACTATAAATGCCAGAATAAAAATTTTAACTCTATTACCTTTCACTGTTTTATATATTTTGTTACAGTAGCAATAGTACAATGACCATGTAAACTAGACTAACGAAAATGTAGTTATTTTTTAAATATGATAGGCAAACAATATATATTAAGAGCAAGTATTAGAATTCAGGCAAACAGAAAATACATAAACCCATTTCCTTCAAAACAAAGGCATTGAGAAGTATGGGGATTTTATTTGACGATTGCGGGTCTTTATTTCGCAATAGGTACTGAAACTTTGGTTTGATCCCAGCTGAAATTCATAAGCACACCAGTAGAGTCCGTATCGAACGTAATATTAAATTGCTCCACTACGTCATCCATAGATTTGACAGGTAGTCTAACCTTTACAACATCCAAATCATGGTTAGGCTCAAACGCCCCCCATTTGCCCAATTCACTGTTTAATGACACCTCCCACTCACTCTTTCCCGGAACAGCATACATGCGGTAGGTTCCAGCTTTCACCGGACTCCCAGCAAAGGCAACATCTGTACTGAAAGTAATTTCAGTTGCCTCATTTGCTCCTAGTCTCCAATACACTCCATAGGGCTGTAAAGCTCCGTCTTCCTTTGCTCCAAAAATGAGCCTGCCCTTTTTAAAAGGCTGGCAATAAGTAACCGAAATTTCAGTGCCTTTCAAATTAGCATTTGCCTCTGCAGAAGGGCTATGTGATTTTGTGGTAAGTAATGTATAGCCAACATAAACAACTACTATTAATATAATAGCAAAAACTCCTATCCATATGCTTCTTTTCATAATACTTTTGGTTTGGTTTAGTTAATTAAATATAACTGGTTATCAGCAAGATAATAACAACCGTTATCAAACTTTTTTAGTTCCCATATTCCTTTGATTCTTCTTTTAAGAATTTCGTGTACTTTCGCGAAAAATATGTCGATAAAGCGTAAGGTTAAGGCGGTAGAACAGTTGTTCGGGCACCTTGATAAGGAAATTCTCGCATTTCAAACACACACCCGCCTGCATTGCGTTACAGGTTGTGGCAAATGTTGTACAAAATCGGATATCGAAGCTTCTCCGCTTGAATTTCTCCCTTATGCCTTTCAACTTTTTGTAGAAGGAAATGCAGAACTAACACTGGAAGAACTTAAAGGTGAATCCAGCCCCATTTGTCATATCTACCAGCCGCTTTCGCTAACAGACACCCAAAGTGGGAGTTGCGGCAAATACCAATACCGTGGGCTGATTTGTCGTTTGTTTGGCTATGCAGCCGCCCGAAATAAATTGGGGCAACTGCAACTTGCTACCTGTAAAGTCATTAAAGAAGGTCAATTGGATAATTATCTAAAAGCAGCAAAAGCCATCGAACAAGGCTTAAAACTTCCAGTCATTTCCAATTACTATTCCAAGCTTGCTCAAATCGATTTTAATATGGGCACCAGGATTGTACCCATTAATCAGGCATTGAGGCTTGCTTTGACGGAAGTGCTGACCTACTATGCCTACCGCCCTTTCCGTGGAGGAGCAAAAAGGATCGCATAACAAGTCTTCAGGTATTTTGGAATAGTAATTGTTTGTAATTTTATACAACCAACAACCGCCAAAATGAAAAATCTGCTGACCATTACCATAGCCGTGCTTGTTTCTTGCAATTTTCTATTTGCACAAGTAAGTGACGTTAACAAAAAT
>JAGQYJ010000048.1:6495-18295 GCA_020436145.1 Cyclobacteriaceae bacterium | reverse complement strand
CAGCATTGCTGCTTTTCAATTTTGGCAAGTACCTGTTTTTGTTGTTGAAGGAAAATATTCAACCCTTTTCTATACAAACACTCAAAGTCCTGATAATAGCAGCCATTACAGCTTTTGTAGGCTTAAAATTGCCCGACATGGACAATGTGCTCATTGATATCATAGTACGTTCTATAGCTGCTACTGTAGTATTTGCCGGTCTAATTATTTGGCTAAGACCCAGTAAGGACGTGGAGATGCTTTTGAAACAGGCATTAACAATATTTAAAAAGTAACTATTTTGTAAATTCTCTTATTGAGTTTACTACATATTCAACCTGCTCCTTTGTCAACTCAGCATACATGGGCAGCGACAACAATTTGCCTGACATCACATCTGAAACTGGAAAACTTCCCTGATGCTCAAATATTCCTAATTGGTTCAAAGGCTTTGGATAGTGAATTTGCGTATCTATCCCATTCCTTTTTAAATGTTCTTTTAATCCATCTCTATCTTCAGCCTGAATTACATACAAGTGGTACACATGTGAAAAGCCTTCCGGAACTGATGGTAGTTTAACAAAGGCTTCTTTCAGGGCTTCATTATACCACTTTGCTACCTGCTGACGCCCTTTGGTCCAGGCATTTAGGTATTTAAGCTTTACCTGTAAAATAGCTGCTTGTAGCGTATCTAAACGACTATTGCGGCCAATGGCTACATGGTTGTGTTTACCCTTCTGGCCCAAGCGGGCAATAACACGCGCTTTTGAAGCCAAATCTCCGTTGTTGGTAACAATGGCTCCGCCATCGCCATAGGCCCCCAGATTTTTACCCGGGTAAAAGCTAAAGGTGGCTATATCACCAAACGTGGCCACTTTTTGCCCATTGATGGTAGCCCCATGCGCCTGCGCACAATCCTCTATAACCAACAGACTATGTTTTTTAGCTATAGAGAGAATACCAGGCATATCTGCAGGCAAACCATAAAAATGCACAGGTAGAATCGCCCTTGTTTTGGATGTTATTTTCTCCTCTATTTTCGCAGCATCCATTGTGTAAAAATCAGGATGCACATCTACAAAAACAGGTTTAGCGCCCACCCTGCTCACTGCACTGGCTGTTGACACCCAGGTATAAGCTGGCATAAGCACTTCGTCATCTTCACCAATTCCTAAGGCCTCTAAGGCTATTTCAATGGCATCGGTACCGTTGGCACAACTGATACATTGGTTTACACCAATATACTGGGCAAAACTATTTTCAAATTGATCAACAATTCCTCCACCAATGAACGAAGTGTTTTCCAGTACTCGAGCTATAGAATTATCAATTTCTTCCTTAATAGAGAGGTATTGCTCTTTAAGATCAACAAAAGGAACGTGCATACTATTTCATTTTTTTGGCAGGGTTGCCAGCATAAACACCTGGCTCAGTAATGCTCTTTGTAACCACAGCACCGGCCCCTATTACTACATTATCGCAGATAGAAACTGGCAAAATGGTAGCATTCGAACCTATCGACACATGATTGCCTATCGTTGTTTCTTTCCAAAGTGATTTGTCGCCACCAGCAGGAGCACCTTTTGCAAAAGTGTCGTTAATAAACATAACCCCATGCCCTATAAAGCAATCGGAACCAACGGTTACTAATTCGCAAATAAAGCTGTGTGATTGCACTTTAGTTCGCTCTCCAATCTTTACACCTTTTTGAATCTCAACAAATGGGCCTACAAAACAGTTGTCACCTATCGAACATTCGTACATATTTACCGGTTCTACAATGGTCACATCCTGACCAAAGTTTACATCTCTAATACTGCTTTGTATAACTTTTAGCTTAGGCATCTGTTCCCTTATAAATAGTTTCAATGGCTTCAATGGATTTGGCTCCTTCCTGCCCTTCTACAATGTTGGATCGCTCTCCGTTAAGGTCCTTTACAACTTCCTCAATCACCTTGTGATGGTTCGAGCTTGATCCCTGGTATTTGCCATAATTGTTGGGTAAATCCACGTACGAAATATTTTCGGGTAACGGATACGATTTCACATCCCAAAACTCAACCTTATTCAAATAAGCTCCTCCAACCTTTACTGTTCCGTTCTCTCCAATAATGGTAATACTCCCCTCAAAGTTCTTATTGTACACATTGGTCGTCCAGGAGATGGATCCGATAACTCCCGAGTCAAACTTAACCGAAGACTGACCACAATCTTCAATTTCAATATTATGCGCCTGTGTATCCGTGACTGTTTTAGCTTCGATAATTTTACCAAACCACCATACCAAGATATCGATAAAATGGCTCGCCTGGGTAAATAAAGCTCCTTGCTCTTTCTCTTTGTTCCCCCTCCAGTCAGATTGATCGTAGTACTCCTGGTGCCTGTTCCAAAGCACATTGCATTGTACCATATATATCTTACCCAAACGGTTGTTTTTCAGTGCTTCCTCCACTAACTGGATAGGTACATTGTAGCGGTTCTGCTTTACCACGTAGAGTTTCAATCCTGCGTCCTTAGCAGCCTGCGTCATATCAGAAGCATCTTTGGCCGAAAGGGCCATTGGTTTTTCCACCACTACATGCTTACCGGCTTTTAAAGCTGCCAGTGCCATTGGTTTGTGCAAATGATGCGGAGTACAAATACTAACTACATCAAAATCTTCTTTTATAAAGTCATCAAAGTTTTTAAAAACGGACATTTCCCCGTACAACTCAGCCTGCTCCTGAGCTCTTGCTTCAATTAAATCGCATACTGAGACGGGCTTAGTAAACTCATAATGGTCCAGTACGGCAGCATGTCGCTTACCAATATGACCACACCCAACAATCCCAAATTTCTTTACTTCCATACCTAAAAAATGTTGTGTAAAGATAGAACCTCAAAACTCTAAGAAACAAGCTTATTCATCAGGTAGGCTAAATCTCCGGTCAGTTTTTTACGATCGTAAACACCTATATTGTCAGAATTTATTTCGAAATCATCTTCCTTAAACCTCACAAACAATTCGTTTAGGTTATTTTCAATTTCTTCAGCTGACTCATCAAATGAAAAAACACCCGAATGACCACACTGCAGCAACACATCGTGGGCATCGCTATCTTTTTGTCCAAATGCCAAAATCGGACGTTTGGCAGAAAGGTATTCAAACAGTTTACCCGGCAGTATCCAGGAAGAATTGGATGTATTGTTAACCAACAAAAGCAGAATAGCTGAATTGGTGTATAATTCAAGCACTTCAGTATGTGACATATACTTCGGCACAACTACTTTATCTTTTAAATTCTCAAACCTTCTGACATCCTGAGTAACAGTTTGCTCCACTGTACCTACTAAAACGATCTCCAATGCCTCTGCAAACTCCGGCTGTTTCTGGCAAAGTTTGTTTAAAACCTCCCAAAGTATAATCGGATTTCTACCCTGGTTTAGCAGACCCACATGGGCAATTCTAAATTTATCAGGCTTTTTCTGAGTGGGCGTATCAAAGTCTTCAGAATCAAATCCGTTTGTCACTACCTCCACTTTAGAAATGCCACCTGTTGCAGCAAGCTGCTTAGCCAAGCGATTGGTGACCGTTACAACAAGATCGGCATTATGCATAACCTCGCTTTCCAACTTTCTGTGATACTTCCAGGCTTTCTTTCCGAGGTTGAGCTGTGGCAATACATCCCAGTCGGTCCAGGGATCACGAAAATCAGCAATCCATTTAATTCCGGTTCGCCTCTTTAATTCCATGCCAATTAAATGCATGCTATGGGGTGGCCCGGTACTTACCATTACATCCACAGGATTTGATCTAAGGTAATCTGTTAAATACCTTACCGCAGGCCGCACCCAAAATATTCGGGGGTCGGGTACAAACCAGTTGCCACGTATCCAGAGAGAAGCCCTCCCCAATAAGGATTTATCCTTCTTATCAACCACACCCTGCTTTTGCACTGCTTTTTTGCCCATCAGCTTTTTGTATACACCAAAGGGCTCCCATATGGGTATTTTCAGCACATCAGCCTCAAAAGGCACATCATTTAAAAGAGAATCATCTTTAAGTTCAAAATCAGGATTTTGAGGTGTAAAAACAACCGGCTTCCATCCATATTGAGGAAGGTATTTTGTCATTTTAAGCCATCTCTGTACCCCTCCACCACCACTTGGAGGCCAATAATAAGTAATGATCAGCACCTTCTTCTTTTCCATAACCCTGATTCCATTCCGGAAGCTCACAAATATAGAAATTGTCAAGATTTCATCTTCAAATAAATAATTTTCAACCAGGATTTGAATAAATACTTAATCGAAAACGTTTGCGTAAAAATTAATTGGGATATAATGCTTTTTATGGTTCAACAATTAAAAAGATATTAGCACTTTTGGGGCGAATTTTAAGGAGAAAGAAATGAAACGAATTGCCGTTTTCACCTCTGGAGGAGATGCCCCGGGAATGAATGCCTGCATCAGGGCTGTGGTTAGAGGTGCTATTTATTATGAAGTAGAAGTATATGGAATTTATCAGGGTTTTCAGGGAATGATATCCGGAGACATGGTAAAAATGGAATCATATTCCGTAAGTAATATTTTACAGCGTGGTGGAACCATATTGAAATCCGCAAGAAGTGACGACTTTAAAACTAAGGCAGGAAGAAAACTTGCTTTTAACAACTTAAGTGCAAAAGGAATTGAAGGAGTAATTGCCATTGGAGGAGACGGTTCCTTTACAGGAGCAAACATATTTTTTGAAGAATATGGGATTCCCATTATTGGAGTGCCCGGTACAATTGATAACGATATTTACGGCACGGACAAAACTATTGGTTTTGATACCGCTGTTAATACTACGCTTGATGCGATAGATAAAATCAGGGATACTGCCGACTCTCACGGGCGCATTTTCTTTATAGAAGTAATGGGTAGAGACTCGGGGTATATTGCCATTCAAGCCGGTATTGGTGGTGGTGCCGAGAGTGTTATTTTACCTGAAAGAGACGCAACCGCAGAAGATGTAGTTAACAATCTGCAGGAAGGAATTAGAAGAGAGAAGTCATTCTCTATTGTTGTTGTGGCAG
The DNA here is from genome assembly GCA_020436145.1 of Cyclobacteriaceae bacterium. Taxonomy (GTDB): domain Bacteria; phylum Bacteroidota; class Bacteroidia; order Cytophagales; family Cyclobacteriaceae; genus JAKISE01. The sequence goes on along the minus strand of JAGQYJ010000048.1, from coordinate 13,259 downwards.
AAAAAGATGACCCGGGTTATTCCGTTGAGTTGGCAAACGCAGTTAAAGAGGTTATTACCAACAAGGATATACGGGTTACTATTTTGGGCCACATTCAGAGAGGTGGGGCGCCAACTTCCACTGACAGAACTTTGGCAAGTCGTTTAGGGTTAGGTGCTGTTGAAGGCCTTTTGGATGGGAAGAAAAATGTAATGGTTGGGATTGTAAATGATGACCTTGTTTACACTCCATTAAAAGATGCCATTGCTAAAACCAAACCTTTGAACCCTGATTTGATTCGAGCCATGAAAATCCTGAGCCTTTAATCAATCCAGGATTTTACAAGTTTCAGAATTTGATCAATTTGAGTCGGTTCAAACCAGTGAACCGACTCATTTTTTTTAAACCATGTCAGTTGCCGCTTGGCGTAGCGCCTCGAATTGCGTTTCAATAACCGAATGGCTTCCTGCTTATCATACTGACCATCAAGGTATCCAAAAATTTCTGTGTAGCCCACCGTTTGTAGCGCATTGTGTTGCCTGTAAGGTAGCATTCGTTGAGCTTCCTCAAACAATCCATTTTCAACCATCATATCCATACGGCTATTAATTCGCTCATAGAGCAGTTCTCTTGGCAGTTCGAGCCCAATAAAATGAATTTTGAAATTACGTTTTTGGGCGCTACCTGTCCTGAAAGCTGAAAATGGCTTTCCGGTACCAATACAAACCTCCAGCGCGCGTACTATCCGTTGTTGGTTGTCAGGGTCTATTTCATTAGCATAGTTAGGATCAAGTATTTTCAGTTGTTCAAAAAGCACTTCAAGCCCTTCCTTCTTGACCCTTTCTTTGATATTTTCCCGTAATCCATTCTTGACTTTCGGAATATCGCTGAACCCATAACACAAGGCATCCACATACAATCCCGAGCCCCCACTTACAATTGCAACATCCCGGTTTTTAAAAATTTCCGCCAGCACCTCCAGTCCTTCCTTTTCAAAATGCCCCGCACTAAACTCCTGGGTTATATTCCTGTCGTTAACAAAGTAGTGCTTCACTCCTGACATTTCTATTGGCGTTGGTTTAGCTGTTCCAATTTTAAGTTCTTTAAAAACCTGTCTTGAATCAGCATTTAAAACACTAACCCCAAGTTCTTTTGCCAGCTGAACCGTCAATTGGGTTTTTCCGACTGCTGTCGGGCCTACAATAACCAAAACATGTTTTTCAGGCATTTAGATATAGATTTCATTCAAAAATATCGCCATAAGTTACTAAATCACTAATTTTAAGGTTGAATAATAGTTCATCTGCATAACTTACACAAAACAGCTGTGGAAAGAGGGGAATTTACACCTATCAGTTATTCCAACCTATTGGCACTAATGGTCAATCCGGATGGAATTATCCGCTTTGTGACCAAACCCATGGCTCATATACTGGGTTATTCTGTAGATGAAATGGTTGGGAAGAATGTCCTAAGGTTACTTATTCCTAAAATAGAACAGGGAAATGCAACTAAAATTATAAGAGAGCATCATGCTCAAATCAAGGAGTTTGGTGCTCCGTTTTTACATAAAGAAAACAAACCTGTTGATCTCAGGCTTCAAACTGTTTCTCTCAAAAATGATTTTTTAGATACACATAACACTGTCTTTGTTAGTGATGACATCGTTTTTGGAAATGTAATTAGGAAAATACTAAATAAACCTGACAATAATCTTAAGGAGCTTTTTGAATTGTCTGAAGAATTAATCGTTCTATTTGACCCAAAGACGAACCTTATTTATGCCAATCCTTCTTGGGTAGGGAAAATAGGCCCAGATCAAAACAATCAAGGCACTAAAAACCTCCCTCAATTTCTTGACCAACAAACTAAAGGAACTTTAGAAAAGACTTTCAAGAAACTCACTTCTGATGTCGACATCGAAAGGGTTTCCCTTTCGATAAGGTCAAGCTTAAATGGCAAAATATATTACCTAAAAGGATATGCAATTGTAGAGAAAAAAGGCACTAAGGAACTTTTGTATCAATGTATTTTCAGTGATGTAACGGAAGAAGTAAGAGCAGAGAAAATCAAGAATCTGTACTATAATGTTTCCAGCCAAATTGTGGAGAATGTCAATCTGCCTGCCATATATAGAAACATTCATCATGAACTTATGGAGGCCATTGAATGCACAAATCTTTACATTGCTTTATATAATCCTGATGAAAATAATGGAAAGATTATTTTCCCCTACTTCACGGATGATGGAGGGCACGACCGGGGCATAGTTGAACGACCTGTGGCCAATGGAATTACAGAATATGCAATAAAAAAGGGAGTTCCATTAAGCATTGAAAGAAAGGAGTTTCAAAAATTAAGCAAAAGTGGAAGTATTACCATTTTGGGTAAGCTCCCGGAACATTGGATGGGGGTACCCCTCACAATATCAGGGCGAGTTATTGGTGTACTTGCTGTTCAGTCTTATTCCCCTGAAATAAAATATTCAAAAAAAGATCTTGAACTTCTCGATTTTGCTTCTTCTCAAATAGCACTTGCTATTGAGATGGCCCGTACACGTGAGGAGCTTCAAAATCAGACTGCAAGGCTAAATTCAATTTTTGACAGTAGTTCTCATCTCATTTGGTCTGTAAACAAGGAGCTGGAGGTTACTTCTTTTAACAAAAATTACTTTGAGGCTAATTTTGTTAATTACGATGCTAATCCAACGGTAGTTGAAGGCCATTCCAATGAGGAGAAGTCGTTTAAGCGCTTTTGGCTGGAGAAATATAAAAGAGCATTTAACGGAGAAAAATTGCAGTTTGAAATTAAGCTTAAGGATGATAATGATCAGGACATCTGGAAAGAAATCCACCTTAATCCTATTTATACTGGCATAAACAAAATTGAAGAGGTTTCAGGCATTGCGCACGATGTAACCGAGAAAAAGCGCTCAGAGCTGGCTTTATCAAAAAGTGAAGAGAAGTTCAGAAATATATTTGAATCTTTCCAGGATCTGTATTTCAGGTGCGACCTGCACGGTAATCTTATGATGGTTAGCCCATCGGTCCTGGAGTTGACCGGTTACGACACCACTGAAGTAATTGGGAAGCATATTGATGATTATTATTTATACAATCCAAGAATAAAACGAATACTAAAGGAACTAAGGAGTGAAAAGAACCTCAAGAATGTTGAGGTATCTATTGTTAAGCGTAATGGCGAAGTACGTCAGTGCATTTGCAACGTAAGGATGGTGCAAAATACTAAACAAGAACCTGTTGAAATAGAAGGGGTTGTGCGCGATATTACCCAACTTAAAATAACAAATCAGCAGCTAATAGAAGCCAATGAGAATGCAGAGAACTCTTTAAGGGTAAAGGAGCAGTTTCTTGCTAACATGAGCCATGAAATAAGAACTCCTATGAATGGTATTATCGGGATGATTGATTTACTGGAACAATCTAACCTGGATATCAAACAAAAAAAGCACGTAGGCACATTAAAAAAATCATCATCCATTCTTTTGGAAATCCTGAATGACATATTGGACTTGTCCAAAATTGAAGCTGGACGAATGGAGCTTAAGCCAGTTGCTTTTTCTACACGGCAATTGGTTGATAAAATTCATGCTTTGTTCTCCCCCATTGCAGCCACTCAAAGAGTTAGCCTTAACTATCATATCAATCAATCTGTACCAGAACAGATAATTGCAGATGAAACTCGTTTAATTCAGGTACTCTCCAACCTTGTCTCCAATTCCCTCAAATTCACTGAAAAAGGAGGATCCATCGACATTGGTTTTGAGGTATTACAGAAAAATAAGACTAAAGTGAGTATGAGAATTGATGTGCGGGATTCGGGTATTGGCATAGCCAAAGAAGATCAAAAAATGCTTTTCACCAGTTTCACACAATTGGATAACTCCACAACTAAGCCTTATGCTGGTACAGGACTAGGACTAGCCATCTCCAAGCAACTGGTTAATCTGCTGGGAGGAAACATCGGGGTTTATTCCAACCCTGGATTAGGAAGCACATTTTGGTTCACCTTTGAAGCAAAAGTTGAAAAAACTAATATACAGAAGGCAGAAAAAAAACCATTACAGATAAGTTTGGAAAACGAAATTACCGGAAAAACGTTTTCTGAAGCCGTACTTGTGGTAGATGATAATTTAATTAATAGAGAAGTAGCAGGAGAAATACTTTCACAGTACGGTTGCAAAGTAGAGTTAGCCAATAATGGTAAAGAGGCCATTGAACACGTAAGAAAAAAGCATTTTGATATCATATTTATGGACATTCAAATGCCTGGAATGGATGGTATCGAAGCGACACGTAAAATAAAGAAATTAAAGAAGGAAAGACTTCCCAAGATAGTTGCTATGACTGCCTATGCCATGAAAGAAGATGAAGAGAAGTTTCTCAAACTTGGAATGGATGATTATTTACCAAAACCCATCAGAGCGAACGATTTGATAGAAAAAGTTAGCAAATGGACTGAAGCATCCAAAAACCAAAATGGGAAAAAAAGCATAGTCAATAAGAATTTTGAAGACATTATTAATTATGAAGTGCTTGAACAATTAAAAAAGTATGTAGGACAGGATATGCTAAGCAGCGTCTATGATGAGTTCGAAGAAGAAACCCTGGAGCAACTAAGCGCATGTAAAAAGGCCATTTCGAATAATGATTGGAAAGGTATTCAGATGCTGCTACACACGATAAAAGGTACTTCGGGTACGCTTGGCATTGAGAAAGTATCTGAAAAAGCAAAGGAAATTGAATCACTACTTAAGAAAAACAGCAATCAAAGTATTGAAAAAGATTTTTCTGAACTAATTGATAATTTTGTTGAATTTCAAGATAACTTTAAGGGCATAATTCGAAACAACTAACTTCATGGGTAAGAAAATCTTGATAGCAGAGGATAGTTCAGTTATTTTAAACCTAACCAAAAAAATACTTGTTCAGCAGCATTTTGATATAACCACTGTGAAAAACGGGAAGGCTGTATTGGAAAGGCTTGAAAATGAATCTTACGATCTTATATTAATGGACATCAATATGCCACTACTGGATGGCATGGAAACCACAAAGAGAATCAGATCTATGGCAAATAAAAAGGTAGCTTCTGTTCCAATTTTTGCCATTACCGGAAATGCCGGCAACTATTCAGTTGATGAGTTTAAAGCGGTGGGAATTAACGAATACCTTCAAAAACCACTTGATTTTGACCGGCTGGTAACTATGGTTAATCAATATACGCAATAAATGACTGTTAAATATTCCAAGCAGTATTTGCACAAACTGGAAGATTTAATGGCAGAAACTGACTACATTCTTCGCTACGAAAAGGGAAATTTCAAGTCAGGGTACTGCATTCTAAATAGCAAGAAAGTGGCTATAGTAAACAAATACTTTACCCACGAGGGCAAAATCAACTGCCTGATAGACATTCTTAAATCAATTGAAGTTAATGCAGATAAGCTTAGCTCCAAAAACAAGACGTTATTCTTAGAGTTGTCTCAAACAGATTTAAAAATTTGACAATAACTTTTTTGGGCACCGGCACCTCTCAGGGTATTCCTGTCATTGCTTGTCAATGTGCCGTTTGTCAATCCATGGATTACAGGGATAAGCGCCTTCGCAGCTCAGTACATATTGAGGTAAACAACATACATTTAAATATAGATATAGGTCCCGATTTCAGGCAACAAATGCTTGTTAATGGAATCAGGCAAATGGATGCCATTTTGCTTACCCACGAGCATAAGGATCACACTGCTGGTCTTGACGAGGTACGATCGTTTAACTTTGCTCAAAACAAAAATATGCCCATATATGGGCGCCAGCAGGTACTTGAACAAGTAACCCGGGAATTTGCCTACATTTTTGCCGAAAACAAATACCCCGGAACACCCCATGTGGATAAGAAACCAATTACCAATCAGGCCTTTAACATTGAAGGAGTAGAGATTATTCCTATCGAAGTGCTGCATTATAAGCTGCCTGTATTTGGATTCAGGATACTGGATTTTGCTTATATAACTGATGCTAATTTTATAAGTGAACAGGAGAAGAAAAAGCTAAAGGGTCTGAAAATGCTTGTTTTAAATGCCCTGCAGTTAAAAAAACATATTTCTCATTTTACACTTTCAGAGGCTGTGGAATTAATAAAGGAGTTAAAACCTGAGAAAGCATATCTTACGCATATAAGTCATAGTCTTGGTTTTGCCAGAGACGTAGAACCTTCTTTGCCTGAAAACATACATCTTGCCTACGATGGACTTAAGGTGGTATTGTAATGCACAACAATTTCTACTTTTTTAAACAAATGGTTCCCGTATTAGAGGAAAAGCTGAAAGGCTCTGCTTTAATCGATTGTTTCAGCCAAAGTAAAGACGAGCTTATTCTTAACTTCGGAAAATTAGATACCGGAAATTTCTACATCAAAGCATATCTGACAAGCCATTTTTCATGCCTATCCTTCCCTTCAGACTTTCACCGGGCAAGAAAGAATTCAGCAACTCTTTTTGGATCTGTTACAGGCCAAAGGGTTACCGGAATGCATTTGTTTGAAAATGAAAGATCATTTGTTATTCAATTTGCAAACGAAGAGGCTCTGCTTTTCAAAATGCATGGCAATAGGTCCAACATCATTCTTACCCAGGAGGATAAGCCAGTTGAGTTATTCAAAAGCAGCCTCAAAAAAGACCTTACCCTGGATTCATCTCAATTGAACAGAATATTGGATCTTTCTTTTGAAAAATTATTGGAAAGTGAATTAAATATCCAAAAGGTCGT
>JAGQYJ010000048.1:0-6399 GCA_020436145.1 Cyclobacteriaceae bacterium | reverse complement strand
ATTTTAAATTTTATAAAGATCCGTTAGAAGCCATTACCTTCTTTTTTAACCAGCAGGTAAAATACCAGGCGCTTAGTTCTCTAAAGGAAAAAATATTATCCGGGATTAATAACCAGCTTGTGAAATCCGGAAATTATGTAATCAAATCGAAACAAAAACTGCAGCAGTTACTGCAAGGCACATCGAACAAACAAATAGCCGATGTACTCATGGCCAATATCCATGCCATTGCAAAGGGCTCCAAACAAATTGAGCTATACAATTTTTATACAAGTAAGCCCATTACTATTAAGCTTAACCCATTACAAAGTGCTCAGAAAAATGCAGAACGTTTCTATAGAAAAGCTAAAAATGAAGAAAAAGAAATCTCGGTTCTTAAGCAAAATATTGCTTTTAAAGAGCAGCATATTGAGCACCTGAATCAGTTACTTAATCAGGTTCAGCAAACAGAAGATCTAAAAGTGCTGAAACAATGGCAAATGCACGAAAAGGAAGAAAAATCTAACACTCCCTTGCCCTATAAAGAGTTTTGGTTTGATGACTATAAGGTTTTAGTTGGTAAGAATGCAAAGCACAATGACGAGCTTACGCTAAAGGTGGCCAAAAAGGAGGACCTTTGGCTTCACGCCAAAGATGTTTCAGGCTCACATGTGGTTATTAAACAGATACCAGGGAAGATATACCCACAATATATAATAGAAAAGGCCGCTCAACTCGCAGCCTTTTATTCAAAACGCAAAACCGACTCACTCTGCCCGGTACTATATACTCCCAAAAAATTCGTCAGAAAACCCAAGGGCTCTCCAGCAGGAGCCGTAGTGGTTGAAAAGGAAAAGGTTATTTTGGTCGAACCATTATCCAATCCTTAACTATTCTGTTACTTTAAGTTTCATCATATTGGTGCGATACTTTTTAGCAATAGGCATACTTGCCATGGTTATGTATGCATCGCCCTTTTTCAGATAGCCGTCCTTTTTCAATATTTTTTCAACTTCGGCCATAGTTTCATCGGTGCTAATGTGCGACTCAAAATGATAGCCCCTAACTCCCCATATCAGGTTCATTATGGTTAAGAGTTTCTCATTACCCGTAAAAATAAAAATGTTTGCCTTAGGGCGGTTGGCCGATAGCTTCCATGCTGTAAACCCGGACCACGTCATCCCGGCTATTACCTCAGCCTGCGTTTCATAGCTCAAACGAACAGAGTTCTGGACCAAACTGGCCGGGTAGAAGTCGGGGGACTCAGGGTTAGGTTCTGCGTATTTAAAATAAATGCTTTCGTAATTTGCTTCTACCGATTTTATAATGCGGGTCATGCTCTTTACTGCCAGCACAGGATATTTACCGGCTGCGGTCTCAGCAGAAAGCATTACGGTATCGGCCCCGTCAATTACTGAATTGGCCACATCATTAGTTTCGGCACGTGTGGGCCTTGCATTCTCAATCATGCTTTCCAGCATTTGAGTTGCCACAATTACCGGCTTGGCTGCCAAGTTGCACTTGTTGATAATTCGTTTCTGAATCATGGGAACATCCTCCATTTCAATTTCCACCCCCAGATCTCCCCTTGCAACCATAATCGCATCTGTAGCCTCGATAATTGCATCAATTTTCCTGACCGCTTCCGGTTTTTCAATTTTTGCAACTACTCGAATATCCTTTCCGGCAGCTTCAATACGTATCTTCAAGTCAATAATATCAAGCGGGTCACGCACAAACGACAGGGCAATCCAATCCACATCATTTTCAATTCCAAAGTTTAAATCCTCAATATCCTTTGGAGTCAAAGAAGGAGCTGAAACATTACTGGAAGGAAGGTTTATTCCCTTTTTGGATAAAAGAGGTCCTCCATGAACTACGGTAGTTACTACCTCATCCTTTTTAACAGAATCAACTTTAAGCTCAATCTTTCCATCATCTATAAGTATGGTCTCGCCTGGTTTTACATCCTGAGGAAGTTGTTTGTAGGTGGTGCTCACCTTTTTGGCATTTCCTACCGTATCACTTGTTGATATAATGAGTTTATCACCTCCTTTAACTTCACAACCTTCTTCAACCATATTAAGCCTTATTTTAGGCCCCTGCAGGTCCTGAAGAATAGAAATATGTGTTCCAAGTTCTTTGTTAAGCTCCCGTATATAGCCAATCACCTTAGCATGATCCTCATGGGAACCATGCGAAAAATTAAGTCTGAAAACATCTGCTCCGGCAATAATAAGTTCTTTAAGTGTCTGTTTATTATTAGAGGCAGGACCTACAGTTGCTATAACCTTGGTCTTATTGAAAATGATTTTCTCCATTGTCAGAAAATAAAATTATCCTTCGATTTAAGTTTACTAATGTCAATTAACTGAACGAAAGACACTCCTTCCAATTCCTTAAGCTTGGAAACAGCCTCTTCTACGTCCATAAAAAATTCTTCACCTGTTATCAGCATAAAAAAATCAATTTGCGGAAGTTCAGGAACCAAATAAGTTGCCTTAGTCTGATCCATTCCTTTATTCCTTATCAAATTGATTTTTAGAAAATCAGTCTGATAACAATAATTGCTAACAATAACATTCGTATTGTTAGCCATACTGATTACAAGATCTTCATCCAAAATCAGTTCTATCTTAAATACTTGGTTAATTTTCCAGGCGAGCTTGTAGTCTTTCAGAGATGAAACTACTCCAATTACAGCAGCTTCAACACCTACTTCAACTTCTAGTTTTTTCTTGCTCATGCAATGCGCAAAGATATGCCTATAGCTGAAGAAAATACCAACGATTTGATTACTAAATACAAGAGCGCCTTACCATAAATACCAATTTATTTGTTTGAGATTATTAGTGAATGTTATTTCTTTGCATCGAAATTTTCACCAAACAAATAGAAGAAAATGTCTGAAATTGCACAAAAAGTAAAAAGCATCATTATTGACAAGCTTGGAGTTGAGGAATCTGAAGTAACTAATGAAGCTAGCTTCACTAACGATTTAGGTGCTGACTCACTTGACACCGTTGAACTCATTATGGAATTCGAAAAAGAATTCAACATCTCTATTCCAGATGATCAGGCAGAGAATATTGGCACTGTAGGCCAAGCTATTTCTTATCTTGAAGAAAACGTAAAATAAGACTTTTGAAATTACGAAGAGTAGTTGTAACCGGACTTGGGGCCCTTACTCCCATAGGTAACACTGTCGATGAATATTGGCAGGGATTGTCTAATGGAGTAAGCGGTGCTGCCCGGATTACGTTATTTGATCCTGAAAGATTTAAAACCCAGTTTGCATGCGAAGTAAAAAACTTCAATCCGGAAGATTTTCTGGATAGAAAAGAAGCACGTAAAATGGACCGGTTTACCCAACTTGCCATGGTAGCCGCTGAGGAAGCCATCAAGGATGCCGGTGTTGATATTGAAAAAATCAATGGCGACAGGGCTGGTGTCATCTGGGGTTCAGGTATTGGAGGTATAACTACTTTTCAAAGTGAAGTTGAAAATTACATTCTGGGAGACAGAAACCCGCGTTTCAATCCCTTCTTTATTCCTAAGATGATTGCAGATATAGCTGCTGGCTATATTTCCATCAAATATGGGTTCCGCGGGCCCAATTTTGTCACTGTCTCTGCATGTGCATCTGCCACCAATGCTATCATCGATACATTAAACTATATTCGCCTGGGTCATATGGATATTGCTATAACCGGAGGTTCAGAAGCTTCGGTTAACGAAGCTGGTGTTGGTGGTTTTAGTTCTATGAAAGCACTGTCTGAAAGAAATGACTCTCCATCTACGGCTTCACGGCCATTTGATAAAAACCGTGATGGTTTTGTACTTGGAGAAGGATCAGGAGCGCTTATTCTTGAAGAGTACGAACATGCAAAAGCAAGAGGTGCCAAAATTTACGCAGAAGTAATTGGAGGAGGCATGTCTGCCGATGCGCACCATATTACCGCTCCACATCCGGAAGGTCTCGGAGCAAAAAGTGTTATGTCCAATGCATTGAACAATGCAGGAATTGAACCTACCGAAGTTGACTATATCAACGTACATGGTACGTCTACCCCATTAGGTGATATAAGCGAAGTTAAAGCTATTCAAAGTGTATTTGGTGAACATGCCTACAAGCTTAACGTAAGTTCCACCAAATCAATGACAGGCCACTTACTGGGTGCTGCAGGTGCTATTGAGGCCATTGCGGCTCTTAAGGCTATCGAGAATTCAATCGTACCTCCTACCATCAACCACGAGACCGTGGATGAGGAACTTGACCCAAAAATCAATTTTACACTTAACAAAGCACAGGCCAGAGAAGTGAATGTTGCCTTAAGCAACACATTTGGTTTTGGAGGTCATAACGCTTCACTTGTATTTCGTAAATTGAACGAATAGTGCACAAGGCTTTTAGGCGTGCCCTGAATCTTTTCCAACCTTTTTCGTTAGAAGATAAAAAACTACGTTCGGTAGTACAATCTATTACCGGTAAAAAGCCTATTAACCTAAAACTGTACAAGCTTTCTATTAAACACTCCTCCGTTTCTGAACCCGATGTATTTGGCAAAAAGGAATCGTATGAGCGCCTGGAATACCTGGGCGATGCCTATCTGGGAGCTGTTGTGGCCGAGTACCTGTATAAAAAATACCCTTACAAAGACGAAGGTTTTCTAACCGATATACGTTCCAGGCTGGTAAACAGGGAATCCCTGAATCAGTTGGCAAAAAAACTGGGGCTGGAAGAACTTATTTCTTTTGAAAAAAAGAACGGGTTGAAAATGCACCGTTCCATTTATGGTGACGTTATGGAAGCATTGGTGGGTGCCGTTTACCTGGATTACGGGTTTAGAACATGCCGACACTTTATTCTTCATAAGCTTATCGAGCCTAATTTCAACATCGATAAAATCGTAAATGAAAACCCAAACTACAAAAGTCAGATCATTGAATGGAGCCAGAAAAATGGTAAGGAAATAAGCTTTGAGACAGAAAATGTGGAAACCAAAGGTAACTTTAAAGAATTTGAGGTTTCCTTGTTTATTGAGGGTAAGTTTGTGGTAAACGGGCACGGGCCCAATAAGAAAAAAGCAGAACAATCGGCCGCCCGTAAAGCATTGGAGATAATAGCTCCTGAATAGATAATATAATGAAAATTGCCGGAGCCACACTCAATCAGACCCCTCTGGACTGGTCGAATAACCTGACCAATATAAAAAATGCTATTTCTGAAGCTAAAGAAGAAAAGGTGGATATCCTTTGCCTGCCTGAGCTCTGTATTACCGGATACGGGTGCGAAGATATGTTTTTATACCCCTGGGTAGCAGAAAAAGCACTTGAAGAACTAATAAAACTTCTTCCTTTTACTTCAGATATTGGTGTAGCCATTGGTTTACCTATGTGGTACAAAAACCATATTTTCAATACTGTTTGCCTGGTCAGGGATGAGCAAATACTTGGTTTCCAGGCCAAACAAAAGCTGCCCAACTATGGTGTACACTATGAGCAACGCTGGTTTACACCCTGGAACCAGGGCCAGCAAACAATTCACCTGAATGGAAAGGAATATCCCTTTGGAGACTATACCTACACAATTGATGATGCCATTATTGGTTTTGAGATCTGTGAAGATGCATGGAACGAAGACAGGCCTGCATGCCGGCTCGCAGAACAAAAAGTAAACCTTATTTTAAACCCAAGTGCCAGCCATTTTGCCTTAAACAAAGAAAAAAGCAGGGAAAACCTGGTAGTATCCAGTTCTAAAGAGTTCGACTGCACTTATGTATACGCCAATCAACTCGGCAATGAAGCCGGTCGTATTATTTATGATGGAGATGTGATTATTGCCCAAAGAGGCAATATGCTTGCGTTGGGCAAACGATTCAGCAAAAAAACATTCTGTCTTACTTCAGCAGAAGTAGATTTAACCCAAACAGCACCGGCACCCACAAAAGAAAAACGGGAACTCACCACGTATCAACAGTTTACGAAGGCAATAACACTTGGTTTGTTCGATTATATGCGAAAGAGCTTTAGCAAAGGCTTTGTACTTTCTCTAAGCGGTGGTGCCGATTCCTCCTCACTACTGGTTCTGGTAGCCGAAATGGTGAAGACCGGAGTTAAGGAGCTTGGCCTGGAGGTATTCCTGAGACGAATCAACAGAAGCGATCTTATAGGTAAGGTCCAAAGTGATAAGGAATTAACCGGTAAGCTTCTGATAGCCGCCTACCAGGGCTCCAAAAACTCATCTGATGCTACACTTCAATCAGCCAGGGAGCTGGCTGAATCGGTTGGGGCTACCTTCTATCACTGGACCATAGATCAGCCGGTGGAAGTGGCCGTTCAGGTGGTAGAAAAGGAATTGGGCCGCAAATTGGACTGGAAAACAGATGATATTGCCCTGCAAAATATTCAGGCCCGCAG
>JAGQYJ010000047.1 GCA_020436145.1 Cyclobacteriaceae bacterium | reverse complement strand
CAATGGCTCGTTTATTAAATTGATGAGTGAGTTCAAAGAAAAATATCCAATACTAAAAGAAAGAGGACTAAAAGCTGAAGCATTTGTTGTTTCAGACGACCTAATGATAAACAACCTAATTAGTAAACTTAGTAAACAATTGGAAGGTATTGGAATTGATACATATGTATGCCATACAGTTGAAGAAGCCGAAAATTGGCTAGATAACTATATAAGCTAAAGGTTAATAGAACCTGGTAAATGTGACTATATAGATCATACCGTATAAAACTGGCCAATATATTACCTTAACAATTACGTTTTCTTTGTAATGTATCCACTTAATGTCCTTACCCCTGATATACACTACAGAAATTACAATAAGCATTAGAATCATCATGTATATTATTACATAGAAGGTTTCAAGGTAAGTAATATGCGGTGCAGGTATCCTACTTCTTATGGTAATATTTGCAAGCAGCATACTAAAGAATAAAGCAGCCATCCCTTGAACCACTCCCATAATAGTAACTCCTGATTTGTCATCTTTATCTTTTGTTAAGCTGAAAAGCAAAAAGAAAATAATAGCCGAACCTAAAAGAAAAGGAATTATGAAGGATATAAAGGGAGTAATAAACCTTCTTTTTATAACAACATTGTACTCCAATACCTCATATTCAGCAGAAGACTTAGTCCTTTTCTGGCCAAAAAAGGTTTTCATATCAATAGAAGAAAATGAAAAGTAAGATGCAATAATTCTATGATTTGGAAGAAAAATAGCATCACTCATACCTGGTTTTGAGGACGGATTTAATACCTCGTAGCTTAAAAAATCAGGAACAAGAATTATCTCGTCAGTCATGTCCGGATAAATAAGCTTTACATCAATATAATGTTGATCCAAAGGATATCTGTCGTAATCAAAAAATATTCGTAAACGGGCATTAAACTGCCAGGTATACAAATAGGTTGTACTGTCAATTTTATCTTTTGATAGCAAGTCTACAAATATCGAACGGCCTCCTGGGGCTGCCTGCAAAAACTGAAATCCTACATTATCTTTTAAATCATGATCAACCGGCCACTTCTGCCAAATTTTACCACTCACGCTCATTTCATAGGAATCGGTTACATTTAGCTCCTCGATAAACATACCGGTAGGGACCTGCATATATTCCTTTTTGCCAAGGAGTTTACCCTGATAATTTTTCTTCTCTACATAACTTTTTAAAGCGTTATCGCTATAAACTCTTGTTGTATTCTTTAGTTCTTCCGAGTAATCTATTTTGAGCTGAATAAGCCATATTATTATCGTATTAAAAATAAATATCAAGCTTACGGACATTGCAAAAGCCCATAAGCTCTTTGTTTTTAAATTATAAACCCTAAGAAATAAAGCAATTACAAAAATTAATAGTAAGGAAGCAGCAATTGCAATATTGATAATCTTACGCTGCAAAATATTTGGATTACCCATTAAATCAGCCCTGCTATATACAACTGCAATTTTCCAACCAGTTAAATTGGCTGTTTCGAAAAACAAAATAGATGGAACCATGGTATAAGGGCTTAAATAGTTAACATGCCCATCCGCATGATCCATTATATACTTTTTCAAGTCATTCTCTGAATTGGGAGACGTATAGTCAAGCACATTTAAGTTGAGGATATAACTTCTATTAGGGTGAGTTATAATCTTTCCGGTATTGTCTGTAAGGTAAATGTATCCTGAGTTGCCATTAACAAAACTATTAACCACTTCAGTAAATTTATCTGGTGTAATGGCATATGAAATTACTGCATATAATTTTTTCCCCTCTTCGGTTTCTTGATATACAGGCACTGAATACTCAATAACCAGTTCACCGGTGAGTTGACCATAAAAAGGGGAAGTTAAGACCGGCCTCTTCTTATTAACAGGTTTGCTAAACCACTGGGTTGTAGAAAGCGTAGAATCCGTATAATCATAGAATTTTTCGATGTGATAGAATTTTTTTTCTATTGCCTGATAGTATAACCCCAACAATCGTTTGTCTTCATTTAAGGCATACGGAGCATAGGCAACAGCAATCCCATTAATATGGCTCAATTTATCACCTTCCGACTTCATTATAGCTTTAAGGCTATCAATTTCGAGCTCTCCAGAGCTCAGTAGTTCACTTAAATAGTCAACTGATTTTACGGTAACCATAGAAATGGAATCCAGGTGTTCTTTAGCGTTTACTACTGTTTGTCTACCCCTATTAAGTCCATCTGTCAACCGAAGGTCCGAATATTGGTAGTAATCATAAATGGTATATGCTAAACCAAAGGCAGCAATTATTGCCAAAAAAACCAGAAGCTTTTTCATATAACTAGGTCGAACTTAACTTTTAAAAGTGTCGGAACTAATATATGCAAGGAAAAAGAGACCACCAAGCTGATAAAACTTAGTTAAAAGGCTTTCGTAAATAGAAACGAAATCCTCCTTCTTCTTTTAACAGCTCAAGATCCGGGCGTGTGGGTAAATAGGTGTCCGTAATTTTTGAAATAATGTAAACGGGCTTATCAATATTTCCGGTTATCAACCATTGCTCATCTTCTCGCTTTTCGAGGTTATCATTAGGTTGTCTGAAATAGAAAAATGGTGCATAACTATAAAACCCTGAGGTGGTTACATACACATCTTCCCCTTGTTTGGAGGCCAGGAAATCGATCAATGCACCCTGTGTGTGCTGCTCTATTTTTGGCAAAACAAAAGTGGAATATAATAGCAAGGTCAAACCTGCACCCATACTCATTACTTTTAGTGATCTGAGGAGTTTGTCTTTAAATAATTGAAAAGTTGTAACCACAACAACTACAATAAACAATATCCCTATTAAAAACTCATACCCACTCCAGGATACCTGTCTCATTAATCCTGCTACTGCAAAAGGATCGTCAATGTAAGGTTTAACTATATCCACAAAATATACCACCAAAGGCAATGCCGTAAGTAAAATCCCAAAGACGACTCCTATAAAACAGTAAAGCCAAACCATTGCCCTTGGTATTCGATTCGAGCTTGCTAACCTTTGATCTATGTATTCAGCAGCCAGAAACGACAATGGCAAATAAGCCATAGAAGAATAATGGATGATTTTAGTTGTAACAATAGTAAACAATATCATTACTACCCAGAATAGTACCATCATCCATTTCGCCAAAAGATCATTATTAATTGTTCTTTTATTAAAGCTGCCAAGGGCCAGTACCGACATAGGAAAACATCCTAAAAACACCACAAGGAAATGATAATAAAGAGGTTGCTCATGCCCAGCTACCGGCCTGCTGAAAAGATCAATTTGATATTTTATAAACTCAATCAGGAACCATGGGCCATGTTCGATTAACTCTGCCCCGTACCAGGCAAAAGTCACTACAAAAGTGGCCAAGGCAAAAACAAGAACATCTTTTAGTCGCGGCCATGTTTTAAAGCGCTGAATAACAATAATTACCAGGAAGGTAAGTAATAGTAAGAGAAAGCCAACAGGTCCTTTGGTAATAACTGCAAAGCCAATCAATACACCAGAAATAGCCGAATTTCTTAGCTTGTGATCCTGCTTATGCAATGCCTGCATAAGAAAATAAATGGCAGTAAAAATGAAATAATTAAAAACCGGGTCAATAATGCCTGATTTAAAATACATATGCGGCAAAATGGAACCGAAGAAAAGAAGCACCCAAATAAGCCCAAAACGATTATTTCTTTCCTTTTTGCCAATAAAATAAAGAGTAAGCAAAGTAATAACCCCAAACATTGCATTGGGAAACCGTGCGGCAAACTCGTTAACCCCAAATAATTTCATAGAGGCTGCCTGCAACCAAAAAAAGAATGGTGGTTTTTCCCAGAAAGGAAGAAAGCCCACTCGAACACGGAAATAATCTCCAGTAACCAGCATCTCCCTGGCCGATTCCGCAAAGTTTATTTCGTCCCAATCGAATAAATGTGTTTTACCTAAAAAAGGCAAGAAAAATAGAAGACCAGCAAGGGCAATGAGATATGGATAATATTTCTCGTCAATATTTTTCACTTTTTAGAATTTTCCATTAGCCCTTTATCTCCAAATCTACTTCGCAGTGGTTGATCTAACCAGGAATACATAACCAGGCAGGTTATTACTCCTATTAGTGAACCAAAGTAAACATCAACGGGGAAATGCTGAGCCAGGTAAACTCTTGAATACCCAACCAGCATGGCGGCCAACGCAAGCAACCAGCCACTTCTCTTTAATCCAAAAGCCAGAACCAGGAAAACTGCCAATGCAAAGGCAGTAGTAGTATGGCCAGATGGAAAACTGTTTTTGACATATACGGCTACCCCCTCAACTAAGTGAAGCCTACTGTCATCCCCAAAAACACCATAAGGTCGTTTAAAACCACTGAATAATGTATTCTTGAGTCCCTGGGCAACTAAAGAAGAGCTCAGAAAGATGACTAAACCCATCAGTGCCAGACGATACCGGTATATAGCCAGCACCAGGGTGATTAATGCAAAAAATAGCCCATCTCCTAGTCCTGTAATACCCCTAAAAAAGAAATCGGCCATTGAGGAAAAGCGACTATTCACAAAAAAAAAGGTTTCTTCTTTTGAAAAAATTACCAGAGCAAGCCCGGCTATAACTAAAAAAGTAAAATACAAGTAGAAAAAGGACTTGTATTCAAAAATTGTTTTCTTAATCCGAACCATCATTTGGAGCTGCCCAACATTCGTTTAAAGAAATACTTTATTGAAACAGCCAGCACGCCCAAACCATATTTACTGCTTCGAACAAAATTTATGGATGACGCTTCGTCAAAATACTTGGTTGGGCAGGTTATTTCGGCAACCTCAAAACCACGATACAGAATTTCAGCCAGGAACTGGTTGTCAAAAATGAAATCATCAGAATAGTTGTTGTAATCAATCGCTTCAAGTACTTCTCTTGTGTAAGCTCTGTAACCAGTATGGTACTCTGAAAGTTTTTGATTCATGAGCAGGTTCTGGCTTAACGTAAGGAAACGATTGGCTATGTACTTGTACAAAGGCATGCCTCCCTTAAGTGCTCCCTTTCCTAAAATTCGGGAAGCAATTACCACCGGATACACATCATTGGCCATCAGGTACACCATCGACTGAATAAGCTTGGGTGTATATTGGTAATCTGGATGAAGCATAATTATAATATCGGCACCTACTTCAACAGCTTTATCATAACACGATTTCTGATTGCCTCCGTATCCCCTGTTGGTATCATGCTCAATTATATGATGAATACCCAGTTCTCTGGCAACAGTTACCGTATTATCAGTACTTCTGTCATCCGTTAAAATAACCTCATCAACAAGGTCAAAAGGAATTTCTTCCCATGTTTGTTTCAATGTCTGTCCTGCATTGTATGCAGGCATTATAACGACAACTTTCTTTGTTCCTACCATAATAATAAAGCCGCAAATATAAGAGTACCCTTTTGCAATTCGTAACCATCCACAGGCAATTATCAATAACAAACACGTCACTATTAAGTTTGATTTTTATCTTTGCAGCCTGATCAGTTGACCTAATCTTCCTCCTTACCTTTATATATGGAAATATTTCTTCATCCCGAAACCTACGTTGCATTACTCACTCTTATTATTCTTGAAATTGTACTTGGCGTTGATAACATTATATTTATCTCAATAGTAACTAACAAGTTACCCCATAAGCTTCAAAAAAGAGCTCGAGTAACGGGGTTAACATTAGCAATGGGATTCCGTGTCTTTTTATTATTAACAATAACATGGCTCATTAGCTTTACCCACCCATTGTTTTCCATTGGAAAATTCGCGTTTAGTGCAAGGGATATGATTCTACTAATCGGTGGCTTATTTCTGATTGCCAAAAGCACATCTGAGATCAGTAGTAAGATGGAAGGCCCTGGTGCTAAAAGAGAACGAGACAGTAATGTAAGTAATTTTTTTATGGCAATTGTGCAAATAATAATGCTCGATATTATCTTTTCGTTTGATTCCATCCTTACAGCCATAGGGCTTACAGATCAGGTTATATTGATGATAATAGCAGTAATTGTAGCAATAGTTATTATGATGATTTTTGCTGAGAAGATCAGTGATATTATTAGGAAACATCCATCCCTGGAAATATTAGCCCTTGCCTTTTTAATCTTAATCGGATTTACACTTGTATTGGATGCCATTCATACGCATGTTCCAAAAGGATATGTTTATTCTGCCGTTGCCTTTTCACTTTCCGTACAAATGATCCTCATTCGGATGAAGAAAAACACAGGTACCGAACCAGTTCAGTTGAAAAGAAAAATGGAAAAAGATTAAATGGCCTTTCTTATGCCTGAAAACCAGGTATAAAGTATAGTCATTGGGAATAACAGGTAGAAAAGCATGGCGAATACCTCATTAACTCCACTATGGCTAAACATGGCCCAAATCCCTATGGGAAGGGTTGCAAAAGTGCTTAATGCTAATATCCTGTCGTAATATCTGTCGGTTGTAATAAGAAACCTGCCAATAGCTATAAAAGCTATTGAAAGCCCAATCCATTTCACCCATGTTGATATTTTAAGAACGTGCATGTTGACCTCCATACCGTCCAGCGCATAGAACAGCTGCATGTTTTCCATAGCATCTGCCAGTAAAATCAATAAGGGAAGCAATGATAACCACTTATACTGCTGCAAGCCTGTTATACTGTAAATGCTATTGATCACAAAAATTAAAAACAGGTTATACACCAACAAAAAAAGCATGTCAATTTGTGTTGAAAGCCACAAACTTTGAATAAGTTCAGGTGAAAAGCTCTCCAGCATTTTGGCTATTTCCGTATTGCTGGAAGCAAATTCCAATGCAAGAATTGGCGTTCTGAATCCATGTGGCAACCATATAGCATACATGCTTGCAGACCGGCTGACAATCATCATCCATGCACTTATTGCAATTAACAGCAAACCTGTCAATGATGCCCAGCCAAAAACGTTTTTCTTAATCATAGGTATCTATTGCGCGCTCTTTGGCGGCATGAACGAATAAAATATTTCCAACTCCCTCATATCCTATAAAAAAGTCCTCACCCGACTGCTTTAATCGTTCATAACCAAATCCCAGAACAAGTAAATCATCATCTTTGGACTTTTGTACGATTACATCTCTCATACTCACATCCTCCTTCTGTTCAATCAGCTCAATATTATGAGGTGAAACAGGTAATCTTCCAGCTTTTATCATCTCTTTTAAGTCCTTTTCAAATTCAGATATTTCATTTTCAGGAAAGATGGCCGTGATTTTCAATTCTCCTCTTCTCCAGTCAGGGTGCCCTAAAATAACGTAGCCCAACAGTATCATTAATCCTGCGTTTTCCAGGTCATTGGGGGTAATCCATATATGAATGGAATTCATAATTCCAAAATTCTTTTGTGTAGAGGAAAGCACACATACATCGTAATCCGTAGCCTTAACAAGGGACAGGTTTTGAATTACAGAAGGCAGGAATTCAGGCGCTTCACGTGAGAACTCAAATAGAATGGTATTTGTCTCCTTACCGGAAACACTTGGTAACTGAATGGCTTGAGCAACTGCACTTGTAAATGAAGGAGAGATTAACGTGTCCAAAAACACGTTGCTCTTACTTACACCAGAGAGTTTAATCAACCTGTTTAATGTATCCCTTGCCTCCCTGTTGGTTTCTTTTGAAAGATAACCCTCTATATAATGCAAATACGTGCCAAAGCCTGAACGGTGAGACAACCACCTCATTAAGGTAAATGCTGTTGGCCTCTTGAAGAAGTCCGGAGAAATACAAATTACCGATGGACGCCAGTTATCATTATCCTTATCTGTTGCCTGTATAAACACCTGCAGTTTTCTATTTATCTGAAAAATAACCCCCTGAAATACCTTAGCCATTCCCGTAAATCGCTTGCGTGTATTTGCTACCATGAAATAAAGGGCAACCATAACTACAATTGACAAAAACGCATAGCCGGGGTGCATTTTAAACATCAGATAATTGGTAAGTACAAAGCCAAGCAGAGAGATGTACCACTTCGATTTAAAGTCTGGTCTGTAGGCCGGGTCTGAGGCAAAATGTTGTAAAAAGGAAATAAGGCATATGGCTCCATAGGTCACCATAAAAAACATAGATATCACACTGGCAACGCTATCAACACTTCCCATAGCAATAAAAATGGCAGCTATTGCAACAGTTAGAAGAGTCGCATTAAAAGGTTCATTATTTACCCCACGCTCCTTAGACAACCATTTGTTCAAAGACACCGATGGAAAAACCTTATCTGCAGACAGTGCTTGTAACGTTCTTGGGGCCACCATGATACTTCCTAAAGCTGATGATACTGTTGCTGCTGCCAAGCCAATAGGAATAATTGGCCCCCAGGCAGCAATTTTTTGCATAATCAACTGATCTGCATTTAAGTCCTCTGCCGAAGCGGAAATTGTCAATTTATAGGCGATAAAAACGTAGATTATAAGCCCGGAAAATGTCGCAGCCAGTGTTCCGATAGGAATGGATCGCTTCGGATCTTTTAAATCTCCTGATAGTCCAACCCCGGCAGTCATCCCGGTAAATGCTGGGAAACAAATAGCAAACACTTTAAAGAAACCATCAGGCTCTTCTACTGTAGAAAAGAAATGGAGGCCCGTAGTGGCAACTGCATCTGTTGGTCCACCTAAAAAGAAACTAATAAGAGAGAGGAAAAGGGTTGCTACCACGACATACAAAGTGGTAACACCCAGATTAGCCCCTTTTGTCAGCATCAGAATACCCACAAGAATTAAGGCTGGCATGCTTATAAGTCGTTTATCAGCAATTACAAAATGGTAATTAGACTGGAGCCAATCCAGTAAAGGGTCAAATGCTTCAGCAAAGGCAATCAAATAAAAAGCTACGCTTATAGCCTGAGACAAGTACAAAGCAATACCAATGGAAGCACCTATATTAATACCAAATGAACGAGACATAATATAGTATTCTCCACCTCCCCGTACGCGTTGGTTGGTAGCGATTTCCGCAATGGCCATTCCGGTAGGAATGGTAACCATATGCCCAAATAGGATTATCATTAAGGTGCCGGCAAAACCAACATTGCCTACAGCATACCCAAAACGTAAGAACATGATGGCCCCAAGAATGGTAGATATTGCAGTAAAATAAACAGGGGCAGTTCCGAATTTAGCTTTTTTATTTGCCAGTTCACGCATGGTATAAAAATCTGTGACTGTTCAGATATTTTATAATAATCCTAATTATTTTTAAAAAGGCAATGAAAACGATCAAAGAACTTTACAGAAAGTATAAAAACTATATTCGTGTAGACCTGATTATGTATATTGTTATGCTCTTGATCATAATAATCTATATACTATTTGAATTTATATAATATTGAAAATCAATCTATTATTAAAGTATAGCTAAATAAATAGTTACTTGTTTGCTATGGAAGATATAAAAAGACAAAAATGGAGCATGCTAATTACAAATGCCCGAAATGCGGGAATACAACTTTTGAAACAGACGAATTTAGAGCAACCGGGGGAATATGGACGAAACTACTTGACATCCAAAACAAAAGATTCACTACGGTAAGTTGTACACAGTGTCATTATACCGAAATCTACAAAGCAGATAGCAGCGCCATTGGTAATATTTTTGACTTTTTTACCAGCTAATGATTTTGAGCAACGTAATACTTGTAGATACTAAAGATAACCAAACAGGAATTTCTGAAAAGCTTGAAGCACACAAAAAAGGGCTTCTGCATAGAGCCTTTTCTATTTTTCTATTCAACGATCAAGGCCAGCTTCTTTTACAAAAAAGAGCAGATGAAAAATACCATTCTGGTGGATTATGGACGAATACCTGCTGCAGCCATCCTTCCCCTGGAGAATTTCTAATAAAATCTGCCCAGAATCGTTTGAAGGAAGAAATGGGAATCTCCACCAGTCTGTCTCCCCTGTTTTCTTTTATCTATAAGGCAGAATTTGATAACGGATTAATTGAACATGAACTTGACCATGTATTTATTGGCACGTTCAATGCAAACCCGCTTCCCAATCCTGAAGAAGTTGGTGAGTGGAAATATGCTTCTATTGAAGAAATAAAAGACGATATTGCGCAAAGTCCGGAAAGCTACACATTTTGGTTTAAGTTGATTTACGAACGCGTTTTCAATTATATTTCCACTAATAAAAAGTGATACACCAAGCAAGTACTCTTATCTCGCAAAACCTCTTAATTCAAACTAAAACAACTATTTTTGCGGCTTAATTTGTAGTAAGAAGATTAGATGTCAGTATACAATTTTAAAGAAATAGAGCCTAAGTGGCAGGAGATTTGGAATAAGAGTGAAATATATAAAGCTAAGGTTGATCCTGAAAAGCCGAAGTTTTATTCTCTTGATATGTTCCCCTACCCTTCGGGCTCCGGACTTCATGTGGGGCATCCACTCGGGTATATTGCCTCTGACATCGTATCCCGTTTTAAAAGATTACAAGGCTATAATGTTTTGCACCCAATGGGATTCGATGCCTTTGGGTTACCTGCAGAACAATATGCTATTCAAACCGGCCAGCATCCTGCCATAACTACAGAACAAAATATAGCCCGTTATAAAGAACAGTTAAAGAATATAGGTTTTTCATTTGACTGGAGCACTGAAGTACAGACGTGCGACCCTGATTATTATAAATGGACACAATGGATCACCATTGAGTTATTTAATTCATGGTACGATTTAAATACGGATAAGGCCCGACCTGTTTCAGAGCTTATTGAAATACTGAAAAATGAAGGAAATAGTAATCTTTCTGCAACTTGTTCAGAAAATACGCCCATTATAGATGCAGGAACATGGAAAGCTTATTCTGAAAAGGAAAAGTCCGATTTTCTACTGAATTATCGCTTAGCATATAGGGCTGACACCACCGTAAACTGGTGCCCTGCTCTTGGTACGGTTCTTTCCAATGATGAAGTAAAAGATGGTTTTTCGGAGCGAGGCGGCCATCCTGTAGAACGCAAGGTTATGCCCCAGTGGAACTTGCGTATTTCTGCATATGCAGATCGCCTGCTAAGTGGTCTCGATAAAATAGATTGGCCGGAACCCATGAAGGAAATGCAACGCAACTGGATTGGCAAATCCATTGGTGCGGAATTCTACTTTGAAGTAGAAAATCGTGAAGAGCTAATTCATGTATTCACTACTCGAATTGATACCATTTATGGAGTAACGTTTGTAAGCATTGCTCCAGAAAGTGAATTGGTGGATGTTTTGACCACAGAAGAGCACAGGAACGAGGTAGAAAAGTATGTGGAAGTAGCCCGAAATCGTTCCGAACGTGAGCGCATGAGCGAAGTGAAAAAGGTTTCAGGTGTGTTTACGGGCAGCTACGCCATTCATCCTTTTTCAGGGGCAAAAGTGCCCATTTGGGTGGCTGACTATGTGTTGGCAGGATATGGAACCGGAGCGGTAATGGCTGTTCCGGCCGGTGACCAACGGGATTACCTGTTTGCCAAGCATTTCAATCTTCCTATTACTCCAATAATTGAGGGTGCCAATATTGAAGAGGAAGCTGACCCTACCAAAGAAGGTAAAATGATCAATTCAGGTATCCTGAATGGGCTTGGTTACGAAGAAGCCACTAAGACAGCTATTGATAAATTGCGTGAATTAGGCATTGGAAATGCCAAAGTACAGTACCGTATGCGCGATGCCATATATGCGCGCCAACGATATTGGGGCGAGCCTTTTCCTGTTTATTATAAAGATGGCATGCCCATACCTGTCCCTTTTGAAGATCTACCTTTAGAACTTCCTTCTATTGATGAGTATAAACCTACCGAAACGGGTGAGCCCCCTTTGGGCAGGGCCAAAGATTGGAAATTTAAAGGCAAATATGATTATGAGTTAAGTACCATGCCAGGCTGGGCGGGTTCAAGCTGGTATTTCTTCCGGTACATGGATGCTAAAAATCCAAACGAGTTTGTTAGTAAAGGGGCTCAAGAGTATTGGAAAAATGTTGATTTATATATTGGAGGTTCGGAGCATGCCACTGGGCACTTATTGTATAGCCGTTTCTGGACTAAGTTTTTGTACGACATGGGTTATGTAACTGTAGATGAACCATTCAAAAAACTGATTAACCAGGGAATGATCCAAGGCCGCTCCAACTTTGTGTATGCAGCCAGAACTTCTTTTCATAATGTACATCCTGATTTCAAGCATATTGCTCTGCCTGAAATATACATTTCGAAGAACCTGAGGGATCAAATGCTGGATCATCAAAAGCATATTGAAACCTATGAGTATATTGAAAGTATTGTCGACTATCAAATTGATAAGCTAAACAAGCAATATCCCGGTTTAAACTTGACAATTGAAAACCTTGACCTGAAAGCTATATCAGCAATACACGTAGATGTTTCGTTAGTTAGGAATGATATCCTTGATGTGGAAGCTTTCAAGGAGTGGAGGCCACATCTCAAGGATGCAATCATCATACCCGAACGTTCAGGTGAATACATCTGTGGGTGGGAGATTGAAAAGATGTCCAAATCCAAATACAATGTGGTAAATCCGGACGATATGATTGAACAATACGGTGCAGACACACTTCGATTATATGAAATGTTTCTGGGTCCCATTGAGCAATTCAAACCATGGAATACTAATGGTGTGGATGGAGTATATAAGTTCCTGAAGAAGTACTGGAACTTATTCCATAAAGACGGGCAATTTGCTGTTTCAGATAATGAACCATCACGAGAATCGCTAAAAACGCTCCACAAAACCATTAAAAAGGTACACGATGATATTGAGAATCTTTCTTTAAATACCTCTGTGAGTGCCTTTATGATTTGTGTAAATGAGCTGACCGCGCAAAATTGTAACAACAGAAAAGTGCTTGAGGAGCTAACCATCATCCTCTCTCCTTTTGCCCCTCATATTGCTGAGGAAATCTGGCACAAACTAGGCCATAAGGACTCCATCAACAGAGCTAGTTATCCTGCCTACAATGAGGAGTATTTGAAAGAAGCCGATTTTGATTATCCCATTATGGTGAATGGTAAAATGCGCGCCAAAATAACTTTTGGAATGGATGTACCCAAAGACCAGATTGAAGCTGAAGTACTGGCTAATGAAACTGTTCAAAAGTGGACTGGGGGTAAAACTCCTAAAAAAGTAATTGTTGTTCCTAAAAAAATTGTGAATGTAGTGGTTTAGGTCTAATCAAGTAGTTACCTGGTCAAATGCTTTTTGTAACTTTTTATCCAAAGTCCAAAGGGCAAGTTTGTTGTCCAGACAGGCAGCTAACAAATAGCAATCAATTAATCCAACCCCGCTTGCATACAATTTGTGCTTATTCGATAACTGACCGGCTTTAATAAACAAACCTTCTTCCTCCACCTTAGGCAAACTTGACCACAAGATTTGAAGAATATCCCATTCTCGCTTGTTCTTTACTCCCTGAAAAAGTTCACCAAAAACAGCCGAAACAGTAAACACATCATTTCTTTTCAGATATTTCTTCAAAATATCCCCCAAATCAGGATCATCATTTTTTAAGAAAGAAATCCATACTGATGTATCAACCAATATCATCTGTTGCGATTGATTTGACGAATGCCATACGCAGTAAAATCTTCATTAAATTGCATAGGTTCCTTTTCAATCTGTTCTAAGGTTTTATCCAGGCGTCTGGAGTTTAAGTAAAATTTCAATGCAATAATTAAACTCTCCGTGATGTTTTTACCTCCTGAAACTTTCTTTACTTCTTTTACTAATTCGTCTGGTATTAAAGCTGTAACTTTCATTATCGTATTTAATATACGACAAACATACGATGCTATATACGATTTTCCAAGTTCATAACTGGAATTATTGACATTTCTATATTCCGGTTGGGAACCCATCTATACTTATGCTGTTTTTCTCTTTCCAGTACACCTTTGTCATTTCTTGCCCCTTCTTTTCAGAAGACTCAACCAACTGAGTTCGCTCACCTGCAAATTCCATAAATGGCACCGCCCAACCACATGAGGTTTGAACGGATTCAATTTTCATATCGAATAGTTGACGACTGCCGGCCAATGCAGGAAATTGATCGATGTAATTTCCCCATTCAGAATCAGAAGGATGATACACCTTAGCGGAGCCATATAAGCGTAGAATGAGTGGCTTTTCGGTAAAAGAACACATCATTATAGTAATGCGGTTTTCCTGAAGAAGATGAGCAGCCGTTTCATTGCCGCTTCCGGTCAAATTCAACCACATAATTCGATTATCATCTAACACACGAACGGTGTCCATTCCTTTGGGGGAAAGATTTATCCTTCCCTCTTTTGCTGCCGTTGCCACAAAAAACACCTTTTGCTGTGAAATAAACTCTTTTATTAGTGGAGTCAATGTATCGAAAAATTTAGCCATAGTATTAGGTACAATAAGTTAAACCAAGATTAATTCAACTATTCAAATGGATTGTACTTAGAAGTTGCATCTTTATTTACACGACCCAACAAAAGAGATAAATCTAAACTAAAAGAAGCCATATCATTAAACACAAACAAAGTAGTTCCCAAAGAAGAACCTATTCCTCGAAATGGAATGTTATCAATAGATAAATTTAAGATCAACCCAGGTCTGTCTTCCTTCTGTTTTTCATACGAGTAGTTCTCGTTCGTAAAAAGTTTGGGTGTTGTAAGCTTTTGAAAATTAATTGGATAAAAATATGTAGCTATTCCAATACCTGCATTAGCATTAAGCCTAAAGTTCGAGTTTTCAAAAATCCAATATCTACCAGTAGATAAGTAAACAAAGTTGATTTCTTCCAAAGGTGCAGTCGGAAATATTCCAAAGACAGTTCCTTGGAAGTCATTAGGCAAATCATGAGCTCTTCTAACTTGATTGGTATAACCAAAAGACATGAACAATGGATTACAAAAATCTGCATCTAATGACACTTTGCCGCCAAAATAACTTCCACCAGTTAATGAAAATCTGGCATACAAATTTTTAATCCCTTTATTCTGAGCATGCAAATTAGGGCCCAAAACAAGCATTAAGCTCAAGAATATCGTTTTCAATAAGCCTCTCAATTTTATAAATGATTTCTTAATAAATATAAGTAAATAAAGTGTTGAAGTATTTTGATCTTAAGAAAATAAAAAGCCCGCCTTTAAAAAAGGCGAGCCTAGTTCTCTCAAAACTTAATCTAAACTAATCGAGGTATCCATTCAACTGCTCTCTCCATCCCGGATAAAGCTTATCAGCATCATTCTCAAACGAGATAAAGGCACGTGCAAATTGCTTGTTTTCTTTAGCAAATTCCACTGGATTTGCCCCTTGTTTCCAACATTGCTCGGCCTGGCGTAGTGAGCGAGCTCCCTCAGCTGCACCATCAATATGACCATACGAACCACCTCCGGCTGTCATAATCACATTGGAGTGACCCAGGTTTTCAAAGAAACCCGGCATTCGCAAAGCATTCATACCACCAGATATTATGGGTGTAGTTGGTTTCATCCCTTCCCATTCCTGATGGTACATTGGCCCATCTGCAGAATTCTGCTCAATCATGTAGGCAATTTGTTTATCGCTTTTCTCCCCTTCCATTTTACCAAAACTCATGGTACCTGTATGAATACCCGAAGCTCCTTGCAATCTTGACATTTTAGAAAGCACAAAAGCCGAATACCCACGCTTGGCTGATGGAGATGTAACCGCTCCGTGACCCGCACGGTGGTAGTGCAAAAACTGATTTGGAAAATACCTTCTTGCCGTAGTAATTGCTGTGGGACCTCCCACATATCCATCAATAAGGAAAGCAACATGGCTTGCGTTTTCTCCAAACTGTTCAAGGATATACTCTCCCCTGGCTATAATCTCAAAAGGGTCGTCTGCAGTAATATTAGCTGAGAATAACTTAGCCTGCCCTGTTTTGTCCTGGGCGCGTTTTAGTGCATCAGCTATCAGAGGTATGGTTTCTTTCATGGGTGAGAAAAGCTGGTTCCCCTGAGGCTCATCGTTTTTAATAAAATCACCACCCAGCCAAAAATCATAGGCAGCATCTGCAAATGGTTTGGGTTGCAACCCAAGCTTTGGTTTAATAATGGTACCGACAATAAAGCCACCATCTACAACCGGTCGGCCAAGTACACGCCACAAGTCTGCAATGCCTTTAGATGGGCCATCAAACAATTGAAGGAACTTAGGAGGTACATAAAAATCATGCATTTTAGCATGTGCCACATCTCCCATACCCTGGTTGTTTCCAATTGCCAGTGTAAGAAACGAAACAATCATTGCTCTTCCGTCCCTTATATTCCTGTCAAACAATTCAACAGGGTAAGCAATTTTCATGTCTTCATTCTTGGGGTCCACGTCATATACAAGCGCATCTACACTTTTGGTGAAATCATCGGTTGTGCTCACAGAAACATTAGTCCCGGTAGATGATTCCGCAGCAAAATGAGCTGCAGCTGCAAGGTAGTCTTCCATGCTTCCGGGGTCTTTATAATGGTTGGCACTGGGTTTCATTTTATAGTAAACAAGCACGTGTTCACCATTTGCAATCAGCTCCTCTTCCTTGAGGTTTAAATTGGCGTATCTTGAAGATTGGTCCATAGGTTTCGCTTTTATA
Organism: Cyclobacteriaceae bacterium; assembly: GCA_020436145.1. Lineage (GTDB taxonomy): Bacteria > Bacteroidota > Bacteroidia > Cytophagales > Cyclobacteriaceae > JAKISE01. The sequence goes on along the minus strand of JAGQYJ010000047.1, from coordinate 1,842 downwards.
GTTGGTATGAAAAATTAGTTTTGTTTAAGTTCTCCAGAAGAATACCTTTTGGTCATTTCTGTTAAAGAAATGGGCTTTATTTTGCTGGCATTACCTGCTGTGCCAAATGCTGCGTACCGGCTTTCTACCAGCTCTTGCATTTTTTGAGTTCCTGGAAGTGTAAATTTCCTGGGGTCGAACTCCGTTTTATTTTCAAAGGCAATTCTGCGCATTTGGCTGGTTATTGCCATCCGGCAATCCGTATCAATATTTACTTTCCTTACCCCGTGCTTTATACCTCTAACAATTTCTTCTACAGGCACACCATACGTTTGCGGCATCTCTCCTCCATATTCATTAATAATGTCCTGTAAATCCTGTGGAACGGAGCTGGAACCATGCATAACCAAATGCACGTTAGGCAGTTTTTGATTAATGGCTTTTACTACATCAATTGCCAAAATATCACCGTCAGGTTTACGCGTAAACTTGTAAGCGCCATGTGATGTGCCAATAGCCACGGCAAGCGCATCTACTTGTGTTTGTGTTACAAAATCATATGCCTGATCAGGGTCCGTTAAAAGCATATCTTTGGAAAGCTTCCCTTCAAATCCATGACCGTCTTCTTTATCTCCTTCACCCGTTTCCAAGGAACCAAGACAGCCCAATTCACCTTCAACCGAGGCACCAATTGAGTGGGCCATTTCGGTCACACGTTTTGTTATATCCACATTGTACTCAAAAGATGAAGGAGTTTTAGCATCTTCCTCCAACGAACCATCCATCATTACACTCGTAAAATTGCTGGCTATGGCCGTGAGGCAGGTTGTATAGTTATTACCATGATCCTGATGCAAAACGATCGGGATGTCAGGATACATTTCAACAGCCGCATTTACCAAATGTTTAATAAAAATGTCGCCTGCATACTTTCTCGCTCCTCTGCTGGCTTGCAAAATTACAGGTGAGTTAGTGCGCTTGGCTCCCTGCATAATAGCCTGGATCTGCTCCAGGTTGTTCACATTAAAGGCCGGGACACCATAGCCATACTCAGCTGCATGGTCCAAAAGTTGTCTAAGGGTTATTAAAGCCATTTTATTATTGTTAGGTTAATTAATCACTATACTTCAATTGGTTCCAATCTTTGTTTCATTGACTGAATAACAGCAATTGGATCTTCAGCTCCGTAAATAGCCGAGCCGGCTACTAAAATATCGGCTCCTGCTGCCGCTATTTCAGCTATATTTTCTTCTTTCACTCCCCCATCAACTTCAATTTCAATATGCTCCAGGCCTTTTTCAGCTATCAAGCTTTTAATCTGCTTTAATTTTTTGGCTGAATTAGGAATATACTTTTGTCCACCAAAACCCGGATTAACTGACATAATTAATACAAGGTCAAGCTCCTCAATTATATCTTCCAAAACAGATACAGGCGTATGTGGATTCAATGCCACTCCGGCCTTAACACCTGCTTGCTTAATCACTTGTATTTCGCGGTGCAGATGCGTTGATGCTTCATAGTGCACTGTTAGATAATCTGCCCCGGCTTTGATAAAATCTTCAAGATATAATCCCGGATTCTTAATCATAAGATGCACATCCAAGGGTAGAGAAGTCCTTCCTTTTAAGGCCTTAACTATCAAAGGCCCAATGGTTATGTTGGGCACAAAATGGCCATCCATTACGTCCACATGAACCACATCTGCTCCTCCCTTTTCTACCATCATCACATCTTCTCCCAGTTTCCAGAAATCGGCAGAAAGTATTGAAGGGGCTATTTTCTTTTTCTTAGACATATTCTTTCGATTTATCGTATGATAAAACTGCATTCACAACATTTTCAGTAGTTATGCCCAACTCT
>JAGQYJ010000046.1 GCA_020436145.1 Cyclobacteriaceae bacterium | reverse complement strand
GCTGCTTTTGAAGATTCTTTAGTTATTAATTATGAGAAACAACACCTGGCTGAGAAATATCCGGAGTACAGGTACTTAGTAAATGAATACTATGATGGGATTTTGCTTTTTTCAATTATGGAAGACTCAGTCTGGAACAAATCCATGACGGATACATTAGGCTTAGAAACGTTTTATGAAAAACATAAAAACAACTACAAGGCGTATAGAATGGACACAACCATATTTAATTCAAGCTCTGAAGACGTAATTGATCGTGTTATTCTACAGGTTAGCCAGGATTCTACCGACTGGGAAATGCTAAAAGCCAATCTTTTGGAAGAATACAATATAAGTCCATTAACTTTGCACGTTGTTTCCAAAAAGGAAGCTGTTTGGAATCGGGTGGTTTCAGCATTGGCTAGCAGAAACAGTAACCCTTTGAAATTAGGTGATACCTGGTATTGGGTTCGTACAGGAAAAGCAAATATGTTGCTTCCATTGAGTGAAGTGAAAGGGAAAGTAATTACAGAGTACCAGAATGAATTGGATAAGGAGTGGGTTGAACAATTGAGAAACAAGTATCCAGTTAGTATCAATAAGAAGGAATTAAAAAAGGTGTATGCGCACTTTAAAGAAAACAAATAGCCTACTGGCCCTATTCACACTCACAGTATTGTGTAGTTGTGAATTGTTGCAGGTAAAAAAGCAGGACGAAACCAAACCTCCTGAGAAAAAGCCTGTTGCCAGAGTGCATAATGCCTACCTGTACGAAACAGATCTGGAAGGAATAGTGCCGGAAGGAACTTCAAAAACAGATAGTGCAGGCAGAGTGGCTATCTACATCAATAACTGGGTACGCAAACAGCTTCTCATTGATGAGGCAAAAGCCAAAATAGATTTTGATGAAGCGGATATTCAACGCAAAATACTTGATTACAGATATAGTCTGATAGCTTATCAGTACCAGGCATATTATATCAACCAACATCTTGATAAAAATGTAAGTGAGGAGGAAATACAGGAATATTACAATGCCAATTTGGATAACTTCCCTTTGAAGCAGAATATTATCAGGGGGAAATATGTAAAGATGGCTTCCAGTGTTCCTAAGATTGGAGATGTTAAGAAATTGATCTTTTCTACTCAGGAAAAAAATAAAGAAAAACTACAGGAGTTATGTTTTGGTTATGCTGCTAACTATACCCTTGAAGACTCTGTTTGGATAAATTTCGATGATCTGGTAAAGGGATCGCCCTTTGCCGAAATTCCTAATACGGTTCAGTTTCTCCGCAACAGAAAGTATGCAGAAGCATCGGATGATACCTACAAGTATTTTCTTGTTATAACCGAATACAAAAAAACAGACGATATAGCTCCACTTGATGTAGTTAGAGATCAGATAAGAGATATTATTATCAATAAACGAAAAATAGCGTTAGCAAAAGATTTAGAGAAAGAAGTTTATAATGAAGCGATTAAGCAAAATTCATTTGAGATATATAGGTAGTATGGCAATATCCCTGCTTCTATTGGCAGGTAGTGCTTTTGGTCAGGACTCTAAACCAGAGGTAATTGATGAGATTGTTGCCAAGGTAGATGACAACATAATATTGCTGTCAGACATTGAGTATATGTATCTTGATATGGCTTCCAGAGGCGCCATTACAGGTCCAAGTCCAAGATGTGAGATTCTGCACTCATTGATAACATCAAAAATGCTGCTGGCCATTGCTGAGGTGGATTCTGTGGAAGTAAGCGATGAAGAGGTGGAGGCTCAATTGGAAAGAAGAATGCAGTATTTCATAGCTCAGTCTGGTGGGTCAGCGGGTGCTCTTGAAGAGTATTACGGTAAGCCATTGGCCGATATAAGAGACGAAATGCGTGATGATATGCACGATCAAATGGTAGCCCAGCGAATGAAGGACAAGATTTCAGAAGACGTAACGATTACCCCTTCCGAGGTTAAAAAGTTTTTTAACAGGATACCCAAAGACAGTCTGCCATATTTTTCTGAGGAAGTGGAGGTTTCACAAATTGTAAAGATTGCCAAAATTGGTAAAGAACAGAAGAAAGAGGTGCAAAGCAAAATGTTTGATATAAAACGTCAAATCGAAGGTGGGGCTGATTTTGGTGAGTTGGCACAAAAGTATTCAATGGATCCGGGTTCGGCACGAACCGGAGGTGAGCTTCCTGGCTGGTATAAAAGGGGTGAGCTGGCGCCTGAGTACGAAGCAGCATGTTTCCAAATGAAAGTAGGCGAGATATCAGACCCCATTGAGACAGACTTTGGCTTTCATCTTATTCAACTACTTGAGCGAAGAGGTAATGAATTTCGTTCGAGACATATTTTAATCATTCCCTCATCTTCCGATCTCGACATTGGAATGGCAGAGCATGAATTAGATAGTATTCGTCAGCAGGTTCTGGATGAAAAAATAGCTTTTGAAAAGGCAGCTAAGGATCTTTCAGATGATAAGTTTTCAGCACCAAGCGGAGGATATTTTCTGGATGATTTTGGCTCTACAAGAATTTCAGTAGATCAGCTTGATCCTACGGTTTATTTTATGCTGGATACCATGCAGGTGGGTACCATTTCAAAACCCATTAGTTTTAGGATGGGAGATGGTAAGGAAGCGGTAAGAATAGTTTATTATAAAAGCAGGCATGAGCCACATCAGGCAGATTTGAAAATTGACTGGCAGAAAATACAGCAGGCTGCACTTAATGAGAAGAAGGGCAGGGCAGAGGTGCAGTGGGTAATGGATTCGAAAGATAGAGTGTATATTTACGTTGATGACGACTTTAAGAACTGCCATATTTTAGAGGAATAGCCTGATGACACAAGTAGCTAATGAAGTTGAACTAGCCGATTCGTTGCACAAGGCATATGATGACCTGAAAAGGGAAATATCTAAAAAAATTGTGGGTCAGGATGATACCGTTGACCAATTACTAATTTCCATTTTTAGCCAGGGGCACTCCTTACTTGTGGGCGTTCCCGGGTTGGCTAAAACCCTGCTTATACAAACACTTTCCAAAGTATTAGACCTTTCGTTCAACCGGATTCAGTTCACCCCTGACCTGATGCCTTCAGATATTTTAGGATCGGAAATGCTCGATAAGGAACGAAATTTTCAATTTACCAAAGGACCTGTTTTTGCCAATATTATTTTGGCAGACGAAATTAACAGAACACCGCCCAAAACCCAGGCCGCCCTGTTAGAAGCAATGCAGGAAAAAGGGGTGACCATTGCAGGAAAACACTACGATTTACCACTACCATTCTTTGTGCTGGCAACTCAAAACCCTATTGAGCAGGAGGGAACATACCCGTTACCAGAAGCACAGTTGGATAGGTTTATGTTCAATATTCTATTGGACTACCCAAGTATGGAGGAAGAGAAGGAGATCGTAAGCCTTACCACAAATGATGAGGAGGTGAAAGTGAACAAGATAGTTTCAAGAGAGGAAATATCCCGGTTTCAGCATTTGGTCAGAAGGGTTCCTGTTGCAGACAATGTGATTAATTATGCTGTTAATCTGGTGCACAAACTAAGGCCTGGTTCTTCCGTATCTACCGATTTGACCAATGAGTACATTGAATGGGGTGCGGGGCCCCGAGGGTCTCAGACATTAATTTTGGCTTCTAAATGTCATGCTGTTTTAAAGGGGAAATATTCTCCGGATATTGAAGATGTGCAGGCAATAGCTACTCCTACATTGCGCCACAGGCTGGTTCGTAACTTCAAGGCTGAAGCCAAGGGCTATTCGGTTGACAAGCTAATCAGAGAGCAACTTTAATATTTGTAAAAGCCTCTTCCGGTTTTTCTGCCATGGTGTCCGGCATCCACTTTCTGTTGCTGAATCCGGCTTGGCCTGAATTTGGAATCCTGGTGAAACGCATTAAACATGCTTTTGGTGACGCTTAGGTTCGTATCCACTCCAATCAAATCCATTAACCGAAACGGACCCATTTTAAATCCGGTGGCCTCAACCAATCGGTCAATGCCTTCAATATCAGATACTCCTTCTTCCAAAACCTTTAGGCTTTCAACGTAAAAATGACGAGCCACACGATTTACAATAAACCCAGGTGAATCGGCAGCTAATACCGGCACTTTGCCAATGGTTTTGGTAAACAACACAATTTGATCCACCACACTTTGATCGGTTGTAGCTCCGGAAATTACCTCAACCAATTTCATTATGTGGGCAGGATTGAAGAAATGTAACCCAATGACCCTTTCAGGGTTTTTAAGTGATGAGGCAATTTGCGTAATTGGAATAGAGGAAGTGTTGGTTGCAAGAATGGAGTACGGGCTATTGACTTTTTCAAGTATTCGGAATACCTGTTGCTTTATCTCCAGCCTTTCTATGATAGCCTCTATTATCAGATCGGCTTTTAATTGTTCCAGCTCTTCAACAAATTGGAGTTTTTCAAGCGTAGCTGTTTTTTGGGAGGAATCTAGTTTTCCTTTTTCAATTCCTTTATCCAGATTTTTCTCTATTGCCTGAAGAGCTTTTTCGACTACATTTTTATCTGCATCGAAGATGAACGTAGGATAACCTGCCGTTGCACATACTTGTGCTATACCTAAACCCATGGTTCCGGCTCCAATAACTCCAACACTTTTTATAGTACTCATAGCGATTTGAACTGCTCAAGAAAACGTATATCGTTTTCAGTAAATAAACGCAAATCATTGATCTGCCATTTGAGCATAGCAATGCGTTCAATACCCATTCCAAACGCAAACCCGGTATATTCCTCGGGGTCAATATTGCAGTTTGCAAGCACATTTGGGTCCACCATTCCGGAACCTGCAATTTCAACCCAGCCTGTGTACTTGCAAATATTACAGCCATCGCCCCCGCATATATTGCATGAAATATCCATTTCTGCACTTGGTTCAGTAAATGGGAAATAGGATGGCCTGAATCGAACTTTTGTCTTTTCTCCAAACATTTCCTTAGCAAAAAAGAAAAGGGTTTGCTTAAGATCAACAAAGCTTACGTTCTTGTCAACATAAAGCCCCTCTACCTGATGGAAAATACAATGTGCTCTGGCAGAAATAGCTTCATTTCTAAATACCCTACCTGGAGACAATGTACGGATGGGTGGCTTTTCGTTTTCCATCACGCGTATCTGCACCGAAGACGTATGTGTGCGTAAGGCAATGTCAGGGTCCTTTTCTATAAAAAAAGTATCCTGCATTTCCCTGGCAGGGTGATTGGGAGGAAAATTTAAGGCAGTAAAGTTATGCCAGTCATCTTCTATTTCAGGTCCTGATGAAACGTTAAATCCAATTTTTGAAAATATGTCAATAATCTCGTTTCGAACAGCTGTTATAGGATGTGAGCTTCCTAAGGGAGCAAATCCGGAAGGGAGTGTAAAATCTTTATGTGAGGAAGTGGAGGAGACTGCTGAAGATTCCAGTTCATCTATTAATTCCTTGAATTTATCCTGAGCCAGGTTTTTTAGTTCATTGATTTTTTGGCCGAAGCTTTTTTTCTCTTCATCGGGCACCTCTTTCATTTGTCCGAAAAGGTCACCTATCACACTTTTTCTGCTTATAAAGCGCATTCTGAACTCCTCCAGTTGTTCCTGAGAGGAAGCAGCAAAGTTTTGAATTTCCTTCTTTAAGCTTTCAATATCCATCATATCTCATTGATTGGGTGCTGCAAAAATACTAGAAAAAGCGGTATTGCTTTGTTTTAGGAAACTTTTCGGGAAGATTTAATAATCTCCATGACGCTTTTGGATTTCTTTCCTTTTTTGGAAACTACCTGTTTAATAATTAAATAATCAAGTAATAGGCTTAAGTTAAGCCCAATAAAAAGAATTGCTGGTACTAAAATATTGTCACCTACATGTCTGAAAATTACGGCAAGTCCAATAAAAATAAGATTTACCAATCCAAGTACAACAGTAGTTTGGGCGTGTGTTAACCCCAGGCGCATCAATACATGGTGTGTGTGGTTCTTATCAGCTGCAAACGGTGATTTTCTTCTAATAACCCGAATGGTGAATATTCTAAGTGTATCAAAAAGAGGGATAATAAGAATTGCTATGGCAGTAGCAATGCTTCCTTCAAACTTTAAGGGATCATCAACAGAAAGAGCGTTGTTAAGATTAATAAATCGGATAGAAACTATGGCGAAAAAGAAACCTAAAAGAAGGGCGCCTGTATCGCCCATAAATATTTTTGCTGGCTGCCAGTTATACTGGAGAAAAGCAAATACAGAACCTGCCATGGCAAACATCAATAGCCCAAATGAATGTACCCCATTTAACGTAAACCACACCCCAAATGAAGTAAGAACAATCATACTTACCGTGCCAGCAAGCCCATCAAGCCCATCAATAAGGTTAAAAGAATTAGTAATAACGATTATTGTAAAAATGGTTATGGGAAGACTTACATAAATGGGAAATGATGCAAAGGAAATAAACCCATACATAGAGGTTATTTTTATATCTGTCAGATAAAAAATAACCAGGGCAGGCACCACCTGGCTAAGAAGTTTGGTAAAGGCTTTGAGGTTCACAAAATCATCCCGGAGGCCTACGAAGAACATAAAAACCAAAGTGCCAATCAGGTATCTCTGTTCCTGTAATTCTGAATAGGATATCCAAATAAAAATGGCAATTAGAAATGCAATGAATATGGGGACCCCTCCCATTGTTGGAACCTCATTTATGTGCACCTTTCTTACATCCCTTTTGTCAACAATATTGTTTTTTGTGTATAGTCTTATAAATACGGGATACAAACTAAGCCCGGAAACAAACGCTGTAAAAAAGATAAGTAGTAATTTAAAAAGCATTTTCGTCTCCTTTTGCCACAGATGAAATAGTTAACAGAATTATTTTCAAATCAAGCCATAATGACCAGTTCTCAATATAAAAAAGGTCGAGTTTAATCCTGTTTCTCATTTGATAAAGTTTCAGTGTCGGTCCCCTGTATCCTTTAGCCTGTGCTAAACCCGTAATTCCGGGTTTAACGAAATGGCGTGCCATAAACTTATCAATTTTGGTCTCAAACTGCCTGTTCAAATTCATAGGATGAGGTCTGGGGCCTACGACCGACATATCTCCAAGAAATACATTAATAAATTGGGGTATTTCATCAATACTAGTTTTTCTTAAAAAGGCACCAATTTTCGTGATTCTTGTATCTCCTTTTACAGCCTGTTTAGTATCGGCCTCATCGTTTATACGCATGGTCCTGAATTTGTAACAGGCAAAGTCGTCATTGCCTTGTCCGGTACGGCTTTGCATAAAATGAACAGGCCCCTTGGAACTTAACTTTATAAGTAGCGCAACAATGGGATAAAGCCATGGAAAAATAAGCAAAATTACCAGTGAGGAGAACACTATATCGAATAGACGCTTTACGAACCTGTTTTCCCAAAAATCTAAAGGAACATTCTTAACGTTCAAAACCGGTATGTGATCATAACGTTGTAACTCCAGTCCTTTTGAAGAGAAACCGCTATAATCTGCAATAAGCTTTACCTTAATAAAATTCTCATCACCAAAATCGACTAGTTTCTTAATTTCTTCTGATTTCAAATAGGGGATACAACAATAAATTTCCTCAACTCGATTAGATTTTGCAAAGTCGTAGCTGCTTTTTACCAAACCTCTTACTTTTGAGTTTTTAGAATGATCATCAAAATACCCAATAAAATTATAGCCAAATTCAGGATGTGCCCTAAAAAAAAGTTCCAACTCCTTAGCAAGATCACCTAAACCAACTATTATAACATTTTTCTGAAAACGCCCACTTAACCTATAGGCTCTTTCTAAATAAGACAGGAATAAATGAAAGATTACAGAGCTAAGAGAAAAGAAGGTGTATGTCATTAGCAAAAATGCTCTGGAATAATAATATGCCTTGGTGAGTACCCAAAACCCTGCTATTAAAGAGGCATGGATGGCAATAAGAATTATAATTTGTCGAATTCTTCTTGAGACCTTACCAGTTCTGTGATATTCATATGGTCTGGAAATGGCTATTAAGAGGAGCCAGAGAATATTAAACAATACGAAAAGAGTAGGATATTGAACAGAATGGTATTTAATGCCATTATTAAATTTAAGCATAGCCGCCAAAACAATAGAGATATTTAATATTGAAATATCTCCGATGGTATATAAATACTTAAATGGAAAAGAGTTTTTCATTTAAAGAGCTTGCAGCTAATATGCTTTTTTATGTGGCTTGAAAATAAATCGTATTGTTTGCAAAATAATTTTTAGATCAAGTGAAAACGACCAGTTTTCAACATAAAACTTATCAAAGTTGACCCTTCCTTTAATATCCTGAATACTCGAAATCTGACCTCTGTAACCTTTTATTTGGGCAAGACCTGTAATACCAGGCTTAACATGATGACGCTGTAAGTACCTTTCTACAATTTGAGAAAAATCCTTTGTATGCTTTAGCATATGAGGGCGGGGGCCTACTACAGACATTTCTCCCTTCAGTACATTGATAAATTGTGGTAATTCATCCAGGCTAGTTTTTCTCAAAAATTTTCCAACTTTAGTTACCCGTTCATCATTTTCTGATGTTTGAATAAGGTCGGCTTTGTCATTTGCATACATGGTTCTGAACTTCAAACAATTAAAAGACTGATTTTTTTTGCCACTTCTTAATTGTTTAAAAAGAATAGGAGTGCCTGATTCTATATAAATGATAATCCAAAGAATCGGAAACAACCAGGATAAGATTACTAAAACGATGATCAATGAAAACACAATGTCAACAATTCGCTTGATGTATCTGTTTTGCCAGCTATCTAATGGCAAGGGAGAAATCTCCAGTAACCAAAACTGATTATAATTATTAGCTTCTAACTTTCGATTCAATTCAATACCTATATCAGATATAAGCTTCACCTTAATAAATTCATCTTCGCAAAAGTCAATGAAGGAAGCCATTACTTTTTCATTTATACCTTCAGGATTAATAAACACTTCATCAATCTCATGGGTATTAAAATACTCTTTTAATTCTGACTTTTTTTCTTCCAAATGGATTAATTCATCAATCATAAAAAACCCTTTCAGATGATATCCCAAAGTCTTGTGATCTGTTAAGTACTTTGTAAGAAGTGTATTTGTTTTTTCCGAGCTAAAAAGAACAACATTTCTATAGTTGAACCCCTTTTTTCTGTACCACTTAACGGATACAATTAGAAGCCATCTGGATAGATAAACACTTATTAGTGTCAAAGCATATATCTTTAAAAATGAATTCCCGTGCTCCTTAAAGGGGATATCAATGAGGCTAAAAATTATTAGGCCATGAACGATTAAACTTATTGTGACTGATCGTAACAGCGGGAAAAGCTTCAATAACCTATCGGACAAAACATTGTACGGAGGGTTAATAAAAGCGATAACAATCCAAATTACATTAAGAAGAATGAAGTATCGGAGCCATTTAGGGTCATCAAAATATTTAAATGATGAATAATAAACAAATCCAATAAGTAAATTGGAAAGGTTTAAGATTAGTATATCATTCCAAAGGAGTAAATATCTAAGGTATCTGGAATAACCTCTATGAACCAACGTTGAATTTGTTTTTGATAAGCAAAAATAGGAACTCAAGGTTGCCAATCAAATAACGCTTCCACATTTTACGAGGCTCCTGAATCAGCCTGAATAACCACTCGAAACCATTATCTTGCATCCATCTTGGAGCTCGTTTCACCTTTCCGGAGATTACATCAAAGCTGCCGCCTACTCCCATAAGCAGCATTACATCTTTTAAACTTTCTCTGTAGTGATTTATGAAATACTCTTTTTGAGGTGATGGTATCGCAACAAAAAGCATGGAGGCTCTCGATCTATTTATCTGCTCTACTATTTCGTTCTCTTCCTCTTTTGAAAAGTACCCGTTTCGATATCCTGCCACAAGTTTCCTGTCAAAAACCCGTGAGTAATGGTCGGCCACATTCTTGACCACCACTTCTTTGGCTCCAAACAGAAAGACACTATATCCTTGCTTGTTAGCAAGTGCCATTAAATTTTCCATTAGGTCAATGCCTGGAACACGTTCGGGTAACGGCTTTTTTAAAAGCCGAGAAGCCCACACAACTGCTTGTCCATCGGCACTAATTATGTCTGCTTCATTAAGGCTTTTTCGAAGATCAACATTCTTATCCATTAGTACCACTTTGTTGGCATTAATACAGTTGTGCACAACCTGCCGTTTAGCTCGAATGGCTTCATCTATTAAATCAATAGTGCCATCCATGGTTAGGGCATTAACCTCAACATCAAAAAGTGTGACTTTAGGACTTTGCATAGGTAGTTAGCAATGAAAATGCGTAGAACATCCACGAATTTGACCAGCGAAGGTAGATAATTTTATTGGTGAAATTTTTATGTTTTTGGTAGTAAAACCATCCATTTTTGGATTGCATGTTTTCAATAGCAAAACTCATCACAGACTCAATTAAGTACTGATTTTCGTTCAACTTACCAGTCTTATCCAGTGTAATAATAAGCTGCGCTGCATTATTTATATCCAGTGGGAATTTTTGATTGTTATAGTATTTGCTGAAACCATCTTCATTAAAAAATGTACCTAAGTAATAATTAAGACCATTTTCAATTTGTTTATAAAATTTTTGATCATTACAAAGATTAGCGTAATCCACAAGACAATATAAATTATAACCTGTGTGAAAGTTATCTATCCATTGGTGGAAGGGTTGTGCACCATAGGTCCATGAACCATTCTCCTGCTGGCGGTTAATGCAAAACTTAACAGAGAGCTCTGCTGCGTTTTTAAGAGTTTCGCTTTTTGTAAGAGAATAACTCCTCGCCAGCATTTGGCTCGCCATTAGGCTGGCATTATAGACAACAGAAGTATCCAAGGGGGAATAGGAAAATGCAAAAAGCTCACCATCATATGTTCTATTAAGGTCGTTAATCACAAACTGAGATGAGGAAAGGGCTGTTTCTTTATATTCACTATTTCCTGTTAGTTCATAAGCATCTAAAAGCGCATTAAAACAGTATGCGGTTGGTATAATTAGGGGGGTATTGGCTGGCTGATAAAATGCCCTGGCCTGCCAGGGGAATGGGTAACTCCAGCACGCACCAGACCATTTCGTTTGTTGCAATGCTATTATCCGGTCAGCCAAATAGTTAATATCAATCAGATATTCTCCTTTTTTTTCAAAAGAGTACAGTTTACAATAGGACAATAAAAAAATAGCTAAGGCCTGCGGGTTTTCCTCTTTCTTTATTCCAACGAGTGGTCTTGCATTGATAGTGCTCCGTTTAAAAAACTGAAGCCAGGCAAGCCTGACCCATTTGTTTCTTCCTAAAAATGTATTTTTAATTAATGGGCTATTTAGTCCATCAAATGGGTCATATCCCTTGAAGCGCTCTTCTTTAGGAATACTCTCAAAGGCAGATTTAAGTTTATCAAAGCTATTCTGTATTGTTTTGTTCATTTAAATAATAACTTACCTTTTCAGGAAGATAAGAGAAAAAGGTTAAAAAAACTGAAAAGAAAACAATTCCTTTATTTACTGCCAGATTAGATTCCGACATAGAGAAAAGCAGAAAGCTTATCAGAAACAAAAACATTACAGAATCCTGCTTCTTTAAACTTTTAATAATGGCTAAAACATATATAAATACCAAAATCAACAAACCCACAATGCCCAGGGTTAAAAGAGTATGTAAAAACTGGTTGTGCGGATTGTAGTGAAGACGTAATGCATAGTCAAAGCCCACTTTTTTATAATATATATCCAGAGTATTAATAATATTTCCTGGTCCGACTCCCAGCAGCCAGTGATCTTTTATGGCCATTTTGGCCACCTCCCATTTTGCCAAACGTAAATTAATAGCATTCCAGTTACCTCCACCTGGCTCAGAAAAATCATATGAAAAGAAACTAGCCTTGGAACCTATCTTATCGATAGCTCTGTACGCTAAAAGTGACACGAGTATTATTGCTATTATGGGAATCGTCCATTTTAGAGTTCTGCTAATTTGTTTTCTGGCCCTATGTAGGTAGTAGGCTGTAAACAGCACAATTATGATGAGAAGAATAATTAAGATGGCGGCAGATTTTAGCAGGAAAATTATCCCAATCAGGTACAGCCCAAGAGCTATAGCCAGTAACCTCTTTCTAGTATTCCAATTCTTGAAATTATAATACGTGTAGCTTACAACAATAATTAAAGCAAGTAGTACATATTCAGCGAAATAGACGGCATGCATACCAACATAGGAACCTAACCTGTGATACATAAAGTTATTGAATATGACTCCTGTATTCTCATCAAAATAATACAGCGAACCACTACTAACGGTTTGGTAAAGTCCATCGCAAAGAGCAAAAAGGGAACTCAGAATAATACTTCCTATATATACCTTAAGTGCGAGTTGAATTTGAAAAGGTCGTGAAATAGAAAAGCTGGCTAGCAAAAATGGAAACAGGAGTAATGATAATTTTTTTTCCAATGCAGCCGGCTCAACGGAATCTTCTGTATAAGAATTGTAATGTATGGCTGCGGATACAACGTAGGTTAAAAAAAATAGAACCATAAGAATGGCCACTTTATTACTTTTAAAAGCCTTTAATATAGATCTTCTGAATTCAGGTAATCTTACCAGTGCTACCATAAATACAATTATCAACAACCCAATGGCATAACTACTTATTAAAAAATGGAAAGGTAGACTAGCTATGACCAATAGCTGGGCAGCAAATAATAATCTGGAAAGTCTGGAATCTGTTTGCATTTCCTAAACCAACAATTTTTTAGTTAATTAACTTTTTATTACCGAAAAGCGGAGTCTTACAAATGCGAATTGTTCAAAAATATTTCTATTTTCATCGTCAAATTGGGTTTTTGAGATAATATTTTAATGATAATTAAGTCGATTCTTGCCACAATTCTACTCTTTGTTGTACTGCACTATTCATTAAAGGGAAACAACCTTAAAATTGACTATCTGGAATCCTCACTTGTCAGGCCAATTATTGTAGGTTTCTTTTTGCTATTTGTGTTAATTTTTTACCTAGTACCTGGTTCCTATTATTTCCCTCATAACAACGGTGTATTAGGGGACAATTATCTTCATTTGTACTGGGCGTTTGATCAGCCAGGATTTTTAAAACCTCACCACCCATTGTTCCCCTTAATTCCTGAAAAGTTTATCAGGCTACTTATGGGAATAAAATTTTTGTCTGTTGATGACCCAATGTTCCTGGAAAAAGCTTACTACTGGTCAATATTTCCTGTTAGTTTTTCAATGGCTGTTGCACTTCTTTTGTTTTTTCACATGATTTTTAGAAAGGGAGTATCAAACGCATTATTGATATCCATTTTCTTTCTTTTTTCTACTTCTTATGGGTTTTGGATTTGGGCAATACAGAGCAATGCGATTGGTATTTCGTTGGCTATGGAGCTTCTAATAGCCGCAGTTTTTATTTATTGGTATAATGAGCGAAGCACTTGGTGGTCGGCAGTTTTAGCCATTTTAATTGGAGCATCTATTTTCCTTTATAATGGACTTATATATGTGGCATTAGGCACCTATTTGTCCATGTTATGGGTTGTCTTTGCTCAACGGAACAAGCGTTTGCAACTTAAAATAAAGGAGCTGCTTGTGCCCACGGGCATATTGTTGTTAATGGCGAGTGGGTATTATTTACTTGAAGCTCATATAAATCACACCTATAGCCTGAAGAGAATCTTTTCAAAACTTTCAGAAGTGGAATACTTAGGAGGTTTTGGAATTAGTAATATTTTAAGCTCGATGGAGAGCAACTTTTGGTCAGGTATCAACTGGATCGTTGGTTTTTTCTACACTTCAAAATACAATTACTGGGAGCCAATACAAGTTGATGTTAATTTTCCTCCAGGTGCCAATTGGATTAAAGCTTTTCAAATTGGAGCCCTTTTTACTTTGATTATATTTATAGCTATACATTTTTTAAAAGGGAAGCAAAAACCATCTGAAGACCTGCTGGTCTTTGGATTAATAAATTCACTTATCATATTTATTGGGTTTACAATCCGCATGGCTGGAACTCACTACTATGTACTGGCCCTTGTTCCAAACCTGATACTTTTAGTATCTTTTATAGTGGGTAAAAGCAACCAGAATATACAATGGCATTACATAATTCCTATTGTAGCTATTTTATTGTGCAACATCTTTTTTAATAGTTTTACCAAACTATCCGTTTTTGAGGGGAGCAACATTAGCGACCATCCTTACTATTTTGAAAATGAATCTATACTAAATGTAACCAAAGGGGAAGATGCTGTATATTTCAAAAAAATGGATTTGGAATATTATCCTAATAAAACCCTTGTTCTTTACTACCAGGATAAGTTTAAAGGAACAAATTGGATAACAAAATGGAACGACAGAAATGATTTGGAGACGAAAATTGATAAAAGCCTGGAGGATTCGAAGGAAGTATTTTTAAGTAAGGATGCTAATGATGAAGTGAGGCACTCTAAATATTCTACCAATCAATTGAATGAAGATCTTTATCTTATTTCGGTTGTCATTGATCCATAAACTCCCGGAACCAAAGTTCTATTGTTAGTAATTGATAAATTTGATATGCATAGTCTGCTTTTCCATTTTTATCATTCCTTACTAACTGTTCTATAAAACCCGGATTAAAAATCCCTCTTTTTTTTACGGTTTCACTATTTAAAATGTCCATAACCATTGGCTCCATGGCTCCTGATATCCAACTTCTAATGGGAACACTGAAAGATGCCTTAGGCCGATAAATAATATTGTGAGGGAGGTACTTCTCTGCCACTTTTTTGAGAATATATTTTTGCTGACCCTTTCTAAATTTTAGATTTCCGGAAATAGAGAGTGCAAGATTAACAACTTCCTTATCGATAAAGGGTACTCTTACTTCTACTGAGGCCGCCATTGAGGCCCTGTCAGTTACCGTAAGGTTTAGCCCTTGCATAAAATAGTGTAAGTCAGTGTAACACATTTTATTAATTATATCGTTTGGGTATGCCTCTTCAAATATTTGCTGGTGTGCGCTGTACATTTTATTAACTTCAGCCGTGACATCCCTGGAGAAGAGTTCATTGAATCTGCTCTTGTCATAATATGAATAGCTTCTTTGATATGCATCTGATGGAGGGAGGTTGGCGAAAGATAGAAATCTCTTTGCCCAGCGAACAGGCCTTATTCCCATGTTACCGACTCTTACAGGCAGCATATTAGTCATAGCAGTTGTCAATCCTCTGAATCCTTTGGGCAACTGTTGGTACCTTAGTGCATAAAGAGTTGCTTTTTGCCTCCTATAGCCAAAAAAGAGCTCATCAGCGCCCATCCCTGAAAGTAGTACCTTAACCCCCCTTTCATGAGTGGCTTTGGAAATGAGATATGTGTTTATGGCCGAGGGGTCACCAATAGGTTCGTCCAGGTGATACACCATTTTTGGAAGCTCTTCCGTGATGGAAGGCTCGATCAGAATTTCGTGGTGGTCTAATCCGTATTTTGAGGCCAACTGTCTGGCATATTTGGCATCGTCTGGCATTTGCTCTACCTTTTTATCCTGCTCATTAAATGCAATACTGTAAGTAGATACTTTTTGATGCTGATTAGCAATGACGGACAGCAATGAGGAGTCGAGCCCCCCACTTAAGAATGAGCTTACAGGTACATCCGCTTCCAGATGCCTTAAAATGGATTGCCCTAAAACTTCATTCAATCGGTCGGCAGCTGCTTGTTCTGAATATATGGATGAAGAAGTCTGAGGCTGGTAGTATTGATTAATTGTATATGAGCCATTACTTTTAATAACCGCATAGCTGGCCGGAGGTAGCTTATGAATTTCCTCAAACATACTTTCGTTGCCAGGCAGCCAGACATAGTTCAGGGTTGAGACGAGGGATGACAAGTTGATTGTTTTTTTGATCCCTGGGAGTTTTACAAGCGTTTTAAGTTCAGAAGCAAAGGCGAATTGGTTTGAATGAGCATAATAAAAAAGGGGTTTTATGCCAAAGTGGTCTCTTGCTAAAAAAAGCACGTTTGTCTTTTTATTATAAATAGCAAAGGCAAACATGCCTTGTAAATCATCAAGACAATCAAAACCTTTATGACGGTAAAGCTCCAAGAGCACTTCGGTATCAGAAGTAGTCCTGAAATCGACCCCACAGGAATCAATCAACTTTTTTCTAAGCCTTTTATAATTATAGATTTCTCCGTTAAAAACAATTACAAACTCATCCTTAATAAAAGGTTGGTTGGCGGCATCGCTTATGTCTATAATGGAAAGCCTTTGATGGTATAGCCTCAGGTTTTCATGCTCAAAACTATGTTGAGCATCCGGACCTCTGTGCAATTGGATTTCATGAATCCTATCAAAATAAGGATTCTCAAAATCGAAATTAAGGAAACCAGCAATGCCGCACATTATATAACCCTGTTCTTGTTATTTGAGAACAAATATGCTGTACTAAAATATATTAACCAGAAAAGTGCCGAGCTATGTGGCAATTCTAAAATAACATGAAAACTAGCCCAGCCCATAACAGCAAACATCGAAAGAGTTAGAAAGTCCTTTTCTTTGGAAGAATTTTCTGAACTTCTCTTAAAAATATAGGTAAACATGTTTTTAAGAGGAATGAAAATAAGTAGCATAAAGACAAAACCAATATGATAGGCAATGGTGATGAATGAATTGTGCATAGGTGTTAAGTACTTCTCTTCCGGACGTACTTCAAACCAGGGAGAGTTAATATCTTTACTCATCGTTTCAAGTACTTCTGGAGTAGTAAACTGAACTCCAAACCCATGCCCCAAAATTCCATAATAATGCTCGAAAATGTCTTTTAAAGTAATTTTCCAATAAATATACCTCCACATGGAGTTATGATCCAGGAAGTATTGAGGGAAAAAGGCAAACATTCCATAAATACAAGCAATGCCTGCCAACAGAAGAATATACTTTTTGTATAAGTCAACTTGTAAAACGAAATAAAGGCCGAGAATGAGTGACGAAACAATTATAGCAGAACCTTGATGTCCAAGCGTACTAATTAATAATAGGAATAGAAAAATAAGTAGCCATTTCCACCATTTTGATATGTAAACTAGTATGTACACTTCAAAAAGAAAAAGGGCCATAAAGGCCATTTCGGAGAAGTAATTAAATTCATTAAATAAACTCCCAATAAAATTATCATGAAAAATAAAGTTGTAAACATGATAAGCTAATTGTAGCGCGAAGGCTGCAATGCCGAGCAAGATTAAAAACCTGATATTGAACTTTAAAGTCTCAGCATTTATAAACGAAAGGAAAATAATATAAACAGTTGCTATATATACAATTACAGCAAATTGGCGAACGGAATAATTGACAGGTGAATGAAGTATAAAATAGGAATAGAAAAGATAGAGTGTAGAAACTCCTACTAGTACAAGAATTGGCCAGTACAATAACTTGGTTCTATTTTTAACAATTTTGATTCCACTAAACAGAGTTAAAAGAATAAGTAAGAAGTCATATAAATAGAAGGGACCAAATAAGTGAAATTTAGAAAATGTTTTGTCAAAAATTAGCAAAAGCTCAATAAGTATAAACAAACTCATTTGTGCATATCCGAGGGGCTCGGGGTCGAAAAGTTTTTTGACGTTCATTACTTACTCTGTTCTATTAAAGTATTGTCGAACAATAGCTTTCTGTAGAAAACAAAAACCCAAAGGGCATAGAGTCCCAAAGATGCACTTAATAAGAGTAGTGATTCTCCCAAAAATAATTTCAGCGCAAATGAAACAGCAGGGATGGCCATTAGCTTGACAGCAAAAACAAGTCTTTCCAGAAAAAACTTTGTTCCGGAAATATTATATCCCAAGCCAATAAGCAAAATAGACTCCCCAACAAGGATGCCGAGACCAATGCCATAAATCTGCCATTGTGTTAATGAAAAGAGGGCGACAATAGTGAAGGTTATAATAATTGCAGTAAGATAGGTATAGAGGTTTACTTTATCTTTTTTCAAAATTAATAACCTCATATCACTTGAAGTTTTAAAAGACGAAATGAGCATGGCCAAACCAAAAAAGATTAACAAGTTTTCTTTTCCCTGGTAGGTCTGATCATACAATACATTAAGAGTCACATGAGGATATATAATTGTTGGGACAATGGCACCAACACCAATAAGCATTCCTGCTTTATCAATTTTGAGGTTTGTGTTTTCATTTTTTAATTCTCTAAAAAAGGCTTGCACAATGATTCTTAATACACCTTTAAACACTTCAAAGTATTTTAGAATACCATAAACAAGTCCAATAACAACGATAGGATAGAAGTTTTTGGCAAAAGCTAATATGCCTGTAATCATAAAGGCATAAGAAAGCTGGAAGACGCCTACTTTGGCATACTTTGAATAGAACTTATAAAAAGATTTTCTTGGGGAGAAAAAATACGGGGTATGGTTAACTCTTGCTGCCCAGAACCCTGAATTCAACAAGCCAATTCCGGCAAATATGATATAGAAATAGATACTTAATGGCCCCAACCATCTACTTGAAATAATGATTGCCAGATTGGGTAAAGCCACCCTTATCATTGACAATCGTGCGGCAATAATGGGTTGACCTTTACCATAAAGCGTATAGTCTCCATTAAGCGCTACAAAAAAAAAAAAAATC
>JAGQYJ010000045.1 GCA_020436145.1 Cyclobacteriaceae bacterium | reverse complement strand
TTTGGCAAAGGCCCATATTATGCGGAAAAAGGAGATTTTGCTACTGCAGGTTATGTAGATTTCCAAACTCTTGATCGTATCGAAAAGAGTTCTGTCAAGGTTGAAGCCGGCAGCTTTAATACACTTAGGATGGTTGGGTTGATTGACCTTGTCAGCAATGCGGAAAAAACAGATGCGTATCTGGCGAGCGAGTATTATTTAACAGATGGGCCCTTTGAATCGCCTCAAAATTTCAACAGGCTTAACCTTTTTGGTAAATACACAACACACATTAACAATAATTACCTGACATTTCAGGCCTCAACATTACAAAGCAGATGGGATGCTTCGGGCCAAGTGCCCGACAGAGCTGTTCAATCAGGCATGATAACACGTTTTGGCTCCATTGATGACACCGAGGGAGGGGAGACATCAAGAAATAACTTTCTTATTAAATACAAATCAGTTTTAAGCGCTAATAGCTTTTTGGAATCCAATGCATATTATTCAAATTATGCATTCGAGCTTTACTCGAATTTCACCTTTTATTTGAATGATCCTGTTAATGGGGACCAAATCCGTCAAAAAGAAGACCGAAACATTTATGGGTTCAATACGAATTATAATACTTCCATAGACTTGCTTAAAGGTGAGCTTGATTTTAAAGGAGGGATTGGCTTTAGGTATGATGACATAAACGATAATGAGCTTTCGCATACTCTGCAACGAAAGGTAACCCTAAGTACATCGAAACTGAACGATATTAACCAACTCAATGGTTTTGCCTTTGCAAATGTGGAATATACCATAGGAAAATGGATGATCAACCCGGGTGTTCGCATTGACTATTTCGATTTTATGTCGGTCGATCAACTAACAACTACCTATTCCACAGAAGTAGAGACCAAAACGTTTATTGGCCCCAAGTTAAACGTGGTATATAGCCCTAGCGATCGCTGGCAATTGTACGTTAAATCCGGAAGAGGATTCCATAGCAATGATACACGTGTGGTTGTTGCAGAAAAAGATCAAAACATACTCCCCGCAGCATATGGAGCTGACCTGGGAACCATTTTTAAACCGTTCAACAATGTATATATAAATGCAGCTCTTTGGTATTTATATCTGGAAGAAGAATATGTGTACGTAGGCGATGAAGGCATTGTAGAGCCAAGCGGAAAAACTTCCCGCAAAGGGGTCGACTTTGGTATTACATACCAATTGAATAAATGGCTTTTTGCAGATTTTGCCATCAATTATGCCAATCCTATTTCGGTTGATGACCCTGAAGGCGTGAATAATGTGCCCCTGGCTCCACATCTTACCAGTGTAGGTGGGTTAACTTTCAACCATTTTTCAGGCTTGTCTGGTAGCGTACGTTATCGTTACCTGGACGACCGGCCTGCGAATGAGGACAATTCCGTTGTAGCTTTAGGTTACTTGGTAACTGATATGGTTTTGAACTACGACAGAAACCACTGGGGCATTGGTATTACCATTGAAAATTTGTTTGATACAGAATGGAGGGAAGCACAATTTGATACGGAATCAAGGTTGCAAAATGAGCCCGCCCCGGTAAGTGAGATACACTATACCCCCGGAATACCAAGATTTATTAAAGCACGTGTTTCATTTAGCTTTTAGTAACCAAATAGAAAGCATTTTGTAATTTCGCTTTTAAACCCTGCCCCTATGACAACTCCTTCTTCTGGCCCTCAAAAGACAAAAACTTACTTTCTTGTATTATCTGCAATCCATTTGGCTTTATTTACAGGCCAGTTTTTGTTTGGCATAGTTGCCTATTACATGAACAGCACAGGTGATATGACTGTGGGAAATGAGGAATTGAACCAAATGTTTTTAGTGGTGATCCCTTTGGTTGCAATTGGTGGAATCGTTGGTGGTATTTTCCTTTCTAAAAACCAAATAGGAAATATCAGGCAAAAGCAAAATCTTCGAGAAAAACTCACAGCGTATCAAACGGTATTGATCATAAAATACGCCTTATTGGAAGGACCATCTTTTCTGGCTATTGCAGGTTATTTATTGACCGGCAATACTATTTTTATGGCAATTGCAGCAGTTATTATTCTTCTTTTTATAATGAATCGGCCTTCAACTGCCAAAACCATTACGGAGCTCGAGTTGAATCAGACAGAAAGGGAAATTGTTGAAAACCCGGAAGCCCTTCTGGAAGATTGATCTCTTCTTTATTAAGCTCCATTTTACCATAATACAATCAAATACTCTAGTATTGTAAAATGGCATACAGGCTTTTTTTGCTATTCATATCAACCTTATACCTGGCAGGTTGTTCCCCTGTAAAAAAGGCGTTGAATGAGGTAGCTGATCAATACCACTACCATGTGGGTTTTTACCTGTATGACCCTGCTACCAAAAAAGAATTATTGAACATCAATGGTAATAAATATTTCACCCCAGCTTCTAATACCAAGGTTTACACCTTGTATAGTGTAATCCATGCACTACCGGATAGCATCCCTGCATTCAGGTATGTAGTGACTGATACGGTAATTTATGTTTGGGGCCTTGCCGATCCAAGCTTTTTAAATCCGTTATTGCCACAGGGTAAAACATATTCCTTTTTGACCCAATCAACCAAAATCTCCCTTTCCAACTCCCATTTTTATGATGACCGCTTTGGGCCTGGTTGGGCATGGGATGATTACCTGGGTGATTACTCACAGGAGAAAACATCCTTTCCTGTTTATGGTAATTCTATAGTATTTAACATAGACAGCATAAGCAAACAGACCAGAATTGAACCCGCAATATTCAGTGATTCCGTTACCATCAAACAAGCCGAAAAGTACAGAGTTTGGAGAGCAGAGCTCAGCAACCGTTTTGAATGGGATACTGCGGCCTGTCTGGATTGTGAGCGTATCCGGCCCATTCATTTTAGCGAACCAACCCTCCAAAGACTGCTTGAAGACACGCTAAAAATACCTGTGGTTGTAAACAATCTTCCCCTACCAAACTCAGCACAAACCTTTTACAGCGTACCTACGGATTCGGTGCTGAAAGTAATGATGCAGGACAGCGATAATTTTATGGCAGAGCATTTGCTCTTAAGTTGTGCGGCAAAGCTAACAGATTCGCTTTCCAGTCAGGTAGCCATCGAACATTTGTCCAAAAAGATAAATACATTTCTTCCTGATCCTATTGTGTGGAAAGACGGGTCAGGCTTGTCACGCTATAACCTGTTCACACCTCGCGATATGGTATTTATGTGGAATGAACTATTTAATGAACTTGGCCGGGAAAGATTATTGGCATTAATTGCCGGTGGTGGTAAATCAGGCACGTTAGAGGAATGGTTTGCTGCTGATGAACCATATGTTTTCGGTAAATCGGGCACGCTGAGTAATAATTATAGCCTGAGTGGCTTCCTGATCACCAAATCGGGAAAGCGACTCATATTTGCCTATATGAATAATAATTACCCGGTGAAGGCCGTGGATATTAAAAAAGAAATGGAAGTTGTTTTACGCAAAGTATATGAAAAATATTAGTCTGTTTTTAGGGTGTATTATTTTGTTTTCCTATTTGACAACCCATGCACAGGAACAAGACAGTCTGGATTTGAAAATTGGCCAGATGATAATGGTAGGATTCCCTGGCAAAATCATAAACAACGATGATCCCCTATTACCTCTCATTGAAAATGGCCATGTAGGCGGTATTATCCTTTTCGAAAAGAATATTGATTCCGTGGATTCGTACCATCGATTGAAAAACCTGACATTCACTTTTCAGGCCCATTCAAAGGTTCCTCTCTTTATGGCAATTGATCAGGAAGGAGGACGTGTAAATCGTTTGAAAACCAAATATGGGTTCCCGCAATCTGTTACCGAGGCCTACCTGGGAGAATTGGATAACGTTGACAGTACACAATACTATGCCCAGACGACAGCCGCTACCCTGGCCGGTTTAGGGTTCAATGTAAATTTTGCCCCTGTTCTCGACCTGGCTTCAAACCCGGATAACCCCATTATTGCCAAAATAGGACGCTCCTTTTCTGCAAATCCGGAGGTGGTTGTCAAGCATGCTTCCATTTTTATACAGGAACATGCCCGCTTGCATGTAATTACCGTGGGTAAGCATTTTCCTGGTCATGGAAGCTCTAAAGCAGATACACATAAGGGCATGGCCGATGTATCTGAAACATGGCAGGAAAATGAACTGTTTCCTTATCAAAAGCTAAATGATATGGGCCTCCTGAAAGGAGTTATGTCAGCGCATATAGTTAATAAACACCTGGACAGTCTTGGATTGCCGGGAACACTTTCAGAAAGCATACTTGAGGATATTTTGCGACAGCGTATAGGCTATGATGGTGTGGTGTTTAGTGATGACATGCAAATGCATGCCATTACCAAATACTATGGCATTGAAAAAGCCCTTGAATTAGGAATAAATGCCGGGCTGGATGTTGTCATTTTTTCCAATAACATCCGGGCCTCTAAAGATCGCGATCTGGATTACTTGCATTCACTTATCAGGCAATTGGTAATTGACGGAAAAATTAAGCGTGAGCGAATTGACCAATCGTACCAGCGCATCATGAAGCTTAAAAAGGAAATGCTCTATGAATAAATTGAAAAGCATAGCGGTTTTCTGTGGCTCCAGTACGGGTAATAATTCCGTATATACTGAAAAAGCTAAAGAGCTAGGGATATACCTTGGCCATAATAAATACAACCTGGTGTATGGTGGAGGCAATATTGGCTTAATGGGCGCCATTGCTACAGCAGCAATCAATGCCGGCAGCCATGTTACCGGTGTGTTGCCTCATTTTCTTCGCAAAAGAGAAGTTGGCCACCTGGCCAATGGAGAGTTAATACTGGTGGATTCCATGCACGAACGCAAGCAAAAAATGGAGCAATTATCGGATGGGTTTATTGCTATGCCAGGTGGGCTCGGTACATTGGATGAGCTTGCCGAAATCCTTACATGGGCTCAGTTGGGCCTTCACCAAAAACCGATTGGGGTGTACAATGTAAATGGGTATTTCGATACACTACTTACCTTATTTGACCAGATGGTTGCAGAAGGATATATGAAGCCAGAGTACCGCCAAATGGTTCTTGAGGACACAACACCAGAGGGGCTGCTAACCAGAATGTCAAACTACTCGCCACCTCCTGTTCCCAAGTGGTTAAAACCCGACCAGTTATAATTTTTTTGTTCGATAACGAACGTAACTTCTATTTAATGATTAGCTAAACAGAATTTTGTGTTTTACAAAAATCAACCCCTGGTTTGAGAATACCCTGTTTTTATATTCATTGTAAACAAACATGCTTGTAATCACGTTTCACGGTACAGTGTTTGAACTAACCTGACTGTGATTAAAAAAGCACTTAAAGAGACTATTGACCAATTGATTGGTTTGAACCCCAATTTGTGGCTGCAGGTGGGAGGTATGTCCGTGTCGATGAGTCTGGGAGTCACTGTCTTCAGCACGTATCGTTCAGGGGGAACAACATTGGAACTGGCCCTTCTTTTACTTACAGAGTTGTTTATAGTATTATTTTCCATCTCCACTTTTTCCATCTATTTGGCAAAGGCCGCAACCAGGAGGTCAGAGAAACTAGGATTGAGAAAAACTTTGGGCACTTCCAATTGGGACCTGTTTCTTGAAACCTCAGCCCAAACCACCCTGCTTGTGACAATTTCCATCATTTGCAGTATTGGTGTAATAGATGTAACCATGTTAATTGCCGGCCTTAACTTTGAAATTGTGCTGCAAAACATAGGCGCATTGCATTATGGGGCGTTGCTCCTGGCCGTTTTTATCCTTTCAGAAGGTATGCTTTTTATAGTCCAGGGAGTTGCCTTAGCCCCCAGTGCACGATCAGAGTTTGATGCTACCACCTTGTATGAAAAAAACTGGTTTGTAAGACTCGCCCGTATTTTGTCTAATCTAAGTATGTTCTTTGGCCTGTTTACCCTTATCTCCTTCTGTTTTCTTTTCCTCACTTCTACAGTTTATATAGGAGCAATTATTCTCGAGATTTTTTTCTTTCTGCTGCTTATTCTCTGGTGGGTAATCAATAGAAAAAAAACCGGAGGCTATCAATAGTAACCTTTTGATAACTTATGATTGCTCAACATCCCTACTATTGAATTAATTTTGTTAAATATTTATTCATTTCAGAATGGCAATAATTGGTTCGCTGCTAAAAAGAGGTATTACCCTGAGAGAAAGCCTTGAGCAGCAGTTTTCATCTGCATCAGATCTACAAAAACAGGAACTCAAAAAGCTATTAATCAAAGCACGTAATACAAAGTTTGGTAAGACCTATAACTTTATAGAAATACTTAAATCATTTCGACACGAACCCGGAAACACCTATTATGATAGATTCTGTGATGAAGTGCCAATCTACGATTATGACAGTATGTATAACAACTGGTGGGTTCATGCACGCGAAGGTAAGGAAGATGTTTGCTGGCCGGGGAAAATCAAGTATTTCGCTTTAAGCTCTGGAACGTCTGGAGCTACAAGTAAGTACATTCCTATTACCAAAGACATTTTTAAATCCATGAAACGTACTTCAGTGCGCCAGATTTTATCGTTGGTACACTACGACCTTCCACCTGAATTTTTCTCAAAACGAATACTCATGTTGGGTGGAAGCACATCTCTTACTAAGAGTGGTAGCTTTTATCAGGGTGATTTAAGCGGTATTACTGCCTCTCAAATGCCATTTTGGATGCAGTTTCATTACAAACCAGGTAAGAAAATTGCATCTGAAGTTGACTGGAACAATAAGCTGGAAAACATGACCCTGAAAGCAAAAGACTGGGACATTGGCATTATTGTAGGCGTACCGTCCTGGATTCAACTTTTATTTGAAAAAATCATACAACATTATAAGCTAAATACGATTCATGACATATGGCCAAACCTGAGGGTCTTCGTGCATGGAGGGGTAGCCTACAGCCCCTATAAGACCGGGTTTGAAAAATTGCTGGCCCGCCCTCTTATTAACATGGAAACATACCTGGCATCTGAAGGGTACCTGGCCTTTCAGGCACCAAACAGCCAGGGAGGGATGAGGTTGATTCTGAATGGGGGTATTTTTTTCGAATTTATTCCATTTACAAGTAACAACTTTGATGAAGATGGCCAACTGAGGCCTGATCCTGAAGTTTGTTCTATTGGGGATGTTCAACTGGATATTGATTACGCTATCCTTATTACCACAAATGCGGGCTCCTGGCGTTACCTTATTGGTGATGTTATCCGGTTTATCAATATTAAAGAGT
The DNA here is from genome assembly GCA_020436145.1 of Cyclobacteriaceae bacterium. Lineage (GTDB taxonomy): Bacteria > Bacteroidota > Bacteroidia > Cytophagales > Cyclobacteriaceae > JAKISE01. Next base: position 12,353 of record JAGQYJ010000045.1, on the reverse strand, counting down.
CTGAAATAAAAATTGTTGGTCGTACGAAGCAGTTCCTAAGCATTTGCGGAGAACACCTCTCTGTGGATAATATGAATCAGGCGATGGTGGCTACTGCTAATGATTTGGGCATTGAAGTACCTGAATTTACAGTAGCTGCATATCCAAAAGGTCCCTATTTTGTGCACCACTGGTATCTTGGCACAGATTCAGCTATTGATACGGAACGGGTAAAAAAACTGCTGGATGGCCATCTTAAAAAATTAAATGATGATTATACTACGGAACGAAACACGGTACTGAAGTATCTGGAATTAGAAACTTACCCAATATCCGTTTTTTATGGCTGGATGGCCGCAAATGGGAAAATTGGAGGGCAAAACAAATTTCCAAGAGTGTTAAAAGGTGAAAAGTTTGAAAACTGGAAGCTATATTTGGGCTCACTAACCCAATAACATGGTTCCATTTTTAAACGGACTTGCTTTTGGACTGATATTCATTTTTTCAATTGGTCCTGCTTTTTTTCTTCTTATCCAGACAAGTTTAGAGAAAGGTTTCCGAAAGGCGGCCTTCATGGCATTGGGCATTTCTTTGGGCGACATTCTTTTTGTGCTTATGATATTAAAGGGAGTTGTTTCATTACTGGAAGAGCCTCCTATTAGATTCTGGGCAAGTATTGTAGGGGTAAGTCTTTTAATAGTATTCGGCCTTTATACATTTTTTAAACCTCCACGTATTTCGCTCCGGCATGAGCAACATTCCCCGGAAGGGTTTATGCGAAGTTTTTTTGCCGGTCTCTTTTTCAATTTGTTTAACCCATCTACCATTATTTTCTGGTTAAGCCTGGTATCCATTGTTCACATTAACCTGGGGTATTCCGGCAACGAAAAAGTGTACTTTTTTGCCGGTGTTCTTTGTACCATCCTTTCTACCGACTTAACCAAATCGTACCTGGCTCAAAAACTTAAACGCTTCTTAACCATTAGGGCAGTACGTATTCTTAACAAAACTGTTGGGGTTATTCTTATCGGGTTTGGATTACGCCTTCTAATAGGAATTTTTTAACCAATTAATCAACTGATTAGAAACGTTTTAGATAAGCTTCTGCCCTTGCCATTTGCCTGCAAATTGAGTACATTTAAGTACATGAAAGACGTATCCGAATAGTTTTACTTATCCGGATTTTTTTAGGTCGTATGGTTGGCGATTTTCATACAATGAATGGTCGTCAAAACAGCCATTTTTTGTGAGAGTACCCAACTATAGCCCGCCTTCCATTAACCCGATAGGGTGTTGTTCAACTAAATAGTACTACGATGATTTTTTCAATGCACTCACTTGAAGACAGAGGCTGGGAAAAAGCCGAAGGTTATGCAGAAGGTACACTAATTAAGGTACTGAGAGATGAAAATGGATGTAAGACTGCTTTATTAAAGTTGCCTCCTCATTTTCATATGGATGCGCATTCGCACCTAAATGCAGAACAGCATTTTGTGCTGGAAGGGAACTACATGATCAATAACATTCCGTTTGGGCCAGGTTCCTATCAACGTATTCCCCCAAACGAAGAACATGGATCCATTATGTCTCCTGAAGGGGCAACCCTGCTGATTGTTTGGGATCGTATGGAGGAGCATGTTCACTAATTAAGCCGAAACGAAGGCTTATTGGTGAGCCTTGCTTTTTATATAATTGGGTTTGAACAGGCAGATTGCCTGCAAAGGCTACTTATTTTTTCATCTCTTCACGAATGTTGTAAAGCATGTGGTCCAGCGCTTCACTCCAGGTTTCATCTGCATCCCATTTGGCACCTAAATAGATATTGCCCGATCGTAAATGCTTTATATAATACTTATACACCAGCCCATTGGCAGGAATGGATCGCAAGGTCACCTTTCCACTATTGAAAATCTGCGTAGTATAGCTTTGCTGGGTATCGCTTACCTGGTAGTTAAGTAAACGCTTAATATCAATTCCGGGTGCGTTTAGGCGAAGCAATACATAACTGAAACCCTGGCTGCCCAGTTCCTGGTCGGTAAGTGAAGGATCAACAAGTTCATATTCATAATCGTAGCCCTTCATCTTTTCAGCTAATACCTGGTTATTCTTTTCATTTAATTCATTCGACTCCTGCGTTTGTTTTTCCACCAGATTATTGATCAAACCTGTAGGCTTTGGGTTGGGTATATCAATAATTTCAAATTTTGGTACTGCCAGTTTCCCGAAATCCAGATCGGTAAGGTACCCTTCCACATGCTCCCCATATACCATTTTCACATCATCAAAGTATTCGGGAGCATCATTGATCAACAGGTTTTTCTTTTCATATCGGTTGGCCGCACTAGCCAGTTTATCCAGGGCTTTGGAAAAATCTTTATTCTGAACTTTCCACGCTGCCTGCCCATTGGTAAACAAAGAGGGTTGCCCATTAAATGTAGTAGCTAATATTACAAAACGGGTAACTTCCTTTTTCTTTTGCTCAAAGTCGGCCTTTGTAATAAGAATGATATTCTCTATTTCCCGTTTCTTCCAGGCTTCAGAAAACCCATATTGGCTGTCACGTCCAGCTAAAACCACCTTGGAGTTATAGTATCCAACCACATCAATCCCTGCTTCTACAAAAACTTTATGGGCTTCTTCAATCATAGGCTCGGTTGATTTTCCAAAAGATTGGTCAGGCAATACCTTAGTTGTATTTACCATCACTATCGTTTTACCTGAACGAATGGTTTCCGGCAGATTATTAGTGTAATTAAGAAAAACAAGCCCGGCCGTATTGATTTCCTCATCCTGAGCAAACGCTGAAAGTGACACCAGAAAACCAAGAAATAGGAGTATGTGTTTTTTGAACATATGAAGAGATTGTTTTTAGTAAAGATAAGGTTAATTTAAAACGATACTATGCCACTAAATATTACAGAACAATAAAATGTTACTTAACATATATAACCTAAACCTTTTTTTTCGAGTATTAGATATCATTACTTTATATTTCCAAAACCTGTTGCTGTATGAGACTTTCGTTAGTTATAACTATGATATTCTTCATTACCCTGGCCCATTGCCAATCCATGGAATTTGAGGAATACAACCCACCTTCCACACTAAAGGTACCTGAACATGCAGTTACAAAGGCAAGGTATCCCTTTATTGATGTACATAACCATCAGTTTAGCATGCCAACTCAGGATTTAAGCCAATTGGTGGAGGAAATGGATAAGTTAAACATGATGGTGATGGTTAACTTAAGTGGGCGTGGGCGCGGAAGTACGACTCATCTTTCAGGTGCTCTGAACAATGTTCATAAAAACTATCCAAATCGGTTTATTGTGTTTACTAATATTGACTTATCAGGAATTGATGACCCTAACTGGACAGAAAATACCGTACAACAACTGGTTGAAGATGTAAAGATGGGTGCCAACGGGCTTAAAATTTACAAAAGCCAGGGCATGGACAACAAGGATAGCCAGGGTAAGCGTATTCCCATTAATGATCCAAGAATTGATCCGATTTGGGAAAAATGTGGAGAGTTGGGCATTCCTGTACTTATCCATGCAGCAGACCCAAAATCGTTTTGGGATCCTATGGATGCCAACAACGAGAGATGGCTGGAGCTTAAAACTCACCCGGGTCGCAGACGGTATAATACCGATACTCCCTCCTGGGAAACGATCATAGCCGAGCAGCACGATATTTTTGCAAAACATCCGGCCACTAAATTTATAAATGCTCATTTGGGGTGGTATGCCAATGATCTGGCAACTTTAGGTCAACTTATGGACAAGTACCCTAATATGTATTCGGAAATTGGTGCGGTAATAGCCGAGTTGGGTCGCCAGCCGCGTTTTGCAAAGGCATTCCTTACTAAGTACCAGGACAAGGTAATGTTTGGGAAGGATGCATGGCACCCTGAAGAGTACTACACCTACTTCCGAGTACTGGAAACAGATGATGAATATTTCCCTTATTACAAAAAGTACCACGCCTACTGGAAAATGTATGGCCTCAATCTGGATGATGAAGTGCTCAAAAAGATTTATTATAAAAATGCATTAAACATTATCCCAAATATTGATAAATCATTGTTCCCTAAAGATTAAAATTATGCCCGATACTAAACGTTGCCAATGGTGTGAAAACTCGTTTGAGGATTATGTAAAATATCATGATGAGGAATGGGGGGCACCCGTACATGACGATCAAAGACATTATGAGTTTTTGGTTCTGGAAGGAGCCCAGGCCGGGCTTAGCTGGTCTACCATTATTAAAAAGCGGGAAGGCTACCGAAAAGCATTTGCCAATTTTGATTACAAAAAGGTAGCCCTATTTGACGAAACAAAAATAGAAGAATTGCTACAGGACCCAGGTATCATTCGTAACCGGCTAAAGGTTAAAAGTGCTGTTACCAATGCTCAGCGATTTCTGGAGGTGCAAAAGGAGTTTGGCAGTTTTGATGCATACATATGGCAGTTTGTGGGCGGCAAACCTATAGTTAATAAATGGAAGAAGATGGGAGAAGTTCCGGCTTCTACTAAAGAGTCAGATGCGTTAAGCCAGGACCTGAAAAAAAGAGGCTTTAAGTTTGTTGGCACCACCATTATCTATGCCCACATGCAGGCATGTGGCCTTGTGAACGATCATACAACTGATTGTTTTCGATACAAGGAAGTACTAGTTTAGATCAATGGAAAAACTACTCCTCATAATACTTTTGGCGTTTAGTATCCTCAGTATTATTTCAGCAGGCTGTACTGAAAAACAACCGTGCATTGATGAGTCTAAAATAAACCCGGATGCCATTTGCACTTTAGATTACCGGCCCGTATGCGGATGCGATGGTAAAACCTATGGAAATGCCTGTCAGGCAGAAAATGCGGGATTGTTACATTGGGAAGAGGGCGAGTGCAAATAGCGCTGCTTTTTGACTGTTTAGCGAACTTGTTTTTCTATTCAGGTGTTTGATTTGAAATAGTGTAACTATGTTACCTTTGCAGTTCAATTTGTTAAGTGATGATTGAGAAATTAGAGGAAATACAGAAGCGTTTTGACGAAGTAGGCCAGTTACTTGTTCAACCCGATGTGGTTTCGGATATGAACAACTACAAGAAGCTTAGCAAAGAATACAAAGACCTGGAAAAAATTGTGGTGATCTATAAAGATTACGCCAATATTCTATCTAATATTAAATCAGCCAAAGACGTTCTGAAAACGGAAAAAGACCCGGAATTCAGAGAAATGGCCAAACTGGAACTGGAAGAGCTGGAGCCCCGGGAAGAAGAACTGGAAGAAAAGCTCAAGCACATGCTTATTCCTAAAGATCCTGCCGATAGCAAAAATGCCATTCTTGAGATTCGGGCAGGTGCAGGAGGAGATGAAGCGTCCATTTTTGCGGGCGATCTGCTTCGCATGTATCAGAAGTTTGCAGAAAAACATGACTGGTCTATATCCATAACCGACTTTGTAGATGGTACAGCCGGAGGCTTTAGCAGGGTTGTGGCCAACGTAACGGGTGCGGATGTGTACGGCACCCTCAAATATGAGAGTGGTGTGCATCGCGTTCAACGTGTGCCAGCTACAGAAACACAGGGACGTGTACATACTTCCGCAGCCTCAGTAGTAGTACTTCCTGAGATGGATGATGTGGAAATTGATCTTGACCTGAACGATGTACGCAGGGATGAGTTCTGTTCCTCAGGACCGGGAGGGCAGTCGGTAAACACCACATATTCGGCCATTCGCCTTACGCATATCCCAACCGGAGTTGTTGTACAGTGCCAGGACCAGAAATCGAAACTGAAGAACTATGACAAAGCACTAAAAGAGCTCAAATCGCGTTTGTATGCCATGGAGCTTCAAAAGCACAATGAAGAAGTAGGTGCTGAACGCAGGTCGATGATAGGTAGCGGTGACCGTTCGGATAAAATAAGAACCTATAATTACCCGCAAGGCAGGGTAACAGACCATCGCATAGGTAAATCGGTGCATAACCTGCCCTCTGTAATGGACGGTGATATCTCTGATTTCATTGACGAATTACGCATGGCTGAAAACGCTGAAAAGCTCAAAGAGGGAGCAATGGGTTAAGTTTTCTCCTCTTTCATGAAAATAAAGCATTACCTTTTCTTAACAGTGCTAACACTCTTTTCTTCTGGTGTTATTTTTTCATGTAAACCACCTGAAACCGAGTTTACAAATGGAAAGGTTCAGCTAAGATTCTCAGAAGATACCGTATTTTTCGATACGCTTATTTCTACTGTTAAGAGCGTAACCAAACGATTAAAGATATACAATGATGAGTCTAAGGCGGTTTCCATTGCCTATATCGGCATAACCAATGCTTCCAATGCATTTGACATTACCGTAAATGGTATTAACGGTAATGACTTTGAACATACGGATTTGCTGGCCGGTGACAGCCTGCTGATTTTACTGAATGCATCGCTGGAGGAGCAAAACCAGGACCTTCCATTTGTGGTGGAAGAAACGCTTTCGTTTATGACCAACGGAGTGGAACAAACGGTACCAGTAATTGCCTGGGGCCAGGACGCCCATTTTCTGCGCGATTCAGTACTGGTATGCAATAGCTCCTGGAGGGCAGGAAAACCCTATGTTATTTATGATAATATCCTGGTTGATTCACTATGTAACCTGACGATTGAGCCTGGCACCCGTATTTATTCTCATTTTGGCTCTACCATTTACGTACAAGGTACCGTGCATGCCAATGGTACAGCCCAGAAGCCCATCCTATTTACCAACGACCGGTTCGACTCTGGTTTTGATACGGCTCCCGGACAGTGGGGTGGCATTGTTTTTCTGGAAGGAAGTAAAGACAACGAAATTTCGTTTACAACCATTAAAAATGCCCGCGATGCCATCTGGCTGGGCACACCGGATGATGATAACATCCCGGACCTTACGCTTACCAATACCCGTATTGAAAATACTTCAGGTTCAGGCATCCTTTGTTTTACTTCCGACCTTTCCATGACCAACTGCCTTGTGGATAACTGTGGCGAATTTGTACTTGCCGCATTAGCAGGCGGAACTATTGAAATTGCTCATTCCACGCTGGCAAATTATGGACTTGGTTTTTTCAGAACTCAACCCATTGCTGTTTTTACAGATAATCTTGAACTGAACGATGGGTCGGTTCTGTCAGGTGATCTTACTGTTTCAGCTCAAAACAGCATTATTTGGGGAACTCAACAGGACGAAGTTGTTTTTTCAGATGCCGGTGGGAAATTGTTTGATATAGACATGTCGCATAACCTTATTCGCTCAACAGATAACAGTTTTAGCAATAAAAACATTATAAACCAGGATCCCCTTTTTGTATCCCCATTTGAATTCAATTATAGAATTGACACCCTTTCTCCCGCTATAGATCAGGGAGTTGATTTGGGGATTTCCTTTGATTTGGATAGCTTGCAAAGAGATAACCTGCCCGACCTCGGGGCCTATGAATGGAGACAAGATTAATTAGCATTCAAAAGGAGTTTTCCCTGCCTGCCTTCCCAAAGGGTTTTCATCTTATTACCAATCATGTGCTTAAGGAAGTGCCAGAATTAAAACAGGTAGATAAGGGTACACTACATGTGTTTATAAAACACACATCAGCCAGTCTTTCTATCAATGAAGATGCTGACCCCACTGTGAGAAGCGATTTTGAAAAATTCTTCCAGAAATTAGTGCCGGAGCAGGAACCCTATTTTTCTCATACCAGTGAAGGGCCGGATGATATGCCTGCCCACCTGAAAGCTTCCGTTTTGGGTTCTTCGGTAACAATTCCTGTAAATGATGGCCAGCTTATGTTAGGTACCTGGCAAGGAATATACCTAGGCGAACACAGAAACCATGGGGGTAACAGAAAAATAATAGTAACCTTATTGGGTTCAGGAGGTTAAGCCTTTACATATTTCGCTGTTTAATTAATCAATTGCCGTTACTTTTGCGCCATGGTTGAAAAATTACGCATCTACAATAGCCTCTTAGGAAAGAAAGAAACCTTTGAACCCATTGAACCTCCCTATGTGGGTATGTATGTATGTGGTCCCACTGTATACAGCGATGTGCATCTGGGTAATATGCGTACGTTTATGAGCTTTGATGTGATCTACCGGTACCTTAGCTACCTGGGATACAAGGTGCGTTATGTGCGCAACATAACCGATGTGGGCCACCTGGAAAGCGATGCCGATGAAGGAGAGGATAAAATAAGCAAAAAGGCCCGTCTGGAGAACCTTGAGCCAATGGAGATTGTACAGCGGTATACAACAGGGTTCCACCGCCTGACAGAGATCTTCAACATGCTGCCACCCAGTATTGAGCCAGCCGCAACCGGCCATATTGTGGAACAAATAGGAATGATCAGGCAATTGCTTGACAATGGATTTGCCTATGAGGTAAATGGTTCTATCTATTTTGATGTAAGCAAATACAATAAAGACCATAATTATGGTAAACTTTCCGGCCGTAAGATTGAAGAGATGATGGAGAGCGGCCGTGATCTGGCCAGCCAGGAGGAAAAACGCAATACCATTGATTTTGCCTTGTGGAAAAAAGCAACCCCCGAGCACATCATGCGATGGCCATCCCCCTGGAGTGATGGTTTCCCGGGCTGGCACCTGGAGTGCTCCGTTATGGGTACCAAGTACCTGGGCGAAACGTTTGATATTCACGGTGGTGGACTTGATTTACAGTTCCCTCACCACGAGTGCGAAATTGCGCAATCGGTGGGGGCTTATGGTAAAGACCCGGTTCGGTATTGGATGCATACCAATATGCTTACCGTAAACGGTCAGAAAATGAGTAAGTCGTTGGGCAATTCTTTCCTGCCGCATGAGCTTTTTACAGGTAATCATCCTTTGCTGGATGAGGCCTATAGCCCGATGACGACTAAGTTCTTTATGCTGCAGTCGCATTATTCCAGCACGTTAGACTTTTCAAATGAGGCTTTGAAAGCTGCTCGAAAAGGCTACAAAAGAATGATTAATGGACTCCGTTTAATCAAAGAAATGGAGTTTGCAGAGGATGGTGCGGAAAGAGATGAAAAGAACATTAAGCAAATAGAACAGATCGTCAGTATGTGTCATTCATCCATGAACGATGATTTTAATACTGCACTAACCATTGGACAGTTGTTCAATTTGTTAAAGAAAATCAACTCACTGCACACCGGTCAGCTTGGTTTTGGTGCTATAGGCAGGGAAACTTTTGACAAAATGAAATCGACCTATATCGATTTTGTGGAAAACATCCTTGCCCTTAAAGAAGAAGACCCTTCCGATTTTAAACACCTGGTGGAAGCCATGGTGGAGATTTATCGTGAAGCCAAATTTCGTAAGGACTTTGAGCAGGTAGATAAATTAAGGGCAGGACTTAAAGCGAACGGTATCATTGTTAAAGATATGAAAACAGGTATTGAATGGGCCTATGAAGAATAAAGAGATGAAGAGTTTTTTTGCATATACATGGATTACCTTTCTGGGGCTGGCATTTTTCGTTTCCTGTTCCGATTCAGGTAAAGAAAACCAGGAAATGGTGGCCTCAGAAAAAAAGGTCGAATTTCCTACGTTCAATTCTGATTCCGCTTATGCTTTTGTGAAGGAGCAGGTTGACTTTGGCCCCAGAATACCCAATACACCGGAACATACATATGCTGGAGATAAAATTATAGAAAGATTAAAGGCCTATGGCGCTGAAGTAAAAGTGCAGTCGTTTGAAGCTACCACCTACGATAACGTTACCCTTCAGTTGCGTAACATCATGGGCAGTTTTAACCCCTCTGCTAAAAAACGTATTTTACTTGCTACGCATTGGGATACGCGTCCATGGGCCTCTAAAGACCCGGAAAACCCATCTGCCCCATTTGATGGGGCCAATGATGGCGCCAGTGGTGTGGGGGTACTGCTCGAAGTAGCTCGTGCCCTTGGCGGCAATCAAAAGCCTGAAGTTGGGGTTGACCTGTTGTTCTTTGATGGAGAGGACTGGGGCGAAGAAAATGGAGGCAATGCGAATAGCTGGTGCCTGGGGTCTCAGCACTGGTCGAAGAATAAAGGGAGCTACACCGCCTATTATGGTATTTTGCTCGACATGGTTGGCGCCAAGGGAGCCCGATTCCCGCTGGAAGGTTATTCCTACCAGATGGCAAAGAAAGTGTTGGAAAAAGTATGGGGTAATGCCTCTAAAATTGGTCATGGCCAGTACTTCGTGGCAAAAAAAGACGGGTACATTGAAGACGACCATTACTATGTAAATGTGCTTGCTAAAATACCCATGATCGATATTCTGGACTACCGCTCAGACGGATTTGGCGACTATCACCATACTACCAAAGACAATATGACTGTTATTGACAGAAGCACTTTAAAGGCTGTGGGTGAAACGGTACTTTATGTCGTTTACGCGGAATAACAGGAATGAATAACCTAAAGAAGGCACAACGAATGCTCCGGCTCTTTGGTATTTTCAAAATACCATTGATTGGCTTTGTTCGCCCCAGGCTTTTAGAGTTTACCCATGAAAAAATCGTTGTTCGAATTCGTTTGAGAAGAAAAACACGTAACCATTTGGGCTCTATGTACTTTGGCGCATTATCCATTGGAGCCGATATTGCCGGAGGCTTCCAGGCGTTTCAAATTGCTGATGAGCTTAAGCGTAAACTTTCCATCGTTTTTAAAGATTTTAAAGCCGAATTCATTCAACGCCCTGAATCGGATGTGTATTTTATTTCAGAAGCGGGCGACCAAATTAGAGCAATGGTGGATGAATCCATTAAAACAGGGGAGCGGGTCACCAAAGGTATTCGCATTAATGCGGTTACAGGTTACCCCAGCAACCCCGAAGTGGTAGCAGAGTTCACCTTGGGGCTTTCAATAAAAGATAAAACAAAAAAGGCAACCCAATGAGTTGCCTTTCACTTATAATATTATAGTTCCTATCCTAAATAATCAATCAATAAACGATTCCTCGAATCGTGCTGTAGTTTCTTGATTGCTTTTTCTTTGATCTGGCGCACGCGCTCACGTGTGATATTCAGTGTTTCCGCAATTTGCTCTAACGAAATAGCCGTTTGCTCACCAATGCCAAAATACATGCGAAGTACCTGCTGCTCACGAGGGTCCAGTGTAGCCAACGATCGCTCTGTCTCAATTTGCAATGAATTCGTATACTCCAAATCCCCATCCGTGCTTTCAATGGTATCATCTTCCAATACATCCAGAAGTGAGTTGCTTTCTCCTTCTGCAAACGGAGCATCTACCGATACGTGACGAGTTCTTGCACTCAAGGTACCTTTCAATTCTTTATCATCCATTTCAAGAATTTCGGCCAGTTCCTGATCGGTTGGAGCACGGTTGTACTTTTGCTCCAGTTCGGCCATTGCCTTATTGATTTTGTTGAGGCTACCCACCTTATTCAATGGAATACGTACCAAACGAGAGTGCTCGGCTAATGCTTGCATAATCGATTGACGAATCCACCATACCGCATAGGATATAAATTTAAAACCACGTGTATGATCAAATTTTTGAGCTGCTTTTATCAATCCAAGATTACCCTCATTAATAAGGTCGTTAAGCGTAAGGCTTTTGTTCTGGTATTGTTTGGCTACCGAAACCACAAAACGCAAATTGGCCTTCACCAACTTCTCCAAGGCAGCTTCATCGCCATCCTGTATCCTTTGTGCCAACTCCACTTCCTCCTCGGAAGTGATCATCTCTATCTTGTTAACGTCCTGAAAATATTTCTCTAAAGATTGGTTTTCGCGGTTAGTAATGTTTTGAGTGATCTTAAGTTGTCTCATTCTATGGATGTTAAAGTTTACTTCAAATTACTGGGTTGGGTATCAGATGACTACTGTCAGAAATGAATGTTCCATTAGGTGGATACGTACTTACAAAATTGTGATTTTCTATGTGTTTCAAACAGTACAATGTGTAACTCATCTGCTTCTTCAACGGCTTTGTAAGCGTATTTTTACCTCTTAGAAAGAATACTATACAATTTGCGAAAGTAAGGAGTGTTTCGCTAAAAGTCACGAAATTTTTTAATTTTCTAATAACCAAGCTTCCAAAAAAAATAAAGATAAGGCCCTTTTAAGCTAGTTTTCTTCTGATTAGTAGGGTGGCTTTTTCTCCACCGGCTGTTTTCACAGGAAAGAAATTAATGGTTACATCAAGAGGAGTGCCTGTTACATCCAGCATTTGAACTTCATAGAGTTTACCTTCCTGTTTACCGTAAAAAGTATCTATGAAGGCATTTACCACAGTGGTTTTAAAATCCTCTGCAAAGAAGTCAAGTACGATAGAGTTACGGGTGGCATCCGGATTTTTGCAACTGAATATTTCACAGAAAGCCTTATCTGCATG
>JAGQYJ010000044.1:14134-19746 GCA_020436145.1 Cyclobacteriaceae bacterium | reverse complement strand
GTCATTCCCAACTGGTTTATAAAATATGCTTCCACATGAGGCAATAAGGCAATGGTTGACCGGTTTCTGTTGGCAATGTGAAAAGCCGTTGTAATAATTTCTTGTTTACGAAGCCATGCCAGGTCGTTTATATAGTTCTCATATTCAGATTCATCGTTTAGTCCGCATAACATTATAGCGTGCACATCTCTTTTTGGAATTAGGTCAAATGTTGCCTGGGTTACAATACCATAGTTAGATTGGTAAAATAGCCCTGTAACATCTGGTCCGACACCATAGGTATAGACACCTTTTGTTTTAGCATTTTGGTAATGCCCAAAACCTGATTGCAGGGTTTTCCCATTTCCCAAAACCACCTCAAGCGCACGAAGATTCTCAACCCTGGAGGAAAAATAGCCTACACCTCTCTCAAGGCTATTACCAATAATGCTTGTATATGCACTTGAACCTGTAACGTTAAAGATATATGGCAGATTGTTTTCCTGTAGATATGAATAGAGTTGCTGCTGAGTTACACCGGGTTCCAGCACTACATAATCATGAGTTGTATTGATTTCAACTATGCGATTCATGCGGCTAAGATTTACCACTACGCATTCATTCTTTACCGGAACTTTGGAACCCATGCCCCAGTTTTTACCTGTGCTAATAGGATACAGCGCAACTTTATTTTTGTTCGCCCACTCAACTGTTTTTTCTACTTCCTCCCTGGAGGTAGGGAAAACAACAGCTCGAATGGTACGTTCAAATCCACCTGCATTTTGTTCGTAGTTACGTAGCTCATTTGGGTCTGTAATGCTGTTTTCTTTGCTAAAAAAATCAGGGACTAAAATCATATTCAAAAATTAATGAAGCAAAAATATCTTCTTTATAAAAGGTGTGCAATTATTACAGTAATTCTAGATTAAATTGGCAGTAGCAGTATCTTTAACGTAAACAATTTAAACTATGAACTGGATTGAAATAGCAGGCCATACAGGAGCCTTTTTAAGTAGCGTAACATTTATACCCCAGGTGTATAAGGCATGGCAGACAAAGAGTGTAGGAGACTTGAGTTTAGCTATGATTTTAATTGTAATTACAAGTACGGTTATTTGGCTGGTATATGGTGTATCCTTAGTATTATGGCCCGTTATAATTGCCAATACAATTATCTTTTTTCTGGCAAGCCTACTTTTAGTGTTTAAACTGGTGTTTAAGTAAATTAAGTTAAGCAGGCCATAACCATCCAAATGTCCCGGCTGTTATCAGCCCATAAATCAATCCGTCAAATACTGACTTAAGAGTTGTTGACCAGGGACGTTTGTACCAAATGGAATTTTGCAATAGAGCAAAGGAATAGCCCATAAAAGCAGTGGTTCCAACAAATCTAAAGACAGATAAATAGTCTGATTGGCCAATCAAAGCTTCCGCTGCAACATAGCCTGAGAAAAGGCTAATGATAACAGAATATAGGAACCACTGAATCAAGCTGGCACCCATGGAAGGCTGACCGTTTGGAAAGACATTAATAAAAGCCACAGGACCCTTATTCAGTTTTTCTTTGTGTTCTTCCGTCTGGCGTTCTTTATTGTCTTTGGCGTAGGGAAAAACAAATTCTCCAACTGGTAAGTCCAGTGGTCTAAGTGCATCCATTACTTCTTTTTCATTTTTTAATCCCTTAAAATCCGAATTATGGTAGGTAAAAACCATATGCATTACGGAACTTATAATAAAAACGAATACGGCAGAAAGAAGAATGGGAAGCCAGAGTGCTGTTAAAGATATCATGGTTGTATAGTTTAGGTTGGTTACTTAAAAATAAATATTTTTTAAAACTTCCAGATATATTGATATAAAAAAGGCCTTGAGGATTACCCAAGGCCTTTTCGTCAATGAGATTTTGACTACAAGGTCACTTCAATTGGTGCCTTTACAACCACATTAGCCCATCTTAATTCAAGATTAGCGCTTGCACCATCTTTACTTATATCCGAAATACCAATTGTAAAAGTTTCTGTGTTTTCATCAACGTTCATTGCCTTTACTTTAAAGCGCAATACATCACTTGAATCATCATATTGGGTTCCCCAGGATAATTTACTGTTGATAATGAATGTCCATTCATCACCAGGAATTGTATAAAGGCTATAGGTACCCGCTGACAGATCGTTTCCTCCAATTTTTACTCCTTTGGAAATAGTAAGTTCTGTAGCTTCATTGGCTCCTGTTCTCCAAACTTTGCCAGTAGGGGCCAGACTTTCCAGTGATCTGCCTTTGAGGCCCGGCCTGTGATAAACAATTGTGATATCCGTTGTGCCCACTGTCTGTTTAAGTGTGGATGCCGGGCTTTTTTGAACTTTTTGTGCCATTGCCCCCAGGCTTACCAGGGAAGCAATACAAATGGCTAATATTGCTTTATTCATTTTAAAGAGATTTGATTAGTTCTTCGTTTCGTTTAATGTAGCCAAAATCACCACCATCGCTTGCTTTTGCGATCTCAATTGATTTTTCGGCTGCTGCTTTAGCTTCTTTTTTCTTACCCAATTTTGCAAGAATCTGCGCTTTGGTATGAATGTTCCAAAATTCTTTAGGATGATTTTCCAGGTACATATTCATCCATTCCAGCGCTTTATTCAAATCTTTCCCAGCAGAAAAATAATAATTGGCAGCTGCAACGTAATTACGATCATTCACTACTGTATTTTCTTTAATTTGCTTCATTACCACATCATCGAAGCTCACTTCAATAGCTGCCTTAATCGAGGTGTTCTCCCAGGCTAGTTCTAAAGCTGCTTTTGTATTATCATCACTTATATCGGCTATGTTAAAAGTCAGCGTTTCAACCGGTTCAGTGAGTAGGGTAGGTTTAACCGAAACCCGCAGTTGCTCATCAGTTTCTTTGAAGGCGTTCATATTACCCCCAATGCTTTTATCCTTGTAAAAGATCATTGTCCAGGTATCCTTTCCAGGTATGGTCAGAAGCATATATTCACCGGCAGGCAATGATTTACGTTCTACGCTAACATCGGTAGAAAATGTTACTATAGTACCACTATTTGCTCCTGTACGCCATATTTGACCGTAAGGAATAAGGTAGGCGTCTCCCGACCCAAAAATCTTACGACCTTTCATTTTAGGCCTGAAATAATCAATAGTAATATCGGTAAGGCCTACTTTAGAATAAGTACTCCCTTCAGGGCTAGGTCTTGGAACGGTAATTTGCGCATTAGCGGCAGCATATGCTGCTACGCAAAAAGTAATAATCAAGATTTTTTTCATTTTATATTTGGTTAGTTGGTTGATAGGTTAGTAACCGGAAGCAAAGTCATCACCTCTTGGGTCGGCTCCTCCTTCCAGCATATTATCGCTATGTACTTTAACTGCATCTACCTTTCCAAGGTTACCTACTTGAACCAGTTTATGACCCATTTGCTCAAGTTTTTCCATAGTCTCTTTTGTAAGTGCACCTTCTTCGTATTTAATTTCGTCTGGAAACCATTGGCTGTGTACTCTTTTGGCTTCTACAGCTTCTTGCATGGTCATTTTGAAATCAATTACATTAAGGATTGTCTGAAATACTGAAGTAATAATGGTTGCTCCACCGGGTGTTCCCAATACAACGTTGAGCACTCCATCTTTTTCAATAATAGTTGGTGTCATGGAAGAAAGCATGCGTTTGCCTGGCGCTATTTCATTGGCTTTCCCCCCGATTAAGCCAAACATATTGGGCACTCCGGGCTTTATGCTGAAGTCATCCATTTCGTTATTGAGAAAAAAGCCGGCCTGGCCTACTACAACCTTTGAGCCATAAGCCCCATTAAGGGTTGTGGTAACTGACACTGCATTTCCCAACTCATCTACAATTGAATAATGTGTGGTTTCATTATGCTCCAATAGTAATTCTCCATGATCTATAGTTGCTGAGGGTGTGGCTTTGAACGGATTAAAGGATTCCATTCTTTGGAGGTTGTAAACAGGATCAGTCAGTTCATCTACAGGCACGTGATAAAAATCAGGGTCACCCAGATAGCTGGCCCTGTCTGCATATACCCTCCGTTCAGCCTCAGTTAACAAATGGATGTAGTCAGCAGAATTATGCTTAAATTCTGATACGTTGTGCTGTTCCACGCTATGCAAAAGCTGAATCAAGGCAACACCCCCACTTGAGGGTGGAGGCATGGTGATGATTTTATACCCTCTGTATGTCCCAACAATGGGCTCTCTCCACACAGAATGATAATTATCAAGGTCTTTCAGGGAAATTATACCATTTCCCCGGTTCATTTCTTCAAGGATAAGTTGTGCTGTTCTTCCCTGATAAAAACCTGATCTGCCTCTGTCTCTTATAAGTTCAAGTGTAGCTCCCAGGTTGTTGTGATAAATTGAGTCTCCCTCTTTCCATTCACCCGTAAGGTTATCCGGCTGCAACGTGCAGGTTTTGGCTAGGGTTTCTTGTATCTTATTGAGACCTTCTGCCTCTCTTGCAGTAAGTGAAAATCCATTAATGGCCAGTTCAATGGCTGGTTGAACTAGTTTTTCCCAGGGTAATGACCCATATTTTTTATGGGCTTCAACCATGCCATCTACAGAACCCGGAACCCCACAGGCTAAATGCCCATGAACACTTAGATTTTCAATTACATTACCCGTTGAATCCAAGTACATGTCCCTGCTCGCCTTTTCAGGTGCCATTTCTCTGAAATCCAAGGCATCGACCAAACCCTTGTTATCACGATATACCATAAAACCGCCACCACCAATGTTACCTGCATATGGATATACAACAGCCAACGCAAATTGAACGGCAACAGCTGCGTCCACGGCATTGCCCCCTTCTTTTAAAATATCAACTCCTATTTTGGTTGCCAGGGGGTGCGCAGTAACTACCATGGCTTTTTCGCCAATAGCACCATGTACAGTTACTTTTTCCTTTGGTAAATTGGCTGTACAGCCGATAAACAAGAGGATGGTGACAAGAGCTATGGTGGTTTTTTTCATCAAAAAATTATTTGGCAGAAAGCTACATAAAATCTAATCAATCAAAAATAGTATATTTGTTTACCTAAGTAAAGATTGTGTCTTCCAAGCGTGAATCAAATGCGGCCAGAATAAAATATAAGGCATTAGAATATGTCTTGAATGAAAGCAAAGGCAAAAATTTTGATGATATTCAGGTTGTAGATATATGTAAACATGTGGGCGTTAGCAAGGTAACTTTTTTTAAATATTTTACACGAAAGGAAGATCTGCTTCTTTACTATAAAACCATCCTTACACTTAAAATAATTATACAGTTAAGTGAGAAAAAATTGGAGGGTATTATTGCTCTTCGTTTGCTAGTGCAGCAATTTGCGGCTGAATATGTAGAAAGGCCCTCGTTGATTCTAGGTATGATTAATTACTTTACGCATTCACTTAACTACATAAGCCCCATGCGTGTGAAGTTTGCAGAGCGTACTTTATTTTTTCCCGGAGCAGAATCTGTGGAGTATGAATTAATTTCACTGGACGAGCTGGTAGAGCAACATATGTTAGATGTGGTCTTTAAAAAACAATCAAGCTTAAGTGCAAACTCTAAACAGCTGAGTGAAGTATTTCTTTCTACACTATACGGAGCATTGGTTATGTGC
>JAGQYJ010000044.1:0-14036 GCA_020436145.1 Cyclobacteriaceae bacterium | reverse complement strand
CGGAATTTTTTGTGCTTCTTGACTTGAAGATTTCGCCATGCAAATGCAAAACATTTTTTGAACCGGCCTTTTCATGAAGGTTATCAATGTTTTGAGTGATCACATGAACATTATAGTACTTTTCAAGTTCCACCAATGCTTTGTGAGCTTCGTTGGGTTTTGCGACAAAAGCAGCTTCTCTACGCATATTGTAAAAATCAAGTACCAGTTCGGGGTTTCTTTCCCAAGCCTCAGGAGTTGCTACTTCTGCAACATCATAGCCTTCCCAAAGACCTCCGGAATCTCTAAAGGTTGCAATGCCACTTTCAGCACTTACTCCGGCTCCTGTAAGTACAACAAGATGCTCCATATCTTCGTTAAAATTAACCAGTATATTTGTTAAACATTAATTTATCGGGAATCATAAATTTTACGAATGAAACGTCTTACATTTTTTCTGACACTTATTTTATCTGTCCTGTTTTTTGCTTCAAGTGCACAGTCATTTAATGAGCAAAGAGAGGCTAAAAAGAAGGAAAAAGCTGAGAAAAAACAAGCCCAGCAGGAAGAAGCCCAAAAGAATAATGAGCGACTTTTGGCCCTCGTGGCAACCAAAGCTTTTGTTCTGGAAGCCAATACGTTGTATGATAAAAGAGGGCAGAGCTATTTTTTGAATTCATCCATAAATTTTGTTGGTTTTGACGGAACCAATTCTACTATTCAGCTTGCCTTTAATGGACTTGTTGGCTGGAACGGAATAGGAGGAGTAACGTTGGATGGTACTATTGCTAAAATGGAAGTTAATGAGAACAATAAGGGGCTTGGCTTTACAATAAATGTTACCGTAAGGCAGAAAGTGCGTGGTGCAGTAACAATGATTTTTAGGGTTTCATCTGATGGTAGCGCCCGGGTAGATATGTCCGGAAGTTATGGAGATCGGCTTTCCTTTCAGGGTAACATAGTTTCATTGGATGATACCCGTGTCTATAAAGGAACTACCTTGTACTAACAAGCTTAAAGGATCAAAATACCTGGACTCCAAAGAAGCGGTCAAGCACATTTAAGATAAAAATGCTTAAAAGCACAACCGGGGCTATATAAGAGATAGATAAGTCAATAAACTTTTCTACAAATGAGCCTTTAAAGCCCGCAAAACCCTGTTCCAGTTCATTATTTAGATTGTGCTTTTTCCAGACATAGGCAGCAAAAATTACAATTAAGGCACCTCCCAAGGGTAAAAATGTATCATTGGCAACATGCCCTATAAAGGTCATGAAATCCGTTGCACTTTCTGCTCCCGGGTACGTTATGAAACTACTAAACAAATCGGAAGCTCCATTAGATAACAGGGAAGGTATTCCAATAATGAATATAAGTGCTGCAATAACCCACACGGAAATCTTTCGCGGTATTTTGTGTTCGTCAACCACATAGGCAACTGGTACCTCAAGCAACGAAACCGTTGAAGTGAGGGCTGCAAATGAAAGAAGCAAGAAAAATACAGACCCGATTACTATTCCAAGAACAGGGCCCAATGATTGAAAAATACCCGGCAATGTCACAAATATCAATCCGGGACCTCCTGTAGGAGGCAGGTTTTGCGAAAAAACAAAAGGGAACATCATTAATCCTGCAAGAAAAGCAATCCCCACATCTGCCAGCGTGATAATTGCGGCAGAAGAAACAATATTATCGTTTTTACCTACATAGCTACCGTAGGTTATTAAAGCTCCCATTCCTAACGATAATGAAAAGAATGCCTGGCCCAGTGCACGGTACACCACAGGTAGGGTAATTTTAGAGAAATCAGGAAGGAGGTAAAATTCAATCCCCTTGCCTGCATTGGGCAATGTAAAAGAATAAATTACTAACCCAAGCATCATTATAACTAATGAAGGCATAAGAATTTTAGATGCTTTTTCAATTCCTGCCGAAATACCCCTTGAAACAATGAACGCTGTAGCAGCCATGAAGATAAGTCCATAACCACCCACTTTTACAAAATTTTTCGTAAACTCTCCAAAATGCTGGCCAATTTCGAAATGACCAGTCACCATCTCTATGAAATAACCAAACGCCCAGCCTGCAACAACATTATAGAACGAAAGAATAAGAAAGCCTGCAAGAACCCCCATTATTCCTAACCACCTCCAGTTTCTGAAACCTAAATCAGAAAAAGCTCCTACGGGATTTTTCTGTGTTCTTCGGCCAATAGCTATTTCTGTAACCATCACAGGAAAACATAGTATAAATGCAAAGGCAAGATAAACTAATACAAAGGCAGCTCCGCCTCCCTGACCCACTTCAAAAGGAAATTTCCATATATTTCCTAACCCAACAGCTGAACCTGCTGCCGCAGCTATAAAACCTATTTTGCTGCTAAAATTACCTCTGCCTGCCATATACTATCACTTGAGATGATGAACTAAAGGGCGCAAAATACTTACATTAAAGGAGTATTCAAAACGTAAGGCTGTATGAGAGATTTCTGAATATCTATTGCTAAACTATCTCTTTTACTCTTTCCGCCATTGGAAGAATTACTGAAAAGACAATACCTTCTCCTTTAATTACCTCTGCTCTAAGTTTGCCTCCATTTACCTGAACGAATTCATTACAAAGCATCAACCCCAAACCATAGCCTTCTTCGTTGTCCGTTCCCTTGGTTTTGTACTGCCCGTCAAATCTTCTTATTCTTGACAGTAGCCCATCGTGAATGTTGGTATTACTATTGAATACACTTAGAACTATATTATTACCATTTTCTTCCAGGCTGATGTGAATGCGTTCACCTTTGGGAGTGAACTTTATTGCATTATTTATAAGATTCCTGACAACAGTGTATATCATGTTTTTGTCAGCGATAATAAAATGCTCGGAAGTGGGAGCATATATTAGGTCCAGGTTCTTAGCGTGCAAGGCAAAGTCAAACAGTTGAATTGTCTCTTCTAGCGCTTTATTCAAATCAATATTTTCAGGATTGGTTTTTACTTCTGTAAGTTGGGTGCCTGACCATTTTAATAGATTATCTAACAATATATTAATTGACTGCAATGATGTTTTTGTCGAATTAATTAATCGTTCTTTATGGGTCTGAGCCAACTCATCCTTATGATTCAAAAGAATGTTTAAAAAGGAATCAAATGTTGCAAGAGGTGCTTTTAGGTCATGTCCTATTAGGGAAAACACTTTGTCTTTTATGCGGTTTAGCCTCCTAAGCTCTGCCTGAGTATGCCTCAGTTCAACAACAGAATGTTGTAGCTCAGAAGTTTTATTTTTTAAATCTACTGTACGTTCATCTACAAGAACCTTAAGCTGTTCTTTTTGTATCTGAATTCGTTTTCTTTCTTCTATTTCCTGTTTTTTAGCCAGTTCCGCTTCATGTTGTTTTTGCTTGGCCAGCTCCATTTGGGTTCTGTTTAATCTATCAGCTAGTCCAAGGGAGAATAGGGTCATTTGAATAAGGATGCCTGTTTGAGATGCATATTTTGTAATAAGGTTATCGGGTACAGCATTTAATTCACGCATAATAAAAAGCATGGAGCCTAATACAAAAAATACATTGGCTACTACGAAGAAACGGGCAGGCACATATCCATTGGCATAGGAGAAAATACCTGATAACAGCATAAGAAGGAGAACAATATTGCCCAACACTGCTATAAATAAAATAGCATATCCAATGTATTCCGGACCGTAAAACATAGACCAAATTGAGATTGTTGATGGCACCAGATACAATACCGAAAGTGTTGCCAACAGCCTATTCCAGTTGCGTCCATTAATTGATTGAATAAGATAATACTTGGTAAAATATATTCTTGAAACAGAAGTTATAGGAATGATAAGCCCAAAACAGTACGCATCCCAGGTCGGATGATTAGGCCATAAAATGCTAAAACCAAGGCCGTAATAAAACAAAAAATATAGTCCGTACCCGGTAATAGATATTACATAGAACAAGTAGCTGTTGTCCTTTACCGACATAAATAAAAACAGATTGTAAAGGGACATAACAATCAATCCACCAATAAAAAGGCTCTGAATCAGATCTGTAGAGTGGGTTTCACGTATGTATTCCTCATTAGTCTTTAGGGTAAATTGAAACCCCTTTTCATGAAACTGAGGAAGATAATTTCTACATATAAGTTCCAGTCTATATTTTGTATCTGGTTCTAACTTTAGGGGTATCAAAGCCAGATTAGTGGCAACCTCTTTTTCCGATAATTCAAGTAAACGGCCAGTTTCAAATTTATGTACAAGATTACCATCGATGAAGAAAGTAGCATTTACATAGCCAAAGTTTCCGATGTTCAAAATATAATTATTTGTAGGAGAGGTGCTGATCAAATATATGGTTGCAGCGTAAACGTCATTGTAGTCTGGAATAAAATTTTCCTGAATAGGAGTTGATGAGCTTTTGTCTTCTTTATTAACTTTTTTTAT
Source organism: Cyclobacteriaceae bacterium (assembly GCA_020436145.1). Taxonomy (GTDB): domain Bacteria; phylum Bacteroidota; class Bacteroidia; order Cytophagales; family Cyclobacteriaceae; genus JAKISE01. The sequence goes on along the minus strand of JAGQYJ010000044.1, from coordinate 9,611 downwards.
AACTGAAGTCATATGAACTCCACGTGTGGTATGTACAAATTGATCATTAATATTATTAGAATTAGAAATTATTAAATACGTTAGTACAACCACGGTTATAAAACCAATGGTGATAAATGAAGAGGCACTGGTTGTCCAATTTTTGACTTGCATTTGTTTTGTTAATCTTCGGATAAAATTAAAATAATTATACTTAGAATTGCCTGTTAGTCTAATTTCAAGAGATGAATCACCGTATTTTAATTATTGAAGATGATTTTGTAGTTGCCACTAATGTATCTTCAATTTTAAAAACAGGTGGATATGAGGTTATCTTAGTTTGCGATACTGGTGAAGAGGCTGTTGAGTTTCTTAGAAAGGAAAAAGTGGATCTTGCCATAATTGATATTAACCTGGCAGGTGTACTTGATGGTATACAAACAGCCAATATACTGGCAGATAGATTTAAAGTCCCTTTCATTTTTCTTACAGCCAATGATACTATGGAAGCTGTTGAAAAAGCTCTTGTCACAAGACCCGCTGCATATCTGGCCAAACCATTTAACCCCGTAACCCTGGCCTCTACGGTTAAAGTTGCTTTGTACAACAAGGAAAATCAGAGCTCAGGTCATGATGAGCAGTTTATGTTTGGAGGAACCGATAAAGATTTCTTCTTTGTAAAGACATCAAATAAACTCTTGAAAATCAAGTATAAGGAAGTAATGTGGGTAGAGGCCAGTGATATTTACTGTCATGTGAAAGTGAAGGACAAACGCTATCTTTTAGGTCACTCATTAAAACATGTTGAAGAGGTATTTCCTCCAAATAGTTTTCAAAGAATACACAGGTCATATATTGTTAATATTCATAAAATTGATGCTATTGAAACTGGAAGAATTATTTTGGGCACCCATAGTATTCCTATAGGCAAGACCTATAAAGATACCCTGCTTAAAAAACTTTCAGTTTTGTAAGCGTTTTACTGTTCACCCCAAATAATAGGGTTTTCACTTTGTTATATAACTCATTCACAATTATTTGCTTTTTTAAAATAGTATTTGCCATAATTTTAAGATTATGGAGTCTAATAACGATTTAAGCTTTGGGGTTTGGATACTTATCGCCCTGTATATACCATTAGTTCTATATTTTGTAGTCCGTGGAGCCAAACAAACCAAATCAGTTAAAGATTATGCTGTAGGGAGTATAGTTTTTTCACCTTGGGCAGTAGGCCTTTCTTTGGCTGCAACAATGACAAGTGCTGCTACATTTATCATTAATCCCGGTTTTATAGCCTATTATGGGTTAAGCGCAGTAATAAGCTTTGTTATTACGGTGCCTCTTGGGGCAATTTTATCGCTTGTTGTCCTCACCAAAACATTTAGAAAAGTAGGTATTCAGATAAAAGCACTAACCATTGCAGATTGGATTGGTGAGCGCTATAACAATAAGTCTTACGCCTTTTTTTTCGGTATAGTTTCATTACTTCTCATCACGTTTATTGTGCTTATATGCGTGGGTATAACCAAATTATTATCTCTTACATTGGGTATAAATGAACTTTGGATATTAATAGCTGTTGTAGTATTCATTTTTGGCTACATGATGATGGGCGGAGCCAACTCTATGGTTTATACCAATACCATTCAGGCTATAGTAATGATTGTTGTTGCAGTAATGTTATTAAGCAGCGGTACAGAACATTTCAGCACTGGGATTACCGGATTTATATCTAAACTAAAAGATATAGATTCTAATTTGGCAAAGCCATTTAATCCAAACAGTTATTTTTTCAGAGATGCTTTTGAAGTAATCTTTTGTCAGATTATAGTGGGTATCGCGATTGTATGTCAACCACACATTATAACAAAATCACTTCTGCTTAAGAAAAACTCAGATGTCAATAAATATCTCTTTTCTGGTGTTACCATTCAAATATTATTCTTCCTTGTAGTTATAACCGGCCTGTATGCACGTCTAACATTTCCTGATTTGACCTATAATGGGGCTCCTCTAAAGCTTGACAGTGTCATGTCTATCTATGTAATTCAAACTTTTTCTTCATTTGCAGGAGTACTAGTGGTAATGGGGCTGCTTTCCGCTGGTATATCAACCCTGGAGGGATTAATTCAAACTATATCAACTACTATCACTAAGGACCTATTGGTTCCAATAAGGGAGCGTCTTAAACTGCCAGAATTTCGCTCGGAAATAGCAGTCAACCGGTGGGTAATTGTATCATTAGCAGTCGTAACAATATTACTATCTTATCAACAACTTAAATTTCCTGATTTGAGTGTGGCTATTTTTGCACAAAATGGAGTATATGCTTTTTTTAGTTCTGCCTTTGTTCCTGTGCTGTTAGGATCGTTCTTTAAAAAAATACCCGTCTATATTCCATTTTCGGCCTCTGTGGTTGCACTAATAGTCCACTTTGGTATGTATTATGGTAGGATAGGCTCATATATGCAGCTAACTGTTCGAAACCCCGGAATTCCATCTGCCATGGCTATACTAACCTCCACAGGTTTAGCCCTCTTTCTTATTTTATTGTACAATTTGCAGAACAGGAAAAGTCGTTCACCTAATGATTAAAGTCGTTCACCATATTTATGTGTTTGTTAGCAAATAATGGTTTTTTCGATTGATTACTTGCTTTTACATTTAGATTACTTAAATGTATCATTCAACCAACATATTTAATAAGCTGCCTTATCAAATGAAGTAGCAGCTAATGAGTTCAACCAATTCTTATACAATAAATCTATTTTCAAACTAACTGTTCAATTATGAAAAAACTTAAACTAATTATCTCGTTAATGCTTCTGTACGCTGGGTACATACAGGCACAAACGGGTACTGTATCCGGTAAGGTTACAGATACTGATGGTAATCCGCTTATTTCAGCTAACGTGGTGGTCAAAAATACTTCAACGGGATCGAGCACGGGAAGCGATGGCTCTTTTACATTATCAAACATAAAAATAGGAACCCAGACACTTGTTGCTTCCTATCTTGGTTATGAAGATATGGAGCTCACGATTGACGTAAAAGAAGGGCAAACTGCTACGGCCAACTTTTCTTTGAAAGAAGGTATTTTCCTTGGAAACGAAGTCGTAATTTCCGGGGCCAGGGTAGCTGAGAAGATTACAGAAGCACCGGCTACAATTGGAGTAATTTCTTCTCAGAATATTGCCAATAATGCATCTTTCAACTATGGAGAATTACTCGGTAAAGTTAAAGGAGTAGAATACTTCAGAGCAGGTGTTGTAAATGCTGGTATTAATGTGCGTGGCTTTAATAATACCTTCAATTCCAAAATGCTCCAAATGAATGATAATAGGATTTCGAATCTTATTGCAACAGGCCTTCCATACGGCCCATTATCTCCGACAATTAAGGAAGATATTGAGCGAATAGAGGTGGTTTTAGGTCCAACGGCTGCGCTTTTTGGCCCTAATGCTCACAGTGGCTTAGTTAATACAATAAGCAAAGATCCACGGTCTTCAGCAGGAACAACCGTTGCTTTAGGAGTAGGCAATCAAAGCGTTCTTACCGGAAGGCTGCGCCATGCTCAAGTTATAAATGACAAGTTTGCATTTAAGGTAACAGGGGAGTATACTAAAGGGGAAGAATTTGAATATACCGATTCTGTTTATTTGGCTCCTGGATTACAACCTGCTAAAGAAGAACTTGACTTGGATAGAGATTTCAACTTTCTAAGAGGAGAAGCTTCACTTTATTATAGTCCTACCTCATCATCAGATATAATTTTCACTTATGGAGGTAGTAATAGCAACTTCTTAAGTGTAACTAATGCCGGTAGAAACCAAATCAAGGATTGGAAAATCAATTATTATCAACTGAAATATGTTTCGCAGAACATTTTTGCAAATGTGTATTATACAACTTCAAGCACTGATGACACATACAATATTAATCAACGAACAAAAAATTACTGGAGCTACAGAAATGCCGGATTTGATGATGCTACAGCAAGATTGTATTATAAAAATAAGTTTTATGCTGGTGGGAACCCTGAAGATGGAATTGATCGTGGAACCCAATTCATAGATAGATCAAGGCGTATCAATGCTGAAGTTCAATACAATAATAATTGGGGTAATTTAGGTTTGGTAACTGGTGCTCAATATCAATTAGATATGGCAAACAGTGAGCAAACATATTTGCTTGATGCAGATGGTTCTATTGATCTTACACAATTTGGATTTTATGCGCAGGCAGATTACAAGTGGGATAATGGGTTTAAGATATTGTTGGCAGCAAGAGCTGATAACCACGAACGTTACGGGTTTAACTTTGTTCCTAAGGCTGGCCTGTTGAAAATCGGTGATAATGGCACATGGCGATTAACCTATGGCTTAGGGATTGCTTCTCCAACAATCTTACATCAGGATTTGGACCTATTTGGGCATATTGCTCTTGGTAATGGAGAAGGTTTTACTTTAAGCAATGGTAATACTATTGATCCTCTTAAAGTTGAGAGGCTTCAAACTATCGAATTGGGTTATAAAGGAAACTTTAACAGAAAGCTCTATTTAGATGCTAATGCTTTTTTTAACATTGCTAAAGATTTTATAAGCCCTCTTACACCTCTTTACAATTTGGTAAATCCAGCTGACCCTGCTACATGGATACTGGTTACAGAACGTGGCGGAAAACCAATAGCAGATTTTGGATCCAATGGAATTGTGCTTTCTTATGTAAATTTTGGTAAGGTTAATACGTATGGGGTTGATCTTGGTATCAATTACTATTTTACTGACCAGTATAGCATTGGATTGAATTACTCTTACTTCGATTATATTTTTGATACTGACGATCCAGATAATGATTTTGATGGTGATGGAGAAGTAAAAGAGACTGATCTGCTTGTAAATGCACCCAAAAACAAACTGAATGCTTCATTTACTGCAACTCCAGGGAAATTCTTTGGTACTGTTTTGGTGCGTTGGGTTGAGAAATATGATTTCTTCTCCGGTAAAAACGTTGCAGCTTCTACGAACGCTGATTTGACTTGGTCAGGTTTCCCGGTTGTAGAAGATGCAGTTGTCGCAAGCGATTGGAATTACGGGCCTCTTGGAGGGTTCGTCAATGTAGATATTAATCTAGGTTATCGGCTAAATGATTATTTTACTGTTTCAGCATCAGTGAATAATGTTTTTGACTCCGAGATTAGAGAAATGGTAGCTTCTCCCTTTAACAGCAGATTATACGCCCTGGAGTTAAAGGTTAACCTACCGGCTATCGGCTCTAAATAAGCTGGAGTTTGGTGAAAACGGGGCACAATTACGTGCTCCGTTTCTTCTTTTATGTTTCTTTTATTGTACCTAGCGGTGCAAAAATCAAATCAGTTCTATGGCTTATACTACCGAACTACATATCGGTGGCCTTTTAAAATGGAATGCCATTTATCGTCCCCATCATTTGGGAGTAAAATTTGGTTCACAAAAGCTTAGTTTTAGACAGTATAATAATTCTGTAAACCAACTTGGCCATGCCTTTTTGGCTACAGACCTTGATAAGGGAGATAAGGTGGTAAGTTTTTTGCCAAATTGCTTAGAGTTAATGGAGTTTTTCTGGGCTTGTGCAGCTACCGGTTTAGTTGCAGTACCCCTCAGTCCATTAGTAAGGGAGCAAGGTTTGATAAACCTTATTAACAACTCAGAGGCAAAGCTAATTATTACCACAAAAGAACTTGTGCAACATATTGTGGATGTCCTTGGCGATTTGCCAGAGATTAGTAAAAAGAACATTTGGTTAATTGATGAAACATCATCTGAATTTGTGAGTTACCATGAACAGAAAAAGAACAAGCCAACTTTTGATCTCAATACAGAATTGAATGGGGATGACCCTTATAATATTATCTATAGCAGTGGAACTACAGGTTTGCCGAAGGGCATCGTACATACACATTTTATCCGTTCCATGTATGGTTCTTTGTTTTCCAATTACTTTAGGATAACGCCAGAAAGTGTAGTACTTCATACGGGGGCACTTATTTTTAATGGGGCGTTTCTTACGTTTATGCCTTCTATGTTTATGGGAGCTACCTACATTTTGCATAAACAGTTTGATGCTAAGGCCCTGGTAAAAGAAATTATTGAAAGTAAGGTAACACATATTGTAATGGTGCCTTCGCAAATAATCTCTGTTCTTAAGGAGCCTGACTTTACCTCTCAAAACCTAACCTCTCTAGAGTTTATACTTTCAGTAGGGGCACCTTTGCTATCAGAGTACAAGCAAGAGCTAAAACAACGTACTGGAGGGGTGTTTTACGAGCTCTATGGACTTACCGAGGGTTTTGTTACTATACTCGATAAATGGGACGTGGATCAAAAACCCAATTCTGTGGGTGCGCCTCCTAAATTCTTTGAAATGAAGATTGTGGATGATAATGGCTACATACAAGACCCGGGCGAGGTGGGGGAAATTGTGGGTAGAAGCCCTATTGTAATGACCGAATATTATAAGGACCCTGTGCGTACTTCAGAAACAATTAAAGATGGATGGCTTTATACAGGAGATATGGGCTATGTAGATGATGATGGTTACCTATACCTGGTTGACCGCAAAAAAGACTTGATTATTTCAGGTGGGGTGAATGTATATCCTAATGACATCGAGGATATTTTTTATCAGCATGAAGCTGTTCAGCAAGTCGCAGTGTTTGGGATACCCGATGACCAATGGGGGGAAACGCCTGTTGCAGCTGTGATTTTAGAAGACCATAATATTAAACCTGATTACCTAAGAAAATGGGTGAACAAGCGCGTGTCGGCCAGGTATCAAAAGGTTAAAGATGTTGTTGTTCTCAACACATTCCCTTTGAATATAGCAGGTAAGACTTTAAGAAGGAGTATTAAAGAGTCGTATATTAAATCTAAACTAAAATAGAACTTTTGGCAATTGAAGAATTTTAAACAATTAAACCTCTTATCATGAATAAAAATGTGCACATAATAGGTGCTTACAACACAAAATTTGGCAACCTGGAAGAGGAAACTATTTACAGCTTATATGAAGAAGCTGCAAAAGGGGCAATAAAAGATGCAGGGATTGACGTAAAAGGAATCGATGCTGTATTTGTAGGGAATTACAGTGGCGGTAGCTTTAACAACCAGGAACATATTGCCCCTTACGGGGTTAATATTTTGCCTGAGTTGCGCCATAAACCAATGTATAGAACAGAAAACGCTTGTGCTTCAGGCACTTCAGCAGTCCACATGGCCGAAATGGCCATTAAATCGGGCAAAGCTAAAAATGTGTTGGTGGTAGGTGTTGAAAAAATGAACTCATTAGATACCAAAAATACGGCTATTGCATTGGCAAAGGCATCGTATTGGGAAAAGGAGGGTGCCCATGAATACACCTTTCCTGGTTTGTTTGCAGAATATGCAAAAGGTTGGATGCGTCATTATGGTTATACGCTTGACCAGTTAAGGGAATGGATGGCAGAAATTTCGGCTAAAGCATATCAGTTTGGGGCGCAAAATCCTCTGGCTCACTTGCAAAAGGCCAGAACAAAAGAAGAAATTCTTGGGATACCAGATGAGAAAAACCCAATGATTGCCTATCCACTTCGCCTACACGATTGCTCTTTAATTTCAGATGGGGCTGCCGCAGTGGTATTGTCAGAAGAAGCAAGAAATGGATCGGTAGAAATGGTAGCTACCAGTAGTGTGAGTGATTATCTGAACATAGTAGATAGTAAAAGGGGCAATTATTTTCTTGAGGGGGCTGCCAAAGCTGTACAAGAGGCATTTGAACAAGCTAACATGACCATCTATGACATCCAAGTTGCCGAAGTGCACGATTGCTTTACCATCACCGAATTATTAATCTATAGTGCTATTGGCCTTGCCGAAAAAGGCAAGGAATATAAAGCTTTGGAAAATAGAGACGTATTCTTAGGTGGGCGTTGTGTCATAAATCCTTCTGGCGGACTAAAAGCAAAAGGACACCCTGTTGGGGCAACAGGGGTTTCCATGCATGCTTTGCTTTATAAGCAACTTACGGGTAATGCTATTGGTGTTCAGATTGATAATGCTAATGCTGGGTTGATATTGAACATTGGCGGTTCGGGAGCAACAAACATGGCCACTATTTTGAAAAGAAGTAAGAAATAGAAAAACCAGATTTAAATCGATAAAAGATAATAGAATGGAAATAAAAAATAAAGTAGCAGTAATAACAGGTGGTGCCAGTGGTATAGGGGCAGCATGTGCAATTCAACTGGCAAAAAAAGGGGCTAAAATAGTTGTTGCAGATCTCAATGAAGAAGGATTGAATAACACCATAAATGAAATAAAAAATGCTGGAGGTGAGGCAATCGCAGTAAAAGCCAATGTAACTCTTGAGGAAGAAGTTAAGGCCTTAATGGACAAGGCCATTGATGCTTTCGGAGCTATAAATATTGTGATTCCATCGGCAGGAATTTTTAAAGATTCCTTTATGGTTAGCCCTGATAGGGAAACCGGAAAAGTGAATCGGTTTATGAGCACCGATCAGTTTATGGCAGTGATAAATGTAAACCTTTTGGGCTCTTTTTTAACCATACGAGAAGCATCCATTAAGATGATTGATAATAACTGGGAAGGGGTTATAGTTCCAATTTCTTCAATTAACAAAGAAGGCCAATTAGGACAGTTGAATTATAGCTCAACTAAAACAGCCATTTCTTTATGGCCTAAAATATTGGTAGGGGAGTTTCATGCAAAGAAAGTAAAGAACATTAGGGTGGTTGGAATAGCCCCCGGATATGTTGAAACACCCATTTTATTGGGCATGAAGCCTGAAGTACTTGATAGCATCGTAAAAGATGTTTCAGTTGGCCGATTGATAAAAGCGGAAGAAATAGTTAATGCTATTGCATTTTCAATAGAAAATGATGCTATGACAGGTACTACGATTGAAGTTAGTGGGGGTGTGATAGCTAAAGGCCTGGTTAAATAGTAGTAGTTATAAACAAAAAATAGATTCTGAACCAATGAAAATTCTTATAATGTTATCAATATTTAATTTTTTCGGTACCAAATCGGGTATTGTTGAGGTAAAAGATTTTGGACCGAACCCGGGTAATTTAACAATGTATCAATATATACCGGAAGGACTTACTGAAAATGCCCCTTTAGTAGTTGTGCTGCATGGTTGCTTCCAAAATGCCGATACTATTGCAGTGCAAAGTGGATGGAACAAGCTTGCAGATGAAAATAAATTCATGATTGTCTATCCTCAGCAAAAAATAACCAATAATTTAAAATCCTGCTTTAGCTGGTATCAAGAAGGAGATTACGAAAGGGATAGTGGCGAAGTTGCTTCTATAAAGCAAATGATTGATTTTGCCATTGATCAAAACAAACTCGATGCCGAGAGGGTGTATATAACTGGTATATCTGCCGGTGGCGCCATGACATCCGTTATGATGGGCAGTTACCCTGAAATGTTTGAAGCCGGATCGGTAATGGCCGGCATTCCTTATGGAGCGGCAGTAGATTTAGCCTCGGGCCTAACGGCCATGAAAGGAAAAACCATTAGAACTGGGGAAGAATGGGCCGAACCCATTTTAAAACAACACCCTGATTTTAAGGGTGAATACCCTCGGATGG
>JAGQYJ010000043.1:11214-19873 GCA_020436145.1 Cyclobacteriaceae bacterium | reverse complement strand
TACATCATAAAGGAAGGGCTGGAAGCGAAAGCATTTATTGAGGAACGAACCGAAGGGTATGATGAGTTTAAGGAGCAGCTTATGAAGCTGGATGTGGACGAGATGGAGCGTGTGACTGGTGTTAAGAAAGAACTGGTACGCGAAGCTGCCATTGCTTATGCAAAAGCCGGCAATGCCATGTCTTTTCATGGGTTAGGGGTTACGGAGCATTCGCAAGGTACGTTTACCGTTCAATTGATTGCCGACCTTGCTTTGATCACAGGTAATGTGGGTAGAAGAGGTGTAGGTGTTAATCCACTGCGTGGACAAAATAATGTTCAGGGCGCTGCCGATATGGGTGTTCAGCCTCACCAGGGGGCCGGATATCTGGATGTTACCAATCCTGAAATACAAAACTTGTACACCGATTTTTATAGGGTAGAAATACCTAAAAAGGTTGGCTACAAAATACCTGAAATGTTTGATGCAGCTATTGCTGGTCAGCTAAAAGCGATATGGATTATTGGAGAGGACGTTGTTCAAACTGACCCTAATACTACCAAGGTGAAGAAGGCACTGGAGTCGGTTGACCTGTTTATTGCGCAGGAGCTTTTCATTACAGAAACAGCTAAGCTGGCCGATGTAATATTGCCTGGTGCTTCTTTCCTTGAGAAATCAGGGACGTTTACCAATGGTGAACGTAGGGTACAACGTGTAAATGCGGTTGTTCCTCCTTTAGAAGGCACGAAAGTGGATGGTCAGATCATCGTGGATGTGATGAACAGAATGGGATACGAACAACCTGACTATGATGCCAAAACTATGCTCGAAGAAATCTCGCAAATAGTTCCTTTCTTTAAAGGAATTAAATGGGAGGAGCTAGGTATAAATGGCAAACAATGGCCAGTGCTTGAAGATGGTAAGAGCACCGAAATCATTCACGAAGGAGGTTTTAAACGAGGTAAAGGGAAGTTTGCCTATTTCGACTGGAAGGAAAGTGAGGAAATTGAATCTAACGGAAAAGAGTATCCATATATTATTACTACTAACCGTGAATTAGAACACTACAATTGTGGTACTATGACCCGCAGAACGGGCAATGTGGACATTCTTACTGAGGATGTGCTGCTGATCAATCCTGAAGATGCAGAAGCAAATAATATAAAAGATGGGGATATGGTGTGTGTTAGCTCGGCTCGTGGCAAAGTAGATATAAAAGCAAAGCTATCGGAAGAAGTGAAGCCTGGGGTGATGAGTACTACCTTCCATTTTCCGGAAATTATGGTCAACCTGATTACCAGCGATGTGTACGATTCGGAAGCCAAATGTCCTGAATATAAAGTGGTGGCTGTGAACATCCGAAAATCAAAAGGGAAGTACGCAGCAGTAAACTAGCCTAAAAAGCTTATTTTTTACATTGTCGGAGGAAGCACCATACAAGATAAAGAAGCGTTACAAATTATTGGTAAAGCTTGTCATAGGTTTTATTAAATGGAGGTATAATCTTAGTGCTAATGTAGCCCCTGAGGTAAAACAATTAAAGGGGGCTTATCTTTTGCTACCTAACCATTATGGTCGGTACGACCCTTTTATTCTAGCGTATTTTCTTTTTCCGCATTGCAAGTCGCCCAACTTCGTTTCTTCGGATGCCATATTGCGAGATCCCATTTATGGCAAGCTTTTTAGTGGGTTAGGTGCCATACCTAAGAAAAAGGGAGTACGTGATACACAGGTGATCAGGGAAATGCTCAAGGTGATTGAAAGGGGCAATCCGGTTGCTCTTTTTGCGGAAGGTTCACGTTCCTGGTCTGGGGTTTCTAATTACATCGATCCTTCCATTGCCAAGCTTGTAAAACTTTTAAAAGTGCCCGTGGTTACAGCCAAAATGAAAGGAGCTTCCGTGTTTGATCCCCGGTGGGCAGAGCGTTTGCGCAGGGCCAAAATGGAGATTGACTATAAACTGACGTTTACAAAAGAAGAAGTTGCTGATTTGAGCGAGGAGGAGATTATGGCACGTTTGCTACCGAATCTTCATCACGATGATGTGGAGTATGTAAAGACACATCCTATTAAGGTGCGGTCGAATCGAAGGGCTGAGTATATTGAGAGAATCTTTTTCCAATGTCCTGAATGCAACAAATACGCTGGATTTGATTCGTACCGGAATCAATTTGCCTGCAATGCCTGTGGTTACCAGGGCATGGTAAATACTAAGGGTATGATTACCTCAAAGTTTAAGCGTGTGTACTTCACTAATGCTAGGGACTGGCTTCAATGGCAAAATCAGAATTTTATTAGCCACGTAAAGAGTAAGCTTGAGTTAAAGGAAGAAGAACCTATTTTTAGTGCCAAAAGTATGCTTTATTCTACGGCTACCGGTATTGGAAAAATGGATGACATTGGGATTGGGGTAGCACGTTTTTATCATAATAAAATTGTGCTTGAACTTAAGGATAGGACATTAGAATTTACCTCTGAAGAAATTGATTCTCTCAGTGCCCAGCATCTGGAACGGGTTGAATTTTATGTAGGAGATGTGGCACACCGCCTAACAAGTACAAAACACAAAGAGTCTGGGTTAAAATGGGAAATAGCTATGAATACCATTTGGTATTATACCGACCAGCAGCACAAGCTTTCTCCTTACCTTAAAAATCTTTTTGAAGCCAAACCAACCATCGATCTGGGTCACATAAAAAGAAGTAATTGGGCAACTAACAAAGAATTTTAAAAAAGGATTGCTATTCTACTCGTCATGATCCATATCCCTGCATAGCCCCACAATCTCATGAAATACATCGTGCAGCATATAGATTGATTCTTTGAGTTCATCATCTGAAGCTTTGCTTTCCACTTTGTCGTAAAGGGATTTGCTGTCTGTCTTTAGCTGGTTGACTGCCTTTTTTATAGCTTTTGTATCAAATTCCATAGGAATCGTTGCTTCAGCCAAAACATCAGCTTTTGTCGTTAGCTCCATTGCCATCATTTTGAGCGGTTCCAGGTCGCCTTTTTCAGCCGGATGGAAGGTAGCTGACATTACATGATGATACTCGTTGAGTTCTTCCCATTTGTCAAAAATGCTTTGGGCTTTTAATTGTGATACCGCAAAAAAAGTGATTAAGAGAATGATAGATTTTTTCATAGTGCTTTGATTAATTCAGCCGCTAAAATACAATCTGGCATTTAAATGAGAAAATGAAAAAGGGTATGAAATTTCATACCCTTCTAACCTTTACAATTTCAATTATTATCTATTCATAGGTGGAGGTATCCTCTCCCATTTCTTTCAAATTTCTGATAGAGTTAGCCTTTACTCCTGGTATTGGGCTCAAAGAAAGTGATGTTTTAAACTCTTTTACAGCAGCCTTATTGTTGCCCACTTTTCTATAACACTCACCCAGGCTATCGTGCACGTTGGCATCTTTGGGGTTTCTCTTTACATTGAGTTTAAAGTACTCCATTGCTTTTTCATTCTTTTCTTTTCCCATCATGGTATAGCCCATAAAATTGAGCTGAGGCTTGTTGGCAAGTTCCACAGCCTTATCGTAGTTAGAAACTGCTTCTGTTTCCTTACCCATCAGGTCATAAAGGCGGGCTTTGGCAAAGTAGCCACCAAAATTCGGATTGGCCGCAATAGCAGCGTCTGCCCATTGAAGTGCCTCTTCATGATTTATGTTATTTTGAATGCAGTAGTTAGCAGCTGAGAGTGGTCCCTGGAAGCTAAACCCGGTGGCGTTCCTTAGCTGGTTGCGGGCATTATTCAGTACAATGGCATCTACATCAAACTCAACTTTGAAAGGAAACCTTTTCTTTTCCCAGTCAAGTACAACAGTTGCTGAATTTTTTGCAAGGTCGGTAAAATCGTAGGTAAGTCTTTCAGTCATAGCATTTTCTTTATACTGCACTTGTACCCGCAGTTGGTCTTCTTTTTCATCGTAAAAGAAGCTTCCCCAGGAAGTTGAATTCTTAGAAAAAATTATGTCAGCTTTGCCATCCTCATGTACTCCAACAAATAGTGCATACGTGCCTGCCGGAATATCTTTACCTTCTACTTTGGCATTATCAGAAAATGTGATGGTGGTGTTTTCATTGGCACCCGCACGCCAGGGTGCAGCAGTTGCGGTTCCAAATCCCAGGTTGTTGTATCCATAGGGAACCAAAGCCCCCCAAATATCACGACCATTAACAGCAGGGCGAGAATAGTTGATAGTGATAGTTGAAATGCCAACTGTTTGTTGAACTTCTGCAGCAGGGCTTGGTGTTCTTGGGGTTGTGATTTGAGCAATGCTGCTGGTTGTAATAATCAGGCCTATAATCAAGGCCAGGGGTAGAAATACTTTTCTCATGTTAGTTTAGTTTGTTTGCTCCTTTTGAACGTAGGAGCTTCCCATTCGGATGACTGAATTGTTAAACGGGTAAATACATGTATTACTGGGAAATATATTCAGCAAATGGCAGTTGGTTTTCACTCATTTTTGAGTCATCAGCCATTTTACACGATCATAAGAAATCAGGTAGTGAATGATTGTGATGCTTGCAAAAAAGCAGGCACATAATTTATTTTCCGTTGTGTATAATGCATAGGAGGCGAATCCAAAATAGGTCAGTTCAATAAAAAGACGAACCCAGCCGGGAGTTGGTATTACCGTTTTTCCTGACCGGCTTGGGTCGTTGGCAACGGCAAAAACGCCCCAAACAGTACCCATTAAAAGGGGAGTTCCTATACCCACAAGGTAACCCATAAATCCTTCATGAAAATAGAAACCCCAATATCCTGCTATCACTAGTGCTGTAATTTCCAACACAAAGCGCAATGCTAAATTAACAGGGTGGTTACCCATGCTTATGGCAGCTCAAAATAAGGATTGTAAATAAGCCCTATTACATTCCCCCACGGATCCTTAACAGATGCAACCATAAGCTCACCACCAACATTCATAGGAGCCTGATCTTCTTTGGCACCCTTTGCGATACAATCTTTATATGCTTCTTCAATGTTTTCTACACCCCAGTAGGTAACGGTTGAGTTACCTTCCGGACTACCATCTGGATCCAGACCTAACTCATAACCTCCAATATTAAAACCAACATAAAAAGGTTCATCGAAGTAGGGCTGTATTTGAAACAAGTCTGCATACCATGCTTTTGCTTTGTCAAGTTCTGGTGCACTGTACTTTACTGTTCTTAATCCTAATGCTTTCATTTATAGTGTGTTTTGGTAACTAAAAGAAAAATTAAAGAAGGTATATTAAGTTGATATTAATGTCAAAATAAAACTTAATACATACTTAATATAAAGCCAATATCTTCCAGATAACGACCTTGTAAATTTAAGCCAGAAATACTTTTAAACCGGTTGTATTTACTTTTTATTGCGCTTCTATTCACGCTTGCGATTACTGATTTAGTTGTTGGAGTTAGTAACGATGCGGTTAATTTTTTAAATTCTGCTGTCGGCTCAAAAGCTGGTTCCAGAAAAGTAATACTTGTTGTTGCTGCGCTTGGGATTTTCGCAGGGGCGCTGTTTTCATCGGGTATTATGGAGGTGGCCCGCAAGGGAATTTTTAACCCTCAGATGTTTACTTTTTCCGAAGTGATGGTCATTTTCCTGGCAGTAATGATAACGGATATATTGTTACTGGATATTTTTAATTCGAGAGGAATGCCCACTTCAACTACGGTTTCTATTGTTTTTGAATTGTTAGGAGCTGCCGTGGCAGTTAGCATATTTAAGCTCCTGAATTCAGATAAGCCGTTGATCAATATTGTGGATTATATAAATTCTTCAAAGGCAATTACTATTATTTCCGGGATTTTCCTGTCAGTGGTAATTGCGTTTATAACAGGTATTGTAGCACAGTTTATTAGCCGGCTTATATTTAGCTTTCATTATGAGCAACGCATAAAAAAATATGGAGGTGTTTGGGGTGGCTTTGCATTAAGTATTCTTAGCTATTTTTTACTAATAAAAGGAGTAAAGGGAGCATCATTTGTTCCGGCAGCCACTAACAATTGGATCACGGCCAACAGTTACTTATTGCTTGGGGTAAGTTTTGTTTTCTGGACTGCTGTATTCCAGGTTATGGTGATGTTTACCAAAGTGAATGTGCTTCGAATAATTGTTCTTATTGGAACATTTTCTCTGGCCATGTCTTTTGCAAGTAACGATCTGGTTAATTTTATTGGAGTACCGCTTGCAGGTTTAGAGTCGTTCAGGCTATGGGGCGAATCTGGCGAAAATGCTAATCTTTTAATGACAGGATTGAGTGGCCAGGTACAGACACCAACACTTCTTTTAATGTTTGCCGGTTTGATAATGGTAATTACGCTATGGAAATCGAAAAAGGCCAAAAAAGTAACAGACACAGAAGTGAATCTGGGAAGACAAGGTGAAGGAAAGGAGAAGTTTAAATCCAATAAAATAGCTCTTTGGATTGTGTCTTCTGCTACGTATTTTGTAGATAAAATCTCAGACCTTATCCCTCAACGATTTCATGCTGAAATAGATCGTCACTACATGCCTAAAAAGAAGAAAAAGAATCCTCCGGCTTTTGATTTGGTTCGCGCTTCTGTTAACCTGACCATGGCCAGCATGTTGATCTCCATTGCCACTATAAATAAGCTACCTCTTTCTACAACATTTGTGTCCTTCATGGTAGCTATGGGCACCTCATTGTCGGATAAAGCCTGGGGCAGGTCAGCTGAATACAGGATTGCAGGTGTTTTAAGTGTAATAGGGGGGTGGCTTTTAACGGCTCTTATTGCTTTTGCTGTTTCTGCTGTATTTGCAATTGTAATTTTTTATTCAGGTGCAATAGGGGCCATCTTGTTACTTACCGGTGTTGCCATAACAATTTACATTACCACCCGAAACCATAATAAGGAACTAGCGGAAGAGGGTCAAACAAGAACATCCACATCTACCCGGGCGGAAATACCGGAACTTACCTGACCTATACAGGTTTGAATTGCTCAAATGCCTGTTTGCAATTGTTGCAGTAATGTATTGCCCTGCAAAGCGTAGGTCCAAAAGGAGTTTTTAACTCGGTGTTTGTGCTATTGCAATAGGGGCAGGGGGTTTGTTCCAATATTTCAATATCCACAATTCGATCGTAGTGTGGAGGAGGAGCCAGACCAAACTCTTTTAAAGCACTTCTCCCTTTTTCAGAAATATTATTGGAACTCCATTGTTTATCAAAGCTTACAATTACTTCTACGTTTTCCACCCCTTTGCTATTAAGTGTGGATTTAACATCGTTTACCATGTAATCCATGGCAGGGCATCCGACAAAGGTGGGTGTCATATTTATTTTGACTCCATTATCTGAAATAGCCACATCTGTTATCACACCCAGATCGACCAGGGAAACAACAGGAATCTCAGGGTCTTTTACTTCCCTTAGCCATTCCATTACTTTGGGTAGTGTAATCATACTTTCCATAGTCGCTATTCTTTTACCAGTCAGCAGTTGGGTCAGTGCTTATTACCTCACTCATCTCGTCCAACAAAGGTTGCAGGTGCTCTGTATGTTCTCCATAACGTCCACCAAAATGAGGTGATTCTAAAGCAAGATCAGGAAGGATAAGCTGGGTTTGCCCAAGAACATTATCCACATGCTCTATCCATCGCTCACGCAGAGCTATTTCTCCTCCAAAAATATTTTCTGTAATAAGATCTTCCTCCATTCTTGATTCCTCAAAAACCCCAAAGGCATAAGGTATGGCATAATTCAATGAACTCTGCAATCGGCTAATGCTTTCATCCGTTCCATTTCCCAATTTTTTAATCCAGCTGTCGGCATGCATGCTGTGGTAGCGACACTCACCCTTAAGCTTTCTTGCCAGCAGGCTTATTGGTTCAACAGATGAGTTTATGAGCATATCAAAGCGATGATAATCTGCCGTATCAAACAAAAAATGACGTATCAGGCTAAAATCATATTCTCCAATGGGCAGTTCTACAAATTGTGCGTTATGGAATTGGTGGGCCTTACGCATGAAGGCAACCTGATTAGGTACATCTTCACCAAGTTCGTTCAGCATTTGGTAAAGTGTATAACTCTGGCCAACCTTGTCCTGTGCCATGGAAGCAAAGGCAATGTCTTCTTCCAAAAGAGGACCCTGGCCAATCCATTCCGAGTTTCTATGACCAAGAATCAACTGATCATCGGCCATTTTGTACAACAGGTCTTTTATTGCTTCAACATTCATAGTTATGATTTTTTATTTTTTTCAGCCAGGAATGCATCTATTTTGGCCTGTCCTTTATAATCAATAGCTTCACGAAAAGTCTTTTCGGGCAGGGTATTCCATATTTGTTTGTCCTCTTCCGTTGTTTCAAAAAAGTCCGATTCTCTGGCAATCCAAATATTAAGTACAGGTTTTGAGATGTCCAGCGTAGCCTTAGCCACCTGCATGGCATGTTCAGGGTTATTGGCCATAACTGTGCCTGCATGTTTATGTTGTTTTCCGCGTTTAAGCATATGGAAGACCTTGTACGGATGGGAGCCCTGATCAGATGCTGGTTGTACCGAATCGTACACGCTGATCTTGTTTTCGCTATACGTAGAAACATAAATATTGGGTGTTTCTATCGTCCAGATGCCTGCGCAGGTTAGCCTGCGACTAAATTGCTCTTTGGCAAAAAGAAAGGCCATTTCCTTATCAGGAGCGTGCACGA
>JAGQYJ010000043.1:8868-11116 GCA_020436145.1 Cyclobacteriaceae bacterium | reverse complement strand
ATGCCTGCGCAGGTTAGCCTGCGACTAAATTGCTCTTTGGCAAAAAGAAAGGCCATTTCCTTATCAGGAGCGTGCACAATACCCTCATGTTGGTAGGTTCCGCCTTCTCTCAGCAAAACAAAGACTTCAAATGTGGGAAGCTGGTCCAGTTTTCCGGTAGGGCCCTCAACCTGTGTTTTGAATATATCAAGTCTTTGAAAACGTGGATCAAGTATTTTTTCCATATTCATTAAGCCAGGGGAGTAACATATTCAGCATTCTTACCAAGAATGGCCTTGCGTACCCAGCGGCCACGTTCTTCAGCAGTTTTCCGAACAGCCAACCGTTCCTTGTTGCACGGGCCGTCTCCATTAATAACCCTTTTAAACTCATCCCAATCAGGTTCAGTGTATTCCCATTTACCTGTTGTCTCATTCTTTTTCAATTTATCATCAGGAATGGTCAATCCCAGCTCCCATACCTTAGGAACGTACATATCAAGCCATTGCTGGCGTGTTTCATCATTGGAAAGTATCTTCACCTTCCATTTCATAAGTGTTTCCGTATGTACCGACATCTTATCAGGAGGTCCAAAGAAGTGCATCATGGGCGGCCACCATCGGTTAACAGCTTCCTGCATCATCTGGCGTTGAGCAGGTGTGCCTGTGGCCAGGTGAATAACGCAATGGTGCCCGAATTTGAGATGGAACGACTCTTCGATACAAATGCGCTCCAGGGCACGACTATATGGGCCGTAACTTCCTCTGGAGTTGGCCACCTGGTTTACTATAGCCCCGGCATCTACCAGCCAGGAGATAAAAGCAGAATCTGCCCATGTAAAGGCCGGATAGTTGAAAATGTTTGAGTATTTGGATTTGCCATTGATCAGATCATCAATCATAGCTTCGCGCGGTTTGCCCAGCGTCTCGGCTGCGCTGTACAACAACTGGGCATGGCCCACTTCGTCCTGCACTTTGGCCATTAAGGCCAGCTTACGTTTAAAGCCCGGAGCCCTGGTAATCCACGTGCCTTCTGGCAAGGCACCAATTATTTCGCTATGCGCATGTTGCTCAATCATGCGAATAAGCTGTGCCCTGTATAAATCAGGCATCCAGTCGGTAGGCTCTATTTTTTCTCCACGTTCTATACGAGCTTCAAATTCGGCTAACAGTACCGGATCCTCTTCGTGTGGGTCCCTGGCCTTGATTTTTTCGAATGTGTTTCCTCCTCCGTACATATATTATTTTTTAAGTCCTTTTAAGAAAATATTGGCAAAAGCGTGGTTAAGTTCTTCAGGGGGCAGCGTGTAGCTATGCCATTTTTGAATGCCATTCAAAGAAGAAAGCATGGCCATTACCACAAACGAAATATTAGAAACTTCGAAAATGCCTTCTTCTACACCCTGTTCTATTAACGAGCGAAAAAGCTGTTCATATTTGCGCTGCAGACTAATGAACTCGGTCAACATCGGTTCAGATAAATGCCTCCACTCGTTCCAGAAAACAGCTGAAGCTGCAATATCACTTGTAATCACATCTACGTGCCGGATAACTGCCAATTTAAACTTCTCATCCGTTGGTGCACTAGTTTGCATTACCTTCTCTATACCCTGCATAAATGCACGGGCCATTCTAAAACAAATACCTGTTAAAATCTGCTCTTTTGAATGAATGTGAGAATAGATGCTTGCAGCTTCTATGCCTACTGCTGCTGCAATATCACGCATGGATGTGGCTGCATACCCTTTGTTTTTAAACAAATCTGTAGCTACATCCTCGATTTGCTCTTTTCTCGGTTTGGTTGCAATGTCCATCTTACAAAGTTAAACAACCTAACGTTTGTTAGCAAGCACAATTTGGTAAGGAATGAATGGAAAACGTAGCTTTGCATTTATGACGAATTTTAGCTCTCCAAGTGCCTTTAGTGAAAAGATTAACCAGTGGTTTAATGGACTAATCGCACTACCCTTATTGGCAGTTTCTTTTGCATATCTTGAAATTACGACAGGGCGTTTTGATGGACTTATTGCCAACAGCTTTTATCTGGATATATCTATTATTGTTACTGCAATAATTACCATTGTTTTATTAACAAGGAGGTACAGAAAGAAGATAGGCTATATCCCGGTGGAGAAAACTCTTGGAGAAAAGGTGATGGATTATTTCCTGTTTTCGAAAACCTACTACTTATTGATGTTTCTTCTTGGTATGATTACTACTATATGTATTTTTGTATTTGGAAGTACTTCTTTTGCCGGACTTTACGCTTT
>JAGQYJ010000043.1:6761-8769 GCA_020436145.1 Cyclobacteriaceae bacterium | reverse complement strand
GATGTTTCTTCTTGGTATGATTACTACTATATGTATTTTTGTATTTGGAAGTACTTCTTTTGCCGGACTTTACGCTTTTCAATTGTTTGTATTATCCCTCCACAGACCTACATTACTTTCTGTGGCCAATAAGCTCAATTTGAAAGGAGACATAAGAGGCAATTTTTTAAAGAAGGACATTTTTGACAACTAGACTATTTAACAATGAAATTAGAAAAAGACGATCTTATTTTAAGAGATCATTTAGCTATCGACCGCACAAGACTTGCCAACGAGCGTACTTTTCTGGCATATTTTAGAACAAGCATATTTTTTCTGGGAACAGGTATTTCCGTTATTCACATTCAATTTTTTCAGGAGGTGACTTACCTGGGGTGGATACTTGTTGGCATGTTTCCATTAATCCTTGGTGTTGGGATTTATCGTTTGATCAGGGTTAGGAGAGCCATAGGTAAGAAAATTTACAAAACAGAGTAGAAGCTAATAATTCTTGTGTTGTGCAGCTTGTAAAATGCTGCTGTTTAGGCCGTATTCCTGGCAAAGTTCCTGCATTTTCTTGTAAAATGCTTTTTGGTAGTATCCAGGCATATTAGTGCTCTGCCGGAAGAATTTTGTATATTTTTCTACTAATTGCGGATAGTGTTCACTCAGTGCATTTATCATTAGGGTCTTACTATCGGCCCTGCCGTCACCAAACAAAGTTATGGTAGCAGGGAGCACGTAATCAACTCCCAGATTTTTGAAGATGGAGAAGCTTAGATGAAGTTGTTCCGTTGTGTCAGTAATGTAAGGCAAAAGAGGCATGAAGCTAATACCGGTTAAAAAGCCTTGCTGTACCGTTTCTTCCACTATGTCTAACCTTTGGGAAGGAGGTGTTGCCCCCGGTTCAAATACTTTGGCTATATCGTCTTTCACAGTTGAAAAGGAATAACTAATAATTACACCTCGTTTCATTTCGGCAAGTTCATCAGGTAATACCGCAGCTTTGTCAATCTTGTGAAGCAAGTCAAAATCGCGCACAATCATATTTGATTTAGTGATCATATGCACCGGAAAATTGTACTTAAGAATTACCTCCAGGGCTTTTCTGGTGAGTTGATACTTTTCTTCAAGTTTTAAGTAAGGATCAGTAGCGGAAGAAACAACGATAAAGCCAAACTGGTTTTTTTTCGCCCGTAGGGCTAATTGCTTGTCAAGTAGTTCAATGGCATTTGTTTTTACTGAAAGGCTTGTTTCCAGATTGGTGCCATATTTACTCCCCCTGATATAACAATAGAGGCAATTGAATGAGCAACTACTATACGGATTGAATGTATAATTATCCAGAAACCAACTATCGCGTTTTTTAGCTTTGTTTAAAACAGATTTGACTTCGATTTCCCGTGGCATGCCACTACTTTTGATTGAGCTAAAGTTACTACTTTAAGCCGCTCAAAATATAATCGTAGATAGGATTTACCTTATCTGTTTGGGTTTCCTCAAAGCTCCTGGTTACATATTTGGGAGGGGAAACCATTTCACGACCAATCATTTCATCAATCACATTATAAAAATCAATGGAGGTTTTACCGATCAAAAGCGGCTTCAGATCATTCTGATTTTCCCAAAACCGAAGTACTTTAACAAAACCGCTCAGATAGAGGTAATCCTTGGTAAACCCACCTCCACGGTAAATGCGGGTGGTAATGTTAAATGCCAGGTTAGGTTCTACATCATATTTGTTTTTCAGTTGATTAAAGCATTCAACGAAATCGGCCCCGCTACACATCATATCTACTGCAATTACACGCAGGGCAAGTTTTCTAAGCCTGCTTAAGGTAAGGTTGCCGCTCAGATATTCAGCCAAAATAGCGAGCCCCTCCTGGGTAAGGGTATTGATGGGCAAACCAAGGTTAAACACTTTCAGATTTTGTTCGCTGGAGTTCATGGTAGTAACCATATGCACTCCAATTTCATGTTCTATGAGTGCCTGAAGCTCCTTTTTTCGGAAGGTAGCACTGGGTTTTAC
>JAGQYJ010000043.1:0-6662 GCA_020436145.1 Cyclobacteriaceae bacterium | reverse complement strand
GGTAACCATATGCACTCCAATTTCATGTTCTATGAGTGCCTGAAGCTCCTTTTTTCGGAAGGTAGCACTGGGTTTTACTAGTACACTTTGTTTGGAGTTAAGCACCATAACCTGCGAAATCACCTTATTGCTTTCCGTTATTTTAGCTTTTATACCATAGCCGTCAAGTCCTTCACGAAAAGCAAGAATAGCATCTTTGGCATTAAGCATTGGTTCTCTTTTGGCTTCTCCCGGAATATCTGGTAAATGAAGAATATAGTTGGCATTGTGCAGGTCTTTGGCAGAAGGTCTTCCAAAATACCTCAGTGAGTTGTAAAGAAATTTGGACCTTCCGAGCGTACTGATCATATCTATTTTATCGAAATAGCTATTGATCACCGATTCGTACAGGTTGCGGATAGAAATATCCTGAATTTTTTGTACAGGCAGTTCCGTTAGTTTTTGCTTTAGCTCAAATACATTCAGTTTAATGGGATCGTATTTGAACTGTGGCAGTTCGCTAAAATTCTTCTTAAAGAACACCTTTTTCGCTGGTACCGTATTGATAGGGTTTACAATAGCCAGCAGTTCGAAGTCTCTAAGGAGTTTATAAAGTTTGTCATCAACTTTAAGCAGGGCCTTGTCCAGTTTTTTATCCAGCAGTTTAGAGGTAGAAAAGTATTTCCACCCGTCCAATTTTTGGCTAAAGAAATTGGCATTGTTTACAATAGCTTTTTTAAACCTTTGCTGAATCTGGCGTACTATTCCGGGGTAGGCTGCTCCGGTGAGTTCATCGCAGTACACTTTTTTTATTTCTGTGGCAAGAACAAGCGTATTGGCAAAATGTGTAGTAATATATTCAAGGTTATATCCCCTTCCATAGAACACATTATTAATATCTGTGTGGTTGGTAATTTGGGATAGTCTGATATTGGAAAGTTCCTGCTTCCAGTGTTCTATTGTGTCTGCATAACGCTTGGTATCCACGTTTTCTGTACCGATATTAAACAGGGGCACGTCCCGTTCCCAGCGCTTGGAGTTATAGGAATGAATATCGTAAACGATACAGCCTCCAAACATACTTTCCAGCTTTGCTATAAGCGCATGTACTACTTTATAGTAGCTGGCATGTTTTGCCTTGCATAGTTTAATATCCTTCGGTGTCAGGTCCTTCTTCCAAACTTTTTTCCCCCAGGCTTCGGTATAAATGCAGTTTTCCGGACTTCGGTTAAGATCGTACTCAAAACGTGAGTCGAGGCCAACAATGGTAATGGGCATAGAAGCTATAAAATCGCCTGTGAATGGGTCTTCTTCGTACCATCGCTCGTAGTCATTTAATGCTATTTTTTTCTGTAAATCCTGGCGAAGCTCAGAACCATCATGAATGGCGGTGCAGCAATAGGGTACATATTTGTTTACCTTAATTCTAAAGGCTCCGTTGCTGGCAACAGCTTCAAAATGATTTCCTTGCTCAATGTGTGCAAGGATTTCTTTCAGCTCCAATTTATTGTTCTTCATATAGGCTCTCAGGTCTGAAATTTTCCTTTTCCGTGTTACGTTCTT
Organism: Cyclobacteriaceae bacterium; assembly: GCA_020436145.1. GTDB lineage: Bacteria > Bacteroidota > Bacteroidia > Cytophagales > Cyclobacteriaceae > JAKISE01. The sequence goes on along the minus strand of JAGQYJ010000043.1, from coordinate 5,120 downwards.
CCACTACTTTTTCAAGGTAGTCCACTATTTTTCGCTGAAGTTTGACTCCATAGAGTTTGTTGATATCCTTGATGGTACCAGGGCTTAATACATTTATTTCAATAAGCTTACTGCCAATAATATCAAGGCCTGCAAAGTAGATTCCGTCATGCACCAGTTTCTTTCCTACCTTGTCACAAAGTAATTTGTCTGCTTTGGTAAGCTTGTATTTCTCTACCGAACCACCGGCTGAAATGTTGGAACGAATGTCGGAGGCGGAAGGGCGCCTTCGTAAAGCTCCTATTGGCTTGCCGTTGAGCATAAGTACTCGTACGTCTCCCTGATCGGCTCCTTCTACATAATCCTGAAGAATTACATAATTGCTCTGACCCCGGGATGGATTAATATAGAATTCAAGCAGTGATTTAACGCTATGCATAGCAGATTTTTCAATAATGATTACACCACTACCACCAAAACCATCCAGCGGTTTTAATATCATTTTTTGCTGCTCCGATTCCTGAATTATGCGCATGAGGTATTCTATATTTTTGGATACGTGCGTAGCCGGAATGATCTCACGGTCAGGATCGTGATAGGCAGCTGTATAAATCTTGTTATTGGCTTCTCTAAGGCCATCTACCGCATTAATGATAAACACCTCATCCTTTACAGAATCGAGAAAATTCAGCACCAAGGGGTCAAGCGGAGGGTTATCGCGCATAAATATCACATCAAATTCCTGAAGAGGCCGCATGGCCTTTTCAAACTCTGCCAGGTTATAAAACTTGGTCATGCTCGATGAAACCTTTTCTGGTCCTGCAATAGTTTTACAATAGCTATAGGTTACGCTGTCGCGGATAGCCAGGTTAAGAGGGTGAGTAATAGCAACTTCGTGTCCCCTAAGTGCGCATTCATGGATTATTCGAATGGTGGAATCTTGCTTGGGGTTTACCCGTTCCCACGGGTACATAATAAAACATACTTTCATTGGTGTATGTGTAAATAGTTGTAGTAAATGGAAATTGAACGTTGAAACTACGCCAGTGCCCGGTCAAATTCTGTGGATCGTTATAAATGGAGGATATCTCCGGCTAAAGCATTCACGGACACGCCAATTGAGTGACAAATATAGAAGAAATGGGAAGCAAAAAAACAGTGCCTATTTTATCTTTTCTTTAGCCTATCCGTATCCCAAAAAAGGTAAATTAACCACCCAAAACACAAAATAAAAATAAACCTCTGCCAAATGCCCATCCAGTCGGGTAGGTTAAACATAAGCATTGATAAGACTGTCGCTAGTATGCCTGCACCAGCGGCAATAATTCCATCTATTTTCTTTTGAACAATAAAGGCCACGGATAAAGCAAAAATGGTGAAAGAAAACCCTGTGGTGGAAGCAAACAAGGAATGAAGCCAGTCTTGTTGCAGGTCGAATTCTACGCTTTTGTCTATTGGGGCATGGTGGAAGAAAGCAGTTAATACAAGACTCAAACCGAATAGTATCAGCACCACGCGATGAAAAGCATATCCTCTAAGAACACCCCATCCACTTGCAATACTTCCTAACCCAAGCAAAATAAACGTAAGGTTCATAATCCATGCATTGGGAGTATGCTGTGCACCCAGCTGGCTGGTGGTATTTCTGATAATTGAGTATAACTCACTACTATAAAAAGGTAGAATGAAGATGACGGCCCACATAATTATATAAGCAATTAATAAATAGTTATGGTTCTTCATAATGGGTGGCTATTCATCTATCAATTGCAGATCAAAGATTTTTTGCTCTTTGGTTTCTCTAAAACCGAATTTCAGGTAGAATGAATGACTTTCCTGTCTTTTGGTATTGCTTCTGACTCTAATGCGATTGCAATCTATTGACCTTGACCAATGAATAACTTCTTTGATGAGTAGTGTACCAATTCCCTTGCCACGATTGTCTTCATCTACTACCAAACCTCCGATTTCAACAAAAGGATCTGTTTCAACTCTTACGGCATAAAAACCATGAATCCAGCCAATCATTTTAGTGCCGATTTTCGCCACAAATACGCAGTCGTTTTTGTCATCTTCAATTAAGTGGGACAGTCTTGTTCGTATTGATTGCTCATTTGCAGGGTAGCCCAATTGACCCGAAAGGTCAGCAATAGATCTGGAATCATGGATTGTGGCGGTTCGTATTGATACTTCCATTACTAAGAATAACTTATTTTGGTTCAAGGGTCATTACATAATCATAGCCCTCATTTAAATAGCTCGCCAATTTATCCAGATCATCCCACAAAAGCTCCGGCATAAGTACATAACCTTGCATAACTGCACCATAGGATTCAAAATTGGTTGTTCCCAACTCCCGCATATATTTTTCCTGCACCTGTTTTGAAAACCTGATACCAAGCTCACCCTCTTTGTTAATCTGGGAGAACATATGCCCATTGGCAGAGGTATAAGGCATGGTTTTACCCTTTCGCTCAAAACGAGGACATTTAGCTACCAACTGGTCATATAGCCTTATTTTTTCTTCCCTCATATCAGCTGTGAAGATTTACCTGATAAAGCTGGTAATTTTCTCTATCAAAACATACAAAAACAACTTCTTCTATTATTTCTGAGACAAAAGATTTTACGGTTGTAATTGCAATATGTGCAGCCTTCTCTTTTGGGAACCCATAAATTCCTGTGCTTATGTTAGGGAATGCAATTGTTTTAAGGCCATTTTCTTCAGCAAGTTTTAAGCTGTTCAAGTAGCAGCACGTAAGTTTCTCTGCCTCATTGGAAGCGCCCCCTCTCCATATTGGTCCAACGGTATGGATCACTTTTTTTGCTTGAAGATCGCCTGCATTGGTAATTACAGCTTCTCCTGTAGGGCAACCTCCAATCTTTCGACACTCTTCTAAAATTGTTGGACCTCCAGTGCGATGGATGGCCCCATCCACTCCACCACCACCTAGTAAGGACGAATTGGCCGCATTTACGATGGCATCAGTACTCACTTGCGTAATATCACCTTCCAAAAGCCTGATCTTCATACTCATAGTTAGCTATTGAACTGAAAATGAGCAAGAAAAGTTTGGGTAAATTAGTTGATCAAAAAGCTCCGTTCGCTAAATGCAGGTAAAGTAGTTTTGCTTTCAAAAAAGTATTCAAGATTGTCCTTGTTATCCATTAGTCCGAGGCTATACAGCACAGGCACATAATGATCAGGTGTTGGGGCAGCAAGTTTTCCTAACGGGTGGCTGGTTTCATAATGGATAATATTGTTAAATTTTCGTTCATCAATTTGCTTTTTAATCCATGCATCATACTCTTCCTCCCAACCATAGGGGGTCATATCATTGGTCATTATTCGTTGCGTAGCCAGGGGCAGGTTATGAATAAGCGATCCGCTACCTATAATCAGAACCCCTTTATCACGTAGTGATTTTAATTGTTGTCCTAATTCGTAATGGTACGAAGGAGAAGCATAATAGCTGATGCTCATTTGAAAAACAGGCACATCCGCCTCAGGAAATAAGTGCATGAGCATAGGCCAGGCACCGTGGTCGAGCCCCCAGTCTGTAGTTTCAGTTACCGAAGGAATCACTTTTTTAACTTCATGAGCAATTTCCGGGGCACCTTTTGCACGATATTTTGGGTCGTAGTAGTGCTTTGGAAATCCATAATAGTCATAAATCTGCTGCTGTTCGGGAGAAATATTTACAAAGGTTCCCCGCGTACACCAGTGAGCAGAAACCACCAAGGCTGCCTTTATTTCATGTGTGTTCTTAAGACTTTTTCCCAGGTTGTGCAAGGCCTCCCAAAAAGGACGTTCCTCCCTTGAAAGAGGGATGTCCATTGGGTTTCCGTGCGATGTAAACAGTACAGGCATTCTGTTGCTTTGCACAGGCAATTCGTCCGTGAATTTTTTAAAACTGCTTAACGTACCCATAGTTGTAATTGCAAGGATCGATTGAATAAACTGTTTTCGATCCATCAAAATTATGATTTTGACTGAATAGGTACTTTGCTGATACGACCCCAGGCAATAAATCCGGCAACCAATCCGAGTATTATATTTATGCCAATAATAGATGTTTCGCCTCTTGATATATGAAATATCATGGCTAGCAGCATAATAGTAGCCAGGCCAATAGCTGCGAACCCGGTAAGCTTAGGTTGAATTCGGAGTGCTGCAGGAAGGATCAGTCCAATGGCACCTAATAATTCAGCAATACCAATAATGCGGGTGAAGCTTCCCACATCTGCTACCCATGCCATTTGCTGAGCCAACTGGTCCATAGGAGTGGAAACTTTCATAAAGCCTGCCATAAAAAACATAGCTCCCAGTACTACCTGGATTATCCATAAAATGATATTTAATGCTTTCATAGTTAGTGTTGTTTAATTGTTTGAACAAAATTATTTATATTTGCTATATAAAGTATAGTTACATACAAATAAATATCACTATACTTTTGTATAGTGCTATGAAAATCAATTAGTTATGAACGATTTGGCCAGCCTTGAGGAAATAAAGCAGTGTTCAACACACTATGTGGTAGCAATAAACGATACACTTAATGTGATTAGCGGTAAGTGGAAATTGCCCATTATAGGGTCTCTTTTATATGATAAGAAGAGATTTAAAGAGCTGGAAGCTGACATTGAAAAAATAACACCTCGAATGCTCTCGAAAGAGTTGAAAGAGCTGGAATTGAACGGTATTCTAAAAAGAACCGTTTACGATACCATTCCGGTAAAAGTGGAATACGAACTGACAGAGTCTGGCCAGTCGCTTCGGCATGTGCTGGATACTATGGTAGCATGGGGGCTGGATCATCGCCAGAAAGTGATGGTCTGAGATTGCAAACTATTTTTTATATGGAAAGATATCCACTGACCTTATTTAACTTAGGCCAGTGGATAATTCTTTATTCTGAAGATTTGTTCAGTCTGTACCAATCAATATTTCTTGTAAAATACATGGTGGCTGCCAGAATAAGTGTCAGTCCAATGCTTCCCATTAACAAAGCATAGTCTGCCAGTTGTAGGGTCACAAATAGGAAACCATAAATGCCCATTAGGGCAATAACCAAAAGCATAGTAAGTCTGGAAGCTTTGAAAATGCTCATGGAGTACAGGGTAATCATACCTACAAT
>JAGQYJ010000042.1:4912-19922 GCA_020436145.1 Cyclobacteriaceae bacterium | reverse complement strand
CCTGCTGCTGTTGGTCTTTGTTTTGTTGATCTTTATTTTCCTGGTCTTTGTTCTGCTGATCCTGGTTTTGATCCTTTTGGTCCTGATTCTGCTGATCTTTATTTTGTTGGTCCTGGTTTTGCTGATTTTGATCTTGCTGGTCTTTCTGCTCCTGGATTAGCTTTTTCAACAATTCATAGTTGTATCGGGCATCCTGATTAGAAGGGTTCTTTTTAAGCGCATTTTTGTAATGTTCCAGCGCAGGTTCGTATTGTTTCTTATCAAAGAATGCTTGGCCCAGCTGCTGTTCGGCAACAGATGCAATAGTTCGATTGGAGGATTGAGCCAATTGCTGATAGCTTTTAACCGCATTGGTCGTATCTTTTAGATGATACTGTGTGTGTGCGAAATCAAGTAAAACTTCATCTTCCTTTACACCCATGGAATCAATCAGAAGTTTATAAGCATCATGTGCTTTCTTATAATTTCCTTCCATGTAAGCTTTTTCTGCCTCCTTTTTAGCTTTATTTACCCTGGCGATTTTATCAAGGTCGGTAAAAGGAGATACAATCAAAAGTACAGCGATCAGGTATTTCATATTCTGATTGTTTTTACACTTGTAAGCACATCTATAACAATAAGTATAAACGCAGCCAGTAAAAAATAGGTGTATTTATTGGCCGAAACATCCATGACTCGTGCATCGCGCAACTGGCCTTCCACCTTGTTTATGGTATTGATCAATCGTTCGGTATCGTTCACACGATCATTTATTTCAAAATATTTGCCCCCTGTTTTGGCGGCAAGTTTTTTTAAAGATTTACTTTCCAATCTTGTCACTACATCTTTACCGGAACGGTCCTTAAGATACCCATTGGCTGTTTCAATTTTACTTCCTTTTTCAGTACCTACACCTAACGTAAATAACTTGATGCCGCGTTCCTTTATTTTCTCAAGGGCATTATCCGTGTCCTCGCCAAAATCCTCTCCATCACTTATGAGTAATATTATTTTTGCTTTGGGGTCAACCGAATTGTCTTCTTTAGATTCCAGTTTGTCTAAGGCCATAGAAAGAGCTGGGGCAAAGTCAGTACCGGCATTAGGTACTAATCCTGTATGCAAGGTTTCAATAAATAAATTCAGGGCTGCCTGGTCGTAGGTAAGGGGGCATTGCATAAACGCCTCGGATGAAAATATGATGAGTCCAATACGATCGGAGCTAAACTCTTCTACAATTTTGTTCAGTTCAAACTTAACTTTGGTAAGACGGGTAGGGGGAACATCGTTGGCATTCATCGATCGTGAAAGGTCAATGGCAATCATAATATCCTTACCAATTGACTTAACCTCTCGTTTGGCGCTGCCAAAACTTGGCCCCAATAACGAAACAATGAGTAAGCCAAAATAGATGCTTCGCAGTACTATTTTACCAAACACCCCGAAAACAGGTGTTTTTAACACTCTTCCTATTTTTACCACCCTTACGATGTAAAAAAAGTAGGCCAGCAAAAAAATACCAATTACTATTAGCTCATACGTACCGAAAGGCCTATACCAACTCATCCACACATTTTTTTGACCGGTGGCAAATATATTGAATTATGCCACTCGGTCATTACTTTTTTGTTGGTTGGCAAATGGTTTATTGTAATGGCACGCATTAATCGTAATTTATTACATTGTTTTCACGCAATCATTGCACATTTGTGCACTACTCTGAACGGGATTATACCTGTGTGCAAATTTTTTAATGATTATATAAATTGCTTATCATGTTTGAAAAGCTAAAAGAAAAGTGGGGAATTAGAAGCAACTGGCAGATGATACTTATCATGGTTGTTTTTTCACTGGCAGGTTCTTCTATTGTTTGGGTACGAAGACTGGCTTTTCCCATTATGGGCATTCAAGAAAGTACTCCTTTTTGGATAAAGTTTTTAGCCTGGCTGGCGGTATTTTTCCCTACCTACCAAATTATGCTCTTGGTCTTTGGTTTTTTACTTGGTCAATTCCCTTTTTTTTGGGAGAAGGAGAAAAAAATGGTTAAAGCCATTGGAAGATTGTTTGTGAACAAAAAAAAAGCATGACGCCTAAAGAGCTTGTTCGGAAATGGGTTGAAATCTTTAACGCTGGTGATGCCAATGCGCTTGCAGAACTATATCATGAAGAAGCTATGAACCACCAGGTTGCTAATGAGCCCGTGGTTGGTAAAGAGGCAATTCTCCAAATGTTTATAAATGAGTTTGAACAAGCCGACATGGTTTGCCTGGTTGAAAATATTTTTGAAGAGGGCGAATGGGCAATACTTGAATGGAAAGACCCGCTTGGGTTAAGAGGATGTGGTTTTTTTCATGTGGTGGAGGGCAAAATTAAGCTCCAACGTGGATATTGGGATAAGCTAAATTTTTTAAGACAGCATAATTTGCCGCTGCCAAAAAAATAGCTATTTCTGTGGTAACAACTCAAATTAAGTTTCTTCGTTTGTTTACATCATGTCCAGGTCAGGTAATTTCTTCCTATTTCTTATTCCTGCCCTAATTTGGGGGTCCACCTGGTTTGCCATTACATTTCAATTGGGCAATGTTGATCCCCTGGTTTCTGTGAGCTACAGGTTTTTGCTTGGCGGGATCATTTTATTGATATATGCCAAACTAAGGAGGTTGCCACTCAACTTTACGGTTGGTCAGCATTTGCGGTCTGTGCAGCAAGGCATTCTGCTTTTCGGAATTAATTATTGGCTGGTTTACCTGGCAGAACAGACTTTGGCCAGTGGTTTGGTAGCTGTGGCTTTTTCTACACTTATTTTTTTCAACATTGGTTTTGGAGCTATTTTCATGAAGGCCAGAATTACATCTCCTGTGGTTATTGGTGCAGTGATGGGTCTGGTAGGTACGGTGCTTATCTATAAAACTGAATTCAGAAATTTTAAAACATCACCTGAATATATATTGGCCCTTGCATTTGCCATTGGTTCCATAATTTCTGCTTCTTTGGGTAATATAACCTCGGCCTTAAATCAAAGGAGAGCCATGCCTGTAATACAAACCACTGCTTTTGGGATGGTGTACGGTTCAGCAATTATGGCATTAATTGCTGTACTGATAGGAAAAGATTTCACAATTGAAACCTCCTCTTCATACCTTCTGTCGCTGGTTTACCTTTCCGTTTTTGGTTCTGTAATTGCATTTACAGCTTACCTTACACTTATTGGTAAAATTGGGGCGGGTAAAGCAGCCTACACAATTGTAATCGTACCTGTAATTGCCATTGCCATATCTACTATTTTTGAAGGATATCAGCTTGATTCATATGCAATTACAGGTATTCTTATGCTGGTTGTCGGAAATATAGTTGCATTGGTAAAAAAATAAGAAGAGTTACAATATTACAGACCCCAAGACGACCTCACATTATGGGAACATCAAAAGTACTGGTGACCGGAGCTACCGGGTATATAGGTGGATGGGTGGTCAAATATTTATTGGAAGAAGGTTATGAAGTGAACATAACGGTTCGGAACAAGTCGAATGAAGAAAAGTATGCGCATCTTACAAAACTGGCTGAGGAATCGAAGGGTACGTTACATGTGTATGAAGCCGACTTATTGAATGCTGAGTCATTTGCAGAACCTATGAAGGACTGCGATGTCGTATTTCATATTGCATCGCCATTTATTATCAACAACATCAAAGATCCCCAAAATCAATTGATCAACCCAGCACTGGAGGGTACCCGAAATGTGCTGAATGCGGTTAATCAAACCGAAACAGTGAAGAGGGTTGTGTTGACCTCAAGCACCGTAGCTATTTGTGGAGATAATGCAGATATGAAAGATCAGGGGCTGTCTGCATTGACTGAGCAAAACTGGAATACGACCAGCAACTTAGAGCACCAGCCTTATGCATACTCCAAGGTTTTGGCAGAGAAGGAAGCATGGAAAATAGCCGAAGAACAAAACAGGTGGTCACTTTCTATTATTAATCCTGGTTTTGTGATGGGCCCTTCGCTGGGAGGTGCAACTGCTTCTGGCAGTTTTGAGTTTGTTCAGGATTATCTTTCAGGAAAACTAATCACCGGTGTTCCCAGGCTTGTTTTTGGATATGTGGATGTGAGAGATGTAGCGAAAGCCCATGTTCTTGCTGCACAGAAGAATTCTGACGGGAGGCACATAGTTTCTAACAAAAGCTATACTATGCTTGAGGTGGCAGGTATTTTGCGGCAATCTGTAAAGAAAAAGTACCTGCTCCCAATGATGCAGGCTCCTAAGTTTATGCTTTATATGATTGGCCCGCTGTTTGGGCTGTCTTCCAAATTCGTGAGCCGAAATGTGGGATTCAACCTGCAATTCGATAATACCAAAAGCAAAGAAGCATTGGGAATGGAGTATATTCCAATTGAGAATTCCCTTAAAGAAATGGTTGAGCAGATGGTAAAATAAGATGCTGCACTAGCAGTCTAATGCAGCATCCTAAAAAATTGCTATTTATTTTGAGCTAGTTTTCTTGAATCAGCAAGCTTTACAGCTTCATAAGCATTAACAATTCCACCGGAAGCAGACAATTCGGAAAAATCAATTTTCTCACCTTTGGCACCAGGTTTATTTACCATTAGCCCATCAAAGGTTCTCACGGAACTCATTAAAATATCCTTTAGATCATCCGGCTGCAAATTGGGAAAGTAGCTAAGCAAAAGTGCAGCTACACCTGCAGCAGCAGGGGAGGCCATAGAGGTACCTTGCGCATTTTTGTATTCGTTTCCGGGAGCAGTGGAATAAATCTGAACACCCGGTGCGAAAAGGTCAACATTTTTCTTTCCATAATTACTAAAGGAAGCAGCCAGCTTATCACCTTCACCCCATGCAGAAGCACCAACTTCGAGCCAGTTGCCAGCTACTTTTCCCTTATCTAATTTTTTTGTAGGGAAATTATTCTCCTCATCGGTATCTTCACCAGAATTACCCGCTGCATGAACCAGCAAAACACCTTTGCTTTCTGCATATTTCACCGCTTCATCCACGTATGCTTTATCCGGAGAAAAGGCTTTCCCAAAACTCATATTAATAATTTGCGCACCATTGTCAACCGCATAGCGTATGGCATTGGCCACATCCTTATCACGTTCATCTCCATCCGGCACAGTTCTAACAGCCATAATCCGAACATTATCAGCCACACCATCAATACCAATTCCATTTCCTCTTTTCGCCCCAATAATTCCGGCAACATGTGTACCATGGAAATAATCTGTTCCTCTTCCGATTACGTCATTATTTCCATATCCCACTTCTTTCAGATTGGTAGTATCATCTCCAACAATTTCTCTGGAATTGTACTCCAGGTTATAAGAATAATTGGCCTGTGTACCATAATGATCAACGGCTTTATCTAAGCTAGATGCAACCTCTTCCATATCCATGTCACCCACTCTGTATACCAGGTTAGACATAAAACCTGCTGCCAACTGGATTAATGGGTCTCCAGATTTAACAGTCTTCAGATTTTCTTCGGATAACTTATCTACATTCAGATAGGCGGTCATTAATTTATTATATCTTAAAATGGAAGATCGTAAGCTATCGTAAAAATAATATTGAGCCTTTGCTTCCTGCGCATCCTCCATGTAAGCATCGCGTACGCTAACCCAATACTTATAATCAGCTTTCTTCGAAGGTTTTTTGTTTTCATACTCAGGAAGAAGCTTCTTATACTCACGCGTAACCTCGTAGGTGTCGGGTCCTACATTGCGGCCATCCTTACCACCAATAAAATTCCATCCATGCACGTCATCCACATACCCGTTGTTATCATCATCTATTCCATTGCCTGCAATTTCTTTAGGATTGGTCCATATCACATCCTTTAAGTCCTCATGCTCAATGTCAATGCCAGAGTCAATAACGGCAACAATTACGGTTTTTGATTCTCTTCCCTTCAGGTATTCATATGCTTTTTCCGTACTCATACCATTTACATGACTTTCCTGGGGATCAAGGTTAAACCAGTCCTTTGGAGGATCACTTTGGGCTAGTACTTTGCCAGCTATTAGCAACGCAATAGCAAAAGCAATATTCATCACTTTACTTTTCATTCTTTTCTAGTTCTATTCTGATTGGCGGGCTATTACACCACAAAAAATAATTTGCGGAGGCAATAATACCTCATTTAGTTTAAACCGGATATTTAATTATATAAGCGGCAGTGGTATCATTAACAAAAACCTAACGAACATCACCATTCCATTGTTTTATATTTGCCCCTCATTCCAACAGCCTCATGAAGTTAATAGAAACACATGCTCATATTTATTTAAAGGAATTTCAACATGATCTTTCTGAAATGATAGATAGAGCAAAAGAAGCAGGAGTGGAAGCCATCTATATGCCTAATGTGGATCACACTACCATTGACGATATGCTCCGGGTTGCAGATGATTACCCGGGCTATTGTATACCTATGATGGGGCTTCATCCTTGTTCAGTAACCAAAGATTTTGAAAAAGATTTGTATGAAGTAGAAGAATGGCTTGCAAAAGGAGGCTTTGCAGCAGTTGGGGAGATGGGCACCGATCTATACTGGGATAAGACCTATTGGAAAGAGCAACAGGAAGCTTTTGTCATTCAAACAAATTTAGCAAAGGAATATGGATTGCCCATTGTGATACACTGTCGCGAGACGATTGACGAAACCATTGAATTGGTAAAATCTACCGGATACAGGAATGGAGTATTTCATTGCTTCACAGGCAATGTAGGCCAGGCAAAAGAGATTACAGGATTGGGGTATAAACTGGGCATGGGTGGGGTAACTACTTTTAAGAACGGAGGTATGGAGCCCGTTCTGAAAGAAGCGAACCTGGATTGCTTTGTGCTTGAGACCGATAGTCCTTACCTTGCTCCCGTTCCTTTCAGAGGAAAGCGAAACGAACCTTCATATTTACCTTTGGTGTTAAGAAAAATAGCTTTGGAAAAAGGTACCACAGAAGAAGAGGTATCAAGAACAACGACCGAAAACGCTTTAAAACTATTTAACAATGTCTGAAAAAGGATATAAAAAACTTACGCTCGACATAGCCAGCCCTAATCCACCCAAAGCAAGAATTTTACTTATTTATACGGGGGGTACCATTGGGATGGGAGCTTCTGAATCAGGTAAGCTGGTGCCGTACGATTTTAAAAAGATGCTGAAGCACATTCATGAAATCAACACCTATGATTTACAGATTACATTTATTTCCTTGACCCAACCCATAGACTCTTCAGACATTGATCCTATTCACTGGAACCATATTATTGAAATAATATCTAACTATGAGGGTGATCATGACGGGATTGTAATTTTGCATGGGACAGACACCATGGCCTATACAGCATCTGCGTTAAGCTATGCATTGAATGGACTTAATAAGCCTGTTGTTTTTACAGGAGCACAGTTGCCAATAACGGTACCTCGAACTGATGCACGTGAAAACTTGCTTACTTCGCTTGAAATAGCTTCGGCAAAAAATGAACAAGGAGAGCCCATTGTGCCTGAAGTAAGCATTTTCTTTAATCACTCACTTGTGCGTGGCAATCGTGCGCAAAAAATGGAAAGTGTAAAATTCAATGCCTTTCGTTCGGCAAATTATCCATTGCTAGCCGAATCGGGTGTAAGCATACGATATAATTTCCCGGTAATTATGCCTTATTCAAAGGACAAAATAGATATCAGAATCCCGAAATGGTATAAAGGAATAGCTGTTCTGCCAATCTTTCCGGGTATAACACAGGAAGCTGTGTTGGCTGTTTTGGATAACCCATCCATAAAAGGGGTTGTATTGGAAACCTATGGTTCAGGAAATGCTCAGACCGTTGACTGGTTTACCTCATGTATAAAAAGGGCGGTTCAAAATGAAGTACTTATTATCAATGTGTCGCAATGTGTGGGAGGAGAGGTTACGCAGGGGATGTATGCCACAAGTGCTCACCTGGAAGATGCAGGTGTTGTAAGTGGATCTGATATTACAGTTGAAGCTGCAATAACAAAACTTATGTTTGTTTTAGGGAGTGAGAAATCTTATAAAAATGCAATTAGGAGGATGCTTACACCTATTTGTGGGGAATTGTCTTAACACTAGCTTAACCTAGGCATTAAGCCTGCATATATTTCAAACATATATTTGCATATAGGTTATTTTTGGTATTTATTTGTGCCCTAAGTCTCAAAAAATGGGGCTTTGGAGAGGTGGCCGAGTGGTCGAAGGCGCTCGCTTGGAAAGCGAGTGTGCCCCACAAGGGTACCGGGGGTTCGAATCCCTTCCTCTCCGCGCTTGGAATTGTATAAATTAACTAATTTTATAACTGCAAAATATACCTATTTTAATAACTAAATTATGAGACGATTATTTGCTTTCTTGATGTTGATGGGTTTCTTAACCCTTGGAAATTCATGGACAGCCGTTGCACAGGATGACATGAGCAACGATGAAGCTACCGAAACTGTTGATAGTACAGCTGTAGCTGACCAAGATTCTGTTGCTGCGGCACAACCTGACGAGGTGGTGGAAGAGACAGCTGCGGTAGAAGAAACGGAAGCCGCTGCACCTGCAGAACAAGGATTCCATCAAAGAGTGAAAGAAAAATTTATTGAAGGTGGATGGCAATTTATGGGCGCAGTTCTTTTGTGTCTGATCCTTGGTTTGGCTATCTCCATTGAAAGAATAATCACACTTAACCTGGCTACTACAAATACAGATAAACTGTTGGCTAATGTTGAAAAGGCATTGACTGAAGGAGGTGTTGAAGCTGCTAAAGAGGTTACTAAAAACACAAAAGGCCCCGTTGCTTCAATCTTTACGCAAGGTTTGATGCGTATGGATGAAGGTGTGGAAATGGTTGAAAAATCAATTATTTCTTACGGTTCTGTTGAAATGGGTCGTTTGGAAAAAGGTTTGGTTTGGGTTTCATTGTTTATATCTCTGGCTCCTATGCTTGGTTTCATGGGTACAGTAATTGGTATGATCGATGCTTTTGATGCAATTGAAGCTGCAGGTGATATTTCTCCTCAGGTTGTGGCAAATGGTATTAAAGTGGCCCTTCTTACTACGGTAGGTGGACTTATAGTGGGTGTTATCCTTCAGGTATTTTATAACTACCTGGTGTCTAAGATTGACTCATTGGTAAACACTATGGAAGATGCTTCTATCTCTTTTGTAGACCTGCTAGTGCACTATAACCAGTCTAAATAATAACACGTAAACATATTTAGATATGGAAGGATTTGTTGCAAATTTTGGATTATGGTTAGCGTATATCCTGGTAATTGTAGGTGTTATTTTGGCCATTGTATTCCCCATAATATCATCCGTAAGCGAACCTAAAAAAATGGTAAAAACTGCCATAGGCTTTGGAGGTATATTGGTGGTTTTTCTAATTGGATACATTTTATCAGGATCAGAGCTTACAGCTAAGTATATTGAATCGGGTGTGGATACGGAAAGCCTTTCAAAAATGATTGGAGGCATGTTGTCAATGGTTTACATTCTTATGGCCATTGCGGCAGCAGGTATTGTTTACACCGAATTGAATAAAGCAATTAAATAAAGAATATGGCAAGAAGTAAAAAAAGGGGTGCCGCGGAAATTAATTCCAGCTCAATGGCGGATATCGCATTCCTGTTGCTGATATTCTTTTTGGTAACTACTACCATTGCCAACGATAAGGGATTGACACTTCAGCTACCTCCTAAGCCAGATGATATTGAACAGGTTGATATTAAAATACCCGAAAGGAATATTTTTAAAATTCTTATCAACTCTTCAGATAAACTTCTCGTTGAGAATGAGCCCTTAACAGATATGCATGAGCTTAGAGAGATGATTAAAAAGCATGTGCTTAACAACGGAAGGGATCCAGATTTGTCTGACAGCCCTGATAAGGCAGTTGTTTCTTTAAAGGCCAATAGAGGTACAAGCTATGATATGTTTATAGCGGTATACAATGAGGCTCAGGGAGCGTATTACGATATCTATGCGGAGCGCGCAGGAGTTACGAATAAAAAGTGGAGAGAGATTTCTAATGATTTAAGTAATCCTGACAATAAGGTGATTTATGATAAAGCAAGAGAGGGGATACCAATGGCAATCTCCATTGCAGAACCTAATTAATACGTAACCATGTCAAAATTTAAGAAAAAATCGAATACGAGTCAGGAAATACCAACCTCTGCGTTGCCTGATATCATTTTCATGCTGCTTTTCTTTTTCATGGTTACTACCGTATTAAGGGAAACAACAATTAATGTAAAGCAACATGTACCTGAAGCTACGGAGCTAAGGAAATTACAGCGTAAATCATTGGTAAGCTATCTGTATATTGGAGAGCCTAAAAACACGGTTCTTTATGGTGATGAACCTAAAATACAGGCCAATGACGTTTTTATTGAACCTAAGGATGTAGTTCTTTGGGTATCAAAAGAAAAGGATAAACTTACGGAGGCTGAGCGTGATCAAATTACAATTGCTCTGAAAGCAGACGAAGATGTGAAAATGGGTCTGATCTCAGATGTTCAATTGCAGTTAAGAGAAGCGAACGCGCGTAAGCTGATGTATACTGTGCGTCAGAAAACAGACTTGTAAAGCAAATATGTTTTTATAATGTAAAGGTCTTCCTATTTTAGGGAGACCTTTTTTTGTGCCTTTAACCTATGAAAAACGATAAAAAAGTAATTTGGGCATGGAGTATGTACGATTGGGCTAATTCCGTGTACTCCCTGGTAATTATTTCTTCTATTTTTCCGGTGTACTATGAAAATGTGACGCGTCATAATGATAGTGACCTGGTTTCATTTTTTGGAGTGGAAATGATCAACACGGTACTCTATTCTTATGCACTTTCCTTTTCTTTTTTGGTAGTGGCATCTATTCTGCCATTACTTACAGGAATAGCTGATTTCAGCGGAAGGCGTATGTTTTTCATGAAGGCATTTGTGTATATGGGAAGCGTTTCCTGTATGGGGCTGGCTTTTTTTACCGGTGAAAATGTGGAATTGGGGATTATTCTGTCAATACTGGCAAGTATAGCTTTTTCTGGCAGTCTGGTATTTTATAATTCCTATTTGCCGCAAATTGCTACCATAGATAAAATGGATAGCGTTAGCGCCAAAGGGTTTTCATACGGTTATATTGGCAGTGTACTGCTTCTGATAATCAATCTTTTGATGATACAAAAACCGGAATGGTTTGGTATTGCTCGGGGGGGCACTGCGGCAAGAATATCGTTTGTAATGGTTGGCTTGTGGTGGCTTGGATTTTCGCAAATTACTTTTCGGTTTATGCCGGCCGATAAGCATTTGGCCGGATACGGCAGTCGTATGTTGCTGAATGGCTACCGGGAAATAAGAAAAGTATGGAATCAACTGAAGGAACTCCCTGTAACACGCACCTTTCTGCTTTCATTCCTGTTTTATAATACTGGTGTCCAGACCGTGATGTATATGGCCGCTCAGTTTGGTAGCAAAGTGCTTCACCTGGAAGGCGGAGAACTCATCATGACTATTCTTATTATCAATATAATTGCTATCGCAGGCTCTTACCTTTTTGCAAAACTTTCGGTTTTTAAAGGCAATAAGTTTTCGCTTTCAGCAATGGTTATTATTTGGATATTGGTGTGTGCCGCAGCTTTTTTAATCCAAACCAAGCTTCAGTTTTTCATGCTTGCGTTCGTAGTTGGGATGATCATGGGTGGTATTCAGGCACTTTCCAGGGCCACGTATTCCAAGCTTATACCTAAAGATACTACCGATCTGGCTTCCTTTTTCAGTTTTTATGATGTTACCTACAATGTTTCTATTGTAATAGGAACGTTTGCCTATGGTATAATTGAAAACATGACAGGGAGTATGCGTAACAGCTCGCTAACCCTGGCGCTGTTTTTCTTTATTGGGTTAGGTTTCTTGCTGAGGCTGAAGATGCCACACGAAACCCCAAAAGAGACTGTTTAAAAGCGCATATGTTTCACAGAATCGCCTGAGTCTCTCAATTCAATAAGCGATTTTATTCCTATTTCCAGGTGATCATTTACATATTTGTTTGTCACCTTGGTATCGCTTTTATCTGTTTTAACCCCACTAGGAATCATTGGGTTATCGCTTACTAGCAGAAGTGCTCCCCTTGGAATTTCATTTTTAAACCCAACGGTAAAAATTGTAGCAGTTTCCATGTCAATACCCATAGCACGTGCCTGACGCAAACGCTTTTTGAAACCTTTGTCGTGCTCCCAAACTCTTCGGTTGGTGGTGAAAACCACCCCGGTCCAGTAGTCAAGCCCTTTATGTTTTATAATATGGGAAACGGCACGCTGCAAACGGAATGAGGGCAAAGCCGGAACTTCCGGAGGAAGGTAGTCATTACTTGTTCCTTCACCCCTGATAGCTGCAATTGGGAGTATATAATCGCCCAAGGCCGTTTTTTTCTTTAATCCTCCGCATTTACCCAAAAAGAGTACAGCTTTTGGCATGATGGCAGATAGAAGGTCCATAACCGTAGCGGCCATGGCACTTCCCATCCCAAAATTGATAATGGTAATATTTTCGGCAGTAGCTGATTGCATCGGTTTGTCTTCGCCAATAACAGAGACGTTGTATTGGTTAGCAAACATTTGCACATAGTTTTTGAAATTGGTAAGAAGAATGTACTCACCAAATTTATCCAGTTCTACCCCGGTATATCTGGGAAGCCAGTTTTCTACAATACTTTGCTTGGTATTCATATGAATGGTCATGAAAAAAAATAAATATGAAGACAAAGGTAGGCAGCAATTTGTTTAAACCAATTGTATTGCATATTTGTAATATGCAGCAGTTGAAGCTTCCGGCATATTCGTTCAAGATAAAAACTATTGATGGAATTGACTTAATCTTTGATAGGGTGAGGAGTAAATACGTTACTTTAACCGAAGAGGAATGGGTGCGTCAGCATATCATTAGCTACCTCATGGAGGATTTGAACTATCCCAAAGGGCTAATCAAGGTTGAATCCGGAGTTCTCTACAATACAAGGACAAAACGTTCGGACATTGTAGTTTACAATAATTTAGGCAAGCCATTGATATTGGTTGAATGTAAATCGCCAACAACCAATATTAGCCAGGCTACTTTGGAACAGGCTGCTATGTACAATCATACCTTAAAGGCAAAAATTATTTTGCTTACCAATGGGCTCAACCATTATACTTTTTCAGTAGGAGATAAGGGGAAATTGATTAATCTGGAATCTGTTCCATCTTATCAAAGGGTAAAGCAATAAAAAGCCCCGTAAATGTATCTTACCGGGCTTTTATGCAATAAGGGTTAGGTTAAACGTACTTTGAAACGTTGGTATAAGGCATATCAAATGCTTCGGCCACAGCTTCATACACTACATCTCCTTTTACCACATTCAATCCAAGTTTTAATTCTTCATTTTCCTTACATGCTTTTTTCCAACCTTTATTGGCAAGTTGAATAGCATAAGGCAGGGTGGCATTGGTAAGCGCAAGTGTAGAAGTATAGGGTACCGCTCCTGGCATATTGGCTACGCAATAATGGATTACCTCATCAATAACAAATGTAGGCTCCTGATGGGTAGTTGGAGTACAAGTCTCGATACATCCACCCTGGTCAACAGCCACGTCTACGAGAACAGTACCCGGTTTCATTTCTTTAAGCATATCCTTGGTAATAAGCTTTGGAGCCTTTGCGCCAGGTATCAGTACGGCACCAACGATCAGATCAACCTCTTTGATCATTTCACGAATATTGTATTCGTTAGACATCATGGTATGTACGTTTTGGGGCATTACATCATCCAGGTATCGCAAACGGTTAAGATTAAGATCCATAATGGTAACATCTGCTCCCAGTCCGGCAGCCATTTTAGCGGCCTCTGTACCTACTACACCACCTCCAATAATCAATACTTTTGCTGGTTTAACACCAGCAACACCACCGAGCAAAATCCCTCTGCCTCCCATAGGCTTTTCAAGGTATTTGGCTCCTTCCTGGGTTGCCATACGCCCAGCTACTTCAGACATTGGGATAAGTAATGGAAGTGCTCTTTGTTTGGTTTCAACGGTTTCATAAGCAAGACAAACTGCGCCACTTTTAATCATTGCTTCCGTCAAAGGCTGATAGGAGGCGAAGTGGAAATAGGTGAACAGTAGTTGGTCTTTTTTAATAAGTTTATACTCGGGCTCAATCGGCTCTTTAACTTTCATTATCATCTCAGCTATTTCATAAGTAGCCTCAATGGTAGGAAGAATCTTGGCACCGGCACCTTTGTATTCTTCATCGGTAAATCCACTGCCTTCTCCTGCAGTTGATTGTACATAAACTTCATGTCCGCGTTTCACAAGCTCTTTCGCACCTGCGGGAGTTAGGGCAACGCGGTTTTCATTATTTTTAATTTCTTTGGGAACTCCTATAATCATTGTTTGAATGTTTTGTTGTTGACAAATATACTAACGGGGAATATGAATAACCAGCGCTTTTTTTTGGTGGTGGTATTCAAAAAAGTAAGAATAAATTTTCTTTTTCGTGCAGTCAATTTCTCATTTTGAAATTGAAAGTCTTTTTATAAAAGACAGTAGTTTATTTGTTTTTTAGCAGGTAAAACAAAATAAAATTTATTAATAGCTTTTTGGGCTCTCTGGAATTAATTTGAATACCGCACTGTATTGTTTAAATTTGTTAAGCATCCAATGGAGTAAACGCTGGTTTACATTGCAATATCTTTGAACATATGGCACCTAAAAACACCGCAACAAAAGAACCAATTGTAGAAATTTCCAAAATCCTTGACGATTACCGTTTGGCAGTGGCAAGCAGAGAAGCCAGTCTAATGGGCCGTAAAGAGGTATTTATGGGCAAGGCTAAATTTGGCATTTTTGGTGATGGTAAGGAAGTGCCTCAACTTGCACTGGCGCATATTTTTAAGGAGGGGGATTTCCGATCCGGATATTACAGGGACCAGACGTTAATGTTTGCCATTGGAGAACTTACCATACAGCAATATTTTGCCCAAC
>JAGQYJ010000042.1:0-4815 GCA_020436145.1 Cyclobacteriaceae bacterium | reverse complement strand
AAGGGCCATTTAAAGGATTTGACAAAACATAAGAACAGTAGTGCAGATATTTCAAGTACAGCCGGACAAATGCCTCGTTTGGTTGGCCTCGGATGGGCTTCTAAGCTATTTAGGCATAATAAGGAACTACATGGTTTCAACGAGCTATCGAATAAAGGGAATGAAATTGCTTTTGGTACTATAGGAAATGCTTCAACTTCGGAGGGTATGTTTTGGGAGGCAATGAATGCCATAGGTGTACTCCAGGTTCCTGTTATAATGTCTGTGTGGGATGATGAATATGGAATTTCAGTACCTGCAGAATTCCATACGACTAAACACTCTATATCAGTGGCTATGGCTGGGTTTAAGCGTTCTGCAAAGGAAAATGGTTTCGAAATATTTACGGTTAAGGCCTGGGATTATTCCGGTTTAATTGAAACGTATAAAAACGCTGAAAAAATAGCACGTAAGGAACATGTCCCCGTTCTGGTACATGTGCAGGAAGTAACGCAACCACAGGGACACTCCACTTCTGGTTCTCATGAGCGTTACAAAAGCAAAGAAAGGCTTCAGTGGGAAGCAGAGCATGATTGCATCGTCAAAATGAGAGAGTGGATCGTTGAAAACGAATATGCAACAGAAGCAGAAATGGATTCCATTGAAATTGATGCTAGAGCATATGCTAAAAAAGCAAAAACAGAAGCCTGGAATGCATTCATAGAGGTCGAAAAAATAGCTCAGTCAAATGTAGTATCCATGATTGATGCGCTGTATAAAGCGTATCCTGAAAAGGAATTGGAGGCCATTAAGAATGAACTTTCATCAGCCATAAATCCACTAAAGCTTGATTCTGTTAGAGCGGTAAAAAGGGCGCTTCGGGTAGTAAGAGGGCAGAATATCACAGAAAAACAACCTTTAATTGAGTGGATAAACTCATTTGAGAATAAAGCTAAAGAAGATTATGGTTCTCACCTTTATAGTGAATCTGATCAGTCTGCGCTAAAGGTTCATCCTGTTCCGGCTGAGTATAAAGATGATCAAAGCATTGTTGATGGTCGTCAGGTATTGCAGGCTTGTTTCGATGCAGCGTTGGAACGCGATCCACGTGTAATGGCTTTTGGTGAGGATGTTGGCAAAATAGGGGATGTGAATCAGGCTTTTGCCGGTTTACAGGACAAATACGGGGCCATGAGGGTGGAGGATACCAGTATCCGTGAAACGACCATCATTGGTCAGGGGATTGGCCTTGCGTTACGCGGGTTACGGCCCATAGCAGAAATTCAATACCTGGATTACCTGGTGTATGCTATGGCTACTCTAACAGATGACCTTGCTACGTTGCAGTATAGAACCAAGGGTGGCCAAAAAGCTCCATTAATTGTACGTACCAGGGGACATAGGTTGGAAGGAGTATGGCATTCTGGTTCTCCTATGGGTATGCTATTGCATAGTTTGAGAGGGGTTTATCTATTAGTTCCAAGAAATATGACCAAAGCGGCAGGTATGTATAACACAATGCTTGCCTCGGACGATACTGCACTCATGATTGAGAGCCTGAATGGTTACAGGCTAAAGGAAAAGCTTCCTTCTAATATTGAAGAGTATAAAGAGCCCATAGGAGTGCCTGAAATTCTTAAACAAGGTACAGATGTTACCATTGTAACTTATGGCTCTATGTGCCGGATTGTGCTTGATGCTGCCCAGCAATTGGAGGAAGTAGGTGTTTCTTGTGAAGTGATTGATGCACAAACTTTATTGCCTTTTGATATACACCACAGCATACTTGATTCTGTGAAAAACACAAATAGAGTTGTTTTTGCTGATGAAGATGTGCCTGGAGGTGCCAGTGCATTTATGATGCAAAAAGTAGTTGAAGAACAAGGTGCATATAGGTACCTGGATTCAAAACCTATTACAATAACATCAAAAGAACACAGGCCTGCATATGGTTCTGACGGAGATTATTTCTCTAAACCAAATGCAGAGCAGATCATTGATGAAGTGTATGCGCTGATGGCTGAAGTAGATCCTGAGAGATACCCTGATATTTATTAACCGTCAATATACCCTTTCAAGTTGTTTACATAATCCTCGAAGGCTTTAATGCCTTTTGGCGTTATTTTACAGGTAGTCAGTGGTTTTTTGCCTTTAAACGATTTGGTTACTTCTATGTAATTAGCCTGCGATAGCTTATCAATCTGAACACTCAGGTTACCCGCAGTTGCACCTGTTTTTTCTTTTATAAAAACAAACTCTGCCGACTCCACGCTAAGTAGAATCGACATTACCGCTAACCTGAGTTCAGAGTGAAGCAGTGGGTCGAGCTTGTTAAATTGCATTCTTTTTTAATTTGTTTTTTAGCATATACCCCGGGATAAGGTACCCGGTAAAAATTGCCAGTGCATTAATAATTAGGTTTAACTCATTTTGCAAGCCAAATGCAACCAAGCTCCACCCCCAGAATGCAAGGCCACCCCATATCAATGGTTTAAATTTAATAATCTGCCCTGAAAGGAAGGTTGCCGTTCCGGCAGTAACCAAAACCAAAGGCGTAATGGACATTACATTCCTGAAAGATATGATTAAAACCAGGGTCAAGCTAATTACAAACGCAATCCATACCCAGGCATAAACAGAGTCTATAAAAGTCCTGACTTTTTCTTTTCTGCCCTGCTTGTATCCATATACTGAAGAAACAATGCCGAATGGCAGTACTAGCAACCATATATATACTGAGTTTTTTCCCCAGTCTGAAAATCGAATCATAATAAACTGGGCTATACAGATTGTACTTATAACCCAGCCCCACATAATAATATGAAAGAAACTCTGATTCGCATTGCCTTTGGCTGCCTTAATCATTTCGGTGATGAGTTTCAATGAATCCTTTTCGGTTAGATTGCTTTCCATTAGTCCTTTTTGGTTAGGTTCATTTCAAATGTTTTAAACCACTGATTTCCATCACGCGAATATTCCCCTGATTCATGCCAGTTGTTTTCATCAAAGGTAATAATGTATCGGATTTGTCCCTGATTATTTGGGAACGTGAAACCCCATTCAAAAGAGCCGTTTTCTCTAAAAGAGCCTGTTGCAACAGTTGCTTTGCCATCCATTAAATGAGACTCTATTACATATTGTTTTTTGTAAGGATTATAAGAAAAGAAAGCCATGGCATTGAAGGCAAGACTATCATTAACAAATCCACGGCCTTCAACTAATAATAATGTACCATTCAGTTTGCTTTCAACATTTTCAGTTTGCCTTATCTCGTATCGTTTGTCCGGGCCCTGCTGATACCAGCCTGTTCCTTCCCATGTGCCTACCAGGGAACTTAACTTATCAATTTTAGTCTTTACCGCCATGGGGCTTTCTTGTGCTTTTAGCTGGGCTCCCAATGTCAGAAGCACAGCCAGGATTTTGAGTGTAAGTTTCATAGTGATATATTATAAAGTAGTTTATATTATAAACCAAAATAAATATTATTTTTTCATTTAGACAAGAAATTAACTAGAATTCATAGAAAATTGGGAGTGAAGCCATTAAACAAAGGTTTAGTTTTGTATGAATTTGAGTTATGAGAAAGATTTTTATTTTTATTGGTCTGACTTTTTTTCTGGGATGTGCCGGCAAAAGGGAGCATGCCCGCCAAAACTTTCTATTGAAAGGCAACTTAGCTTTTGAAAAAGGTCAGTTTGAACAGGCTCTTCATTATTATAACGAGGCAATAGGGGTAGATTCAACTTTTACAACTGCTTATTACAATAAAGCGCTTACTCTTGTAGAAATGGACAAGCCCTATGAAGCCATTGATACTTATGATGATTTGATACAGATAGATCCTAAGTACTCTCGGGCGTTATATAATAGAGCAAACTTGTATCTGGATGTAAACCAATATTTTAGTGCTCTCGAAGATTTGGAAGCCTTAAACGAAGTATGGAAGGATTCGGCTTTGCTGTATTTTACAAAGGGGCTGGTAAATACAAAACTTAAACGTTACAATAAGGCCATTGACGAGTTCAGGCATTCGGTTGAACTGGGTGAGAACAATGCTTTAGCACTAATTAATCTTGGTAACATCTACTACTATACTGGCAGGTACGATTCAGCAAGGATGTTCCTTAAAAAGGGCTTAGAATTGGATAGTACGCTTGGTAATGGCTATAATACCCTGGGAATGATTGATGAAAAAGAAGGAATGTACCAAAAAGCCATTAGTTATTTTAACAAAGCCCTTGAAATAGAGCCCAAAAATGCATGGTTTTTGAATAATAAAGGATTTGCTTATTTGCAAAACAACCAATTGGATTCAGCCGAATACCTTATAAATGAAAGTATAAAAATAGACCCCTATAATGCCTGGGCTTATAGAAATAAGGGTTTATTGGAAATAGAGAAGGAGAATTATCCCAAAGCTGTTGAACTACTTGAACGGGCCTACAAAACGGATAATGAAATAGACCATCTTCTGCAGGATTTAGCTACTTCTTATGCAAAAATTGGAGAAATTGACAAAGCATGCGTCTTATTAAAAGATGTAAATGATGCTGAAGCAATGAACTTCAAAAAGCTGAATTGCCTATAAAAAACTATCTATATTAGAAAGTACCCTATCAAGATCTTCCTTGGTGTCGATACAAACACTTTCGTGTTCCGTATAGGCAAGTTTAATCTTTAGGCCATTCTCCAACCAGCGTAGCTGTTCCAGCGATTCAGCTTTTTCCAGGCTCGAAACAGGAAGCTTCGACACTTTGTCAAGAACATCTGCACGATAGGCATAAATGCCAATATGCTTGTAATACTCTCTGTGGCTAAGCCATTCCATCTCACCTT
>JAGQYJ010000041.1 GCA_020436145.1 Cyclobacteriaceae bacterium | reverse complement strand
TCACTGTTACTCCGTTTAAAGTATTGATAGGTCGCACCCACTCCAGCAGAGAATCTGTTTGTAAACATATATCCCACAATAGGAGATAAACTTACATATGTTCCATATGAATTAGCTGAAAATCCCAGCCCACCTCCGAAATAGACCCTATCCATAAAATTGCTCCTTTCATCAATTACATATTCTCCTTTTTGCGCATAGCCAGCAAAAAAGCCAGCCATTAGCAGGGCTGTAATTACAAATGATCTTTTCATACGTATTAATTATTTTTCTACTACAACGTATAAATCTTCTGATTTCTTTTTCATCAGGTACTTTTCACGTGCAAATTTCTCCAATAAATCAGGGTTGCTTAGTAGTTCCTCACGGTCTTCGTTAACCTCTGCTATCTTTTCAGCATAATATTCCTTATCCGCTTTTAAGGTATTAAGCTTTCTGGCCAATTTATACTGACTGTAGAGGTCGTTGCTATCAAAAAAAGTGAGCCAGATTAGAAAAAAAGCCCCTAGCATAAGGTAGTAATTCTTAACAATTTTTTTAAGAGACTCCATTTCGATGGTCAATTGTTTATCAAATAAACTAAAAAAAAGCCTCAATTGTTACATTGAGGCTTTAAATCTTTGCCAAAAGGTGTTTTAATTAAACTTTCTTCCCTCGTAAACTGCCACTTCAGCTAGTTCTTCTTCTATTCGAAGAAGTTGATTGTATTTGGCCATTCTGTCGGAACGAGAAGCAGAACCGGTTTTGATCTGACCGGCATTGGTTGCCACGGCAATATCAGCGATAGTCGCATCTTCCGTTTCGCCAGAGCGATGTGAAACAACAGCTGTAAAACCAGCCTTATGTGCCATTTCAATAGCATCCAGGGTTTCAGAAAGTGTACCAATCTGATTAACCTTAATCAAAATCGAGTTCGAAGCTTTTTCTTTAATTCCTCTCTCCAGAAATTTTACGTTGGTTACATAAAGATCGTCTCCTACCAATTGGCATTTGCTTCCAATTTTTTCAGTAAGCAGCTTAAATCCTTCCCAGTCGTTCTCATCACATCCATCTTCTATAGAATCGATCGGATATTTTTCAATCAATGAAGCCAAGTAATCTACCTGCTCTTCGCGGGTTCTTACTTTACCTTTGTCTCCTTCAAACTTGGTATAGTCGTACTTACCATTTACATGAAACTCTGATGCAGCACAATCTAGACCAATCATAACATCTTTCCCAGCCTTGTAGCCTGCAGCTTCAATGGCAGCAATAATACTCTCCAAAGCCTCTTCGGTACCACCAGCCAAATTAGGAGCAAATCCTCCTTCATCACCAACCGCAGTACTAAGGCCTTTATCATGAAGAATTTTTTTCAGGTTATGGAATACCTCAGCACCCATACGAATTGCGTCTGAAAAAGTATCTGCACCCACAGGGCGGATCATAAACTCCTGGAAGGCTATGGGGGCATCCGAGTGTGAACCTCCATTTATAATATTCATCATTGGTACAGGTAATTTATGCGCATTTGCACCTCCAATATACTGATACAAAGGAAGGGAGGCCTCCTCGGCAGCCGCTTTAGCCACTGCCAGCGAAACTCCAAGGATAGCGTTTGCTCCTAATTTTGATTTATTGTCCGTTCCATCAAGATCAATCATTATCTGATCTATCAGTCGTTGCTCCATTACATGAAGTCCCACAACCTCTGGTGCAATGATCTCATTGACATTTTCAACAGCTTTAAGAACACCCTTACCAAGGTATTTTTTCTTATCACCATCTCTCAATTCAACAGCTTCATTTTCACCGGTTGATGCCCCGGAAGGAACAGCTGCGCGCCCTAAAATCCCATTGGTCGTAATTACATCTACCTCAATAGTTGGGTTACCTCTTGAGTCCAAAATTTGTCTGGCATGTACGTGTTCAATAATTGCCATAGTTTTAAAATTTATTTGTTTATCAATTTTATAAAATCATCAAAAAGATACTCTGAGTCGTGAGGGCCGGGTGATGACTCAGGGTGGTATTGTACAGAAAATATTTTTTTGCCTTTTACCTCAATTCCTTCAACAGTATTGTCGTTCAGGTTTACATGGGTTTGAACCACTTTTGAAGATTTATCAACATCTTCCTGAGAAACGGCAAATCCATGATTCTGTGAAGTGACCTCACTCAGACCTGTTTTAAGATTTTTAACCGGATGGTTAAGCCCTCTGTGACCATGGTGCATTTTGTAGGTTCCTAGTCCAAAAGAGCGAGCTATTAGCTGGTGACCCAGGCAAATACCAAACATTGGTTTTCCCGATTTTGCCACTTCATTCACAGTATCTACTGCATAATCCATTGCCGCAGGATCGCCAGGACCATTGGATAAAAACACACCATCTGGATTCCACTTCATAAGCTCATCGAAGGTTGTATTAGCCGGAAAAACCATTAGCTCACATCCACGCTTTACAAAGTTCTTCAGGATACTTCTCTTAATTCCATAGTCCAGTACTGCTACTTTTATTTTGTTGCCATCGCCAAGCGTGTATGGCTTTTTTGTGCTTACTTGTGAAGCCAGTTCCAGGCCATCCATCGGGGGAACTTTCTTCAGTTCATTCTTTAAATCTTTCTCTTCCAATTCAGAAGAAATAATGACATTCATAGCCCCTTTATTCCTCACATGCCTTACCAAACTACGTGTATCTACATCCGCAATGCCTACAATGCCGTGCTTCTCAAGATAGCTTTGTAATGACTCTGAATTTGCCCTGCTATTAACCGGTGAAAAGTCATTGACAATAATTCCGCTTATTTGTGGACCGCCAGACTCATTTTCTACGTCTACGGTTCCGTAGTTGCCAATGTGTGAGTTGGTATTAATAACCACTTGTCCGTAATAAGAAGGGTCGGTATAAATCTCCTGGTATCCTGTCATTCCTGTGTTAAAGCAAATTTCACCACCTGTGGTTCCAATCTTACCAATAGCAGTTCCGGTCATCATCAATCCATCCTCAAGTAATAAGTAGGCTTTTCTTTCCGTTGGTTTATCCATAGTATAAATAGCTTGGTGCAAAAATAAAAAAAGGGATTAGATATAAATCCAATCCCTTCTGTTTTGATGTTGTAAAACGCACTTATTTGTCGTCTTCTTTTTTCTCTTCTGTATCTTCCGAAGCTTCTTCCTCTTTTTCGGGAGTCTCTTCAGCAGTAACTTCAGCTACCGGAGTTTCTTCAGCTACATCCTCAACTTCTTTTACCTCTTCTACCACTTCTGCTTCCTCTACAACAGCGTCTGCGGCTTTAGCTTCTGCTTTTGAAGCTTTGGTCTCAGCAGCAGGGGCTTCATCTGATTTTTTAGAACCACCTCTTCTGCTTCTTCTTGTTTTTGATTTAGCAGCGCTTTCTTCTTTCACCATAAGTTCGTTGTAATCAACCAACTCGATGATGCACATCTCAGCATTATCACCCAAACGGCTTCCCGTTTTTAAAATACGGGTATATCCTCCCGGACGCGTTGCAATTTTTTCAGCTACCTCATTGAAAAGCTCCGATACCGACTCCTTATTCTGAAGGTATGAGAACACAACCCTGCGCGAATTGGTATCATCCGTTTTAGCCTTTGTTAAAAGTGGCTCAACATATTTTCGCAGAGCTTTAGCTTTGGCAACTGTTGTAGTAATTCTTTTCTCAAGAATTAAAGACGATGCCATATTGGAAAGCATAGCATTTCTATGTGAGGCAGTTCTGCTTAAGTGATTAAATTTCTTACCGTGTCTCATCGTATCTTACTCTTCTTCAAGTTTATATTTTGATAGATCCATACCAAAGGTAAGGTTCTTATCTGCAACCAGTTGTTCCAACTCAGCCAATGATTTCTTACCAAAGTTCCTGAACTTCATCATATCAGAAATCTCAAGGCTTACCAAATCGCCCAAAGTGCGCACATCAGCAGCTTTAAGGCAATTGTAGGCTCTAACTGAAAGATCCATATCATGTAATGAAGTCTTCAATAACTTCCTCATGTGAAGCAATTCTTCATCCACTGCATCCGGTTCGCCAGCCTCTGCTGTTTCAAGGATCATATTCTGATCTGAGAACAACATGAAGTGTTGAATCAATATTTTAGCTGCACCTTTCAATGCATCTTCAGGGTGAATAGAACCATCTGTTTCAATGTCGATAACCAACATTTCATAGTCAGTTTTTTGCTCTACCCTGGTATTTTCAACACTATATTTCACATTTTTAATAGGAGTGAAAATAGCATCTATCGGAATGAATCCAAATACCTGCTCAGCAGGTTTGTTTTCTTCTGCAGGAAGGTAACCTCTACCTTTCTCAATAGTCAATTCAATTTCAAGCTCTGCCTTGTCATCCAGATTACAGATAACATGATCAGGGTTCAAAATCTCAAATGCTGTAGTGAATTTGGCAATATCACCAGCAGTGAACACTTTTTTATTTTTAATGTTAACTGCAATCTTGTTGTCGAATGAATCTGCAATTTTCTTGAAACGAACCATTTTCAGGTTCAGGATAATATCTGATACATCTTCAACAATTCCTTCGATGGTAGAAAACTCATGCAATACGTTAGGAACTTTGATTCCGGTGATTGCATAACCTTCCAAAGAAGAAAGTAAAATTCTTCTAAGCGCATTACCAATGGTTACACCATATCCTTTTTCAAGTGGTTTAAAGGTAAAAAGACCATGAAAGTCATCTGCTTTCTCCATGGCTACTTTTTCTGGCATTTGAAACGCTAATATTGACATAGTTTTATAGTTAATAAGTTCAGGCATTTGCTATTGCTAACAAATGCCATGAAAATAATTTTATTATTATTTAGAGTAAAGTTCAACGATTAATTGCTCCTTGATATTTTCAGGAATGTCTTCTCTCATAGGTAAAGAAATCAACTTACCTTTTAATTCAGAAGGGCTCCATTCCAACCAAGGGAATCGTTTCGTTGTAGTAGCAGCAACACTATTAGTTACAGCTTCCAGTGATTTAGATTTTTCCCTAACTTCAATCTCATCACCAATCTTAACTGCAAACGAAGGTATGTTTACAATCTCACCATTAACAGTGATATGTTTGTGCAATACCAACTGACGCGCAGCTCTTCGAGTTGGGGCAATCCCTAATCTGTAAACTGTATTATCCAGTCTTGTTTCCAACAATTGCAAAAGAATCTCACCAGTAATGCCGCTTTTTCGTGAAGCTTTATCAAACAGGTTAGCAAACTGGCGTTCTAAAACGCCATAGGTGTATTTTGCCTTTTGCTTTTCGCTTAGCTGAATAGCGTATTCAGATTGCTTTTTCCTTCTTCCTCTGCCATGTTGGCCGGGAGGGTATGCTTTCTTTTGAACCGCTTTGCTTGGGCCAAAAATCGGGTCGTTA
Organism: Cyclobacteriaceae bacterium; assembly: GCA_020436145.1. Taxonomy (GTDB): domain Bacteria; phylum Bacteroidota; class Bacteroidia; order Cytophagales; family Cyclobacteriaceae; genus JAKISE01. Next base: position 15,367 of record JAGQYJ010000041.1, on the reverse strand, counting down.
AACCTTCTTGCTACTTTCGCCTTAGGACCTCTATATCTTGCCATTATCTACTAAATTCTTAATCTTTAAAATTATACTCTTCGTCTTTTTGGTGGACGACACCCATTGTGAGGAAGAGGAGTAACATCTTTGATTGTTGTTACCTCAATTCCAACATTCTGGATAGTACGTATAGCTGACTCTCTACCAGCACCAGGACCTTTTACAAAAACTTCTACTTTACGAAGACCAAGGTCATACGCCTTTTGCGCGCATTCACCAGCAGCTACCTGAGCAGCATAAGGAGTGTTCTTTTTAGAACCTTTAAAGCCCATTTTACCGGCAGAAGCCCACGATATCACCTGACCAGTTGTGTTGGTCATTGAGATGATAATATTGTTAAATGTAGCTTTAATATGCGCCTGGCCTAATGCCTCAACATTTACAACTCGTTTTTTGCCTTTATCTTTTCGCTTTTGTGCCATATCACTTATGCTTATTTAGTAGCTTTCTTTTTGTTAGCCACTGTTTTTCTCTTTCCTTTTCTTGTACGAGCATTATTTTTGGTATGCTGCCCACGTACGGGAAGACCCTTACGGTGTCTCAACCCACGATAACACCCAATGTCCATCAAACGCTTAATGCTCAATTGAACAGAAGACTTCAGAACACCCTCTACTTTGTAGGTCTCACTGATGACGTTACGTACACTATTAGCTTCTTCGTCTGACCAATCCTGAACTTTCTTATCCCAGTCCACCCCTGCTTCTGTCAGGATTTTTTGAGCTGAGCTTCGGCCAATACCGAAAATGTACGTCAAGGCTATTTCGCCTCTTTTCTGTTGTGGAATATCTACTCCTGCAATTCTAGCCATAACAATTATCCTTGTCTTTGTTTGAATTTTGGATTCTTCTTGTTGATTACATATACCTTACCCTTTCTACGGATAACCTTGCAATCAGCACTTCTTTTTTTAACAGATGCTTTAACTTTCATCTCTACTTGTATCTATAAACAATTCGTCCTTTCGTTAAATCATAAGGCGACATTTCAAGCTTTACTTTGTCACCCGGCAAAATCTTAATATAGTGCATACGCATCTTACCGGAAATGTGAGCAATTACCACATGTCCGTTTTCAAGCTCTACTCTGAACATTGCATTTGACAATGCTTCCAGAATAGTACCATCTTGCTCTATAGACGCCTGTTTCGCCATATTAAAATTTATAAACTTCTTCTATATACTTATGCGTTGTCAGTACTTCCGGTCCATCCTTTGTTACAGCCACCGTATGCTCAAAATGAGCAGATGGTGCTCTGTCTTTTGTTCGTATGGTCCAGCCATCACTTTCCTGCACTACCTCTTTCTTTCCCAGGTTGATCATCGGCTCGATGGCGATTACCATTCCCTCTTGCAACTTTGTGCCACGCCCCCTCTTTCCATAATTGGGCACTTCAGGTGCTTCATGCAATTCTTTACCTACACCGTGTCCAACTAACTCTCGTACAACAGTGTACCCAAACCCTTCTACATAATGCTGAACTGCAAAACCAATATCTCCTGTTCTGCTACCAACAACAGCTTTTTCAATTCCTTTATAAAGCGACTCTTTTGTCACTTTCAATAGTTGCTTCACCTCCTCCTTTACTTCTCCAACTGCATAGGTGTAAGCAGAATCACTATGGAAGCCTTTAAAAAATACCCCACAATCAATACTGAGGATATCTCCATCTTTCAATTCCCTCTTACTGGCAAAGCCATGAACTACTTGTTCGTTAGGACTCACACAAAGCGTATATGGAAATCCATTGTAGTTCTTAAAGGAAGGAATTCCTCCATGATCTCTAATAAACTCTTCCGCCAGCTTATCCAGCGTCAAGGTGTCAATACCTGGTTTTATAAGTTTGGCTACCTCGCCATGTGCTCTACCAAGTATATCAGCACTTTCTTTTATCCGTTCAATCTCTTCACTTGTCTTATAATGAATCATTATGAAGACTAAGCAACAGCAACCTGAGAACGTCCTTTAACCCTACCTGACTTCATCATACCTTCGTAGTGTCTCATCAAAAGGTAGCTTTCAATTTGCTGAAGCGTATCAAGTATTACCCCGACCAAAATCAGCAACGATGTACCACCGTAAAATTGAGAGAAACCAACACTAACACCTGCCATACGGGCAAATGCAGGTAAGATAGCTACCAGTGCCAAAAAGATTGATCCTGGAAGCGTCACTTTGGTTAATATATTATCTATAAATTCAGAAGTCTGTTTTCCCGGCTTAATACCTGGAACAAAACCTCCGTTTCTTTTCAAATCTTCTGCAATCTGATTTGGGTTTACAGTAATTGCTGTATAGAAAAATGTAAACACAAGAATCATTATCGCAAACAAGGTATTGTATTGCCATGAAGTAGGGTCAGCAAATGCAGTTCCCACATAAGCAGCAATATCACTATCTTTTGCCCAAATATTGGCAATCATTGGTGGAATAAACATCAATGCCTGCGCAAAGATGATAGGCATAACACCTGCAGAGTTTACTTTCAAAGGAATGTATTGTCTCTGACCACCATATACTTTGTTACCAATAACCTGCTTGGCATACTGAACAGGTATTTGACGTGTTGCTTGCGTAAATGCAACAACAGCCATTACAACAAAGAACAAGGCTACCATTTCAAGTACTAAAACTAAAGCACCACTCATACCTCTGGCGATTACTTCACCAACAAGGTAGGTCGGTAACCGTGATATAATACCAATCATGATCAACATGGAAATACCATTTCCAATACCTTTATCAGTGATTTTTTCGCCTAGCCACATGGTAAACATAGTACCGGCCACCAAAACAACCATTGCACTAACCCTGAATATGTAAGGATCAATAACAACAGCCTGAGAAGGCACCGTTGTAGCCAGATAACCAATTGATTGAGCTAATGTAATTGCAATTGTTAAAACTCTGGTTATTTGATTAAGCTTGTTTCTGCCTGATTCACCTTCTTTTTGCAGCTTCTGGAAATATGGCACAGCCATACCCAACAACTGTATAACAATAGAAGCAGAAATATAGGGCATAATACCCAGGGCAAAAATGGAAGCTCTTGAAAAGGCTCCTCCTAAAAACGTATTCAACAACCCAAAGATACCAGTAGCCTGACCACCTACCTGCTCCAGTATGACAGGATCAATACCGGGTAACACTACATAGGATCCAAGCCTGAATATAATTAAAAACCCGATGGTATTTAAGATACGTACCCTCAGGTCCTCAATTGCGAAAATGTGCTTTATGGTTGTGAAAAACTTCTTCATAAATGTTACAATGTTTCGGCTTTACCTCCAGCTGCTTCAATTGCCTTTACAGCCGATTCTGAAAATTTATGGGCAGTAACTTCTACTTTAGCCTTTAATTCTCCCCTTCCTAGTACTTTAACCAAATCGTTTTTGCCAACCAGACCGTTTTCAACCAAAAGTGCTACATCAACCTTTTTAGCTTTTGTGCTTTCTGCTAATTGTTGAATGGTATCAAGGTTTACAGCCTTATATTCAACTCTGTTAGGGTTGGTAAATCCAAATTTTGGCAGACGTCTTTGCAAAGGCATCTGGCCGCCTTCAAAACCAACCTTACGTGAGTAACCGGATCTTGATTTGGCTCCTTTATGACCACGGGTAGAGGTTCCCCCCTTGCCCGATCCTTGTCCACGGCCAATTCTCTTTTTGCCTTTTACCGATCCCTCTGCGGGTTTTAATGTATGTAGTTTCATCTTATAACTCCGTTACTGATACTAAATGGCTTACCTTTTTCACCATACCGGCAATCTGAGGCGTATATTCTACCTCAACTGATTTATTAATTTTACCCAACCCCAACGCTTTAATAGTTAGCTTTTGGTCGTTTGGTCGCTTAATTATGCTTCTAACTTGTGAAATTCTTACTTTAGCCATTTCCCTTAACCGTTAAAAACTGTTTCTAATGATACACCTCTTTGTTGCGCCACTGTATAAGCATCTCTCATTTGCATAAGCGCATCAAAAGTTGCTTTTACCACGTTGTGGGGGTTTGAAGATCCTTTAGATTTAGCTAAAACATCTTTTACTCCTGCACTTTCCAATACAGCCCTCATGGCACCACCGGCAATAACTCCAGTACCGGCAGCAGCTGGTTTCAACAGCACCAATCCACCTCCAAATTTACCAACAGCATCATGTGGAACAGTATTCCTGAACAAAGGTACCTTCACAAGATTTTTCTTAGCGTCATCTACTCCTTTTGCAATTGCATCAACCACCTCATTTGCTTTACCTAAACCATATCCAACAACACCATGTCCATCTCCTACTACTACAATAGCAGAGAAACTGAACCTTCTACCACCTTTTACTACTTTGGCCACACGGTTAATAGCAACTACCCTTTCCTGAAGGTCTATTTCGCTAGCTTTAATTGATCGTATATTACTCTGTGACATAACTAATTAAAATTTTAGACCTCCCTCACGGGCACCTTCAGCCAATGCTTTTACTTTTCCGTGGTACTGGTATCCACCTCTATCAAACACTACATTTTCAACACCGGCAGCCTTGGCCTTTTCGGCTAGTTTCAAACCCAATTGTTTAGAGGCATCAACATTGCTACCACTATTAATTTCAGTGCTGTTAGCAGAAACCAACGTATGACCTTTAGAATCATCAATTATTTGAGCATACACCGCTTTGTTGCTTTTATAAACAGAAAGTCTTGGACGCTCTGAAGTTCCGGCTATTTTCGTACGGATACCTCTACGTATTCTTAATCTTCTATCTGACTTTGTAATTTTCATCGCATCAATTATTTAGCGGCTGTTTTACCTGCTTTCCTTCTAATATGTTCACCAACAAATCGGATACCCTTACCTTTATAAGGTTCAATTTTCCTTAGCGAACGTAACTTGGCAGCTACCTGGCCAATCAATTGCTTATCAATGCCTTCAAGGATAACAAGCGGGTTTTTCCCTTTAGGGTTATCAGCTGTTACCTTAATTTCATCCGGAACCTGAAAGAATATATTGTGAGAATAACCAAGAGTAAGGTCCAGCACATTGCCTTGTGCAGAGGCTCTGTAACCTACACCCACTAGCTCCAATTCCTTCTTATAACCTTCGGATACACCTACTACTGCATTGTTGATCAACGATCTGTACAATCCATGAAGGGCTTTATGCCTCTTCTGCTCAGTAGGGCGCTCCAAAACATAAGCACCTTCATTTTCTGCAAGCTTAAACTCAGGATCAATTTCCTGTTTCAGCTCTCCTTTGGGTCCCTTAATGGTAACTACTTTTCCTTCTACAGAAAGTGTTACTCCGTCAGGGATACTAATTGGCTTGTTACCTATTCGCGACATTTGTCAGAATTAATATACGTTACACAATACCTCACCACCAACATTCTGTCGTGCTGCCTCTTTATTGGTCATTACACCTTTCGAAGTTGAAAGGATGGCAATTCCCAGGCCGTTAAGCACTCTAGGCATATTGCTGGTATGGGCGTATTTTCTTAAACCAGGCTTACTTACTCTCTCAAGGTTTACAATGGCACTCTTTTTAGTGCTTGGATTGTATTTCAATGCAATTTTTATAAGCCCTTGCGTATTTACACCGTCTTCGAGTTTATAGCTCTGGATAAACCCGTTGGCATGCAACACCTTAGTGATTTCCATCTTCAACTTTGAAGCAGGAATATCAACGATTCTCTTATTGGCTTTTATTGCATTTCTAAGCCTTGTCAAGTAATCTGCTATTGGATCAGTCATTTTATTTATACCTAAAATTTACTCCCCGGCTAAACCGGGGTGCAAAAGTACAAGTTATTTTTAATATTTAAAAGCCGATTTTAAACAACCTACAGGATGTTAATTACCAGCTTGCTTTTGTTACTCCAGGAATTTTACCTTCGCTTGCCATCTCACGGAATGTTACCCTTGAGATACCAAATTTCCTCATATATCCTTTTGGACGACCTGTTAATCTACATCTGTTATGTAGTCTAACAGCTGATGAGTTTCTTGGCAATTTGTCAAGGCCTACATAGTCACCTGCTTCTTTTAGAGCCCTACGCTTTTCAGCATATTGGGCAACAAGCTTTGCTCTTTTCCTTTCGCGCGCTTTTATGGATTCTCTAGCCATATCTTAGTTTGCGTTTTTATTTTTAAAAGGCATTCCAAACGCCTTCAATAATTCATAACCTTCTTCGTCAGTAGTAGCTGAAGTCACAAATGTGATATTCATACCAGTGATTTTGTTCACTTTATCAATACTGATCTCAGGGAAAATAATCTGTTCTTTAACACCTAATGTGTAGTTACCTCTTCCATCAAAGCCTTTTTCGTTCACTCCTCTGAAGTCACGTACACGTGGAAGGGCTACAGTCATTAGCCTGTCAAGGAATTCATACATTTTATCACCCCTAAGTGTAACGCGGGCACCAATAGGCATACCTTCACGTAACTTAAAGTTAGAAACTGAATTCTTGGCAATAGTTTGAACAGCCTTTTGACCGGTGATCGTGGTAAGTTCTTCAACTCCAGCATCAACCAGTTTCTTATCTACTACCGCAGCACCAATTCCTTTGTTGATACTGATTTTCTCAATTTTAGGAACTTGCATAATAGACTTGTATTGAAACTTGTCTTTCAATGCAGGAACAATCTCGTTGAGATACTTATCTTTTAATCTAGGACTAGCCATTTTTTATAACGTCTCCTGTTTTTTTCGAAATTCTTACAAGCTTGCCATCTACCAGTTTTCTTCCAACTCGGGTAGGTTCACCGGTAGCAGGATCAACCAACATTACATTGCTGATATGAATAGGGGCCTCTGTTTTAGTAAGACCTCCTTCTGGTTTTGCAGCAGATGGTTTAATGTGTTTTGTAACCACGTTTACGCCCTCTACAATTACTCTTCTTTTAGCAGGAAGTACTTCAAGAACTACACCTGACTTACCATTTGCGTTTCCGGCAATTACTTTAACAGTATCGCCCTTTTTGATATGCAATTTTGGCTGCTTATTCTTCTTTCTTTCCATAGTTACAATACTTCAGGTGCCAATGAAACAATTTTCATGAATTGCTTTTCACGCAATTCTCTTGCCACAGGCCCGAAGATACGGGTGCCTCTTGGCTCATCGTTTGGAGTAAGCAATACGGCTGCGTTGTCTTCGAAACGAATGTAAGAACCATCTTTTCTTCTTACTTCTTTTTTAGTTCGAACCACAACCGCTCTTGATACAGTACCCTTCTTAAGGTTACTTGAAGACATGGCTGACTTTACAGTAACGATGATTTTATCACCTACTGAAGCATACCTTTTGCCTGTACCTCCTAAGACACGAATACAAAGGACCTCCTTTGCACCGCTGTTGTCTGCTACACTAAGTCTTGACTCTTGCTGTATCATGATTATTTAGCCCTTTCAATTACTTCGACTAACCTCCAACGTTTGTTTTTACTCAGCGGACGAGTTTCCATAATTTTAACGGTATCGCCAATACCACAGTCATTGGCCTCGTCATGAGCGGCAAACTTCTTAGTCTTGTTAATAAATTTACCATAGATAGGGTGCTTCACCTTACGGTTAACTGCAACAGTTATGGTCTTATCCATCTTATTGCTTACTACAACACCTACTCTTTCTTTTCTTAAATTTCTTGATTCCATCTCTTAGTTCTCAAGTTCTTTTGCTGTTAAAGCAGTTTCTAATCTTGCAATCAATTTTCGAGTTTCCTTGATCTTCATTGGATTCTCAATAGGTGAAATAGCATGAGCAAACTTCAGCTTTTGCATTACTTCACGCTCACTTACCAATTTTTGCTTAATTTCTTCTACAGATAAAGCTCTTATTTCTGAATTTTTCATGCTCTTAATCCTCTATATAATCGTTACGAACAGAAAACTTTGTTGCAATAGGAAGCTTTTGTTGCGCTAGTCGCATAGCCTCTTTTGCCAATTCCATTTTAATCCCCCCTGCTTCGAACATAATGGTTCCAGGTTTAACTACTGCTACCCAGTACTCTGGAGCACCTTTACCCTTACCCATCCTTACTTCAGCAGGTTTTTTGGTAACTGGTTTATCGGGGAAGATTCGGATCCAAACCTGACCCTGACGTTTCATAGCCCTTGTCATGGCAATACGAGCAGCCTCAATTTGGCGGCTGGTAATCCAGCCTGCCTCTAACGCTTTAATTGCAAATGCTCCGAAAGCAATTGTATGTCCACGTTGTGCAAGGCCTTTTACTCTTCCTTTTTGCTTTTTTCTAAATTTCGTTCTTTTTGGCTGTAACATTTTTCTTTTACTTTATGCTACCGGTTCAACCCAATAGTTACCAAATTATTTCCTATTATCTCTTCTTGGAGCTCCTTCTCTTCTTTGAGCGCCTTCCCTTCTACCGCCTCTGCGGCCCCCACCTGTATTCTGACCTCCACCTATATTAGGGGACAGATCACGTTTGCCGTATACTTCACCTTTAAATATCCAAACTTTGATACCCAAAAGACCATATACTGTATCTGCTTCTGATAATGCATAGTCGATATCCGCACGTAGCGTATGCAAAGGAATTCTACCTTCTTTATACTGCTCCGTACGTGCCATTTCAGCACCTCCTACACGACCAGAAACCATGATCTTGATTCCTTGAGCACCTACACGCATTGCTGATGCAATAGCTTGTTTCATAGCCCTACGGAAAGAAATACGTGCTTTTAATTGTTGAGCGATTGACTCACCTACCAATTTAGCATCCAACTCAGGACGTTTGATCTCATAGATGTTGATCTGAACATCTTTTCCAATCAACTTTTTAAGTTCTTCCTTGATCAGGTCAACCTCAGCTCCACCTTTACCAATAACAACACCCGGACGAGCCGTGTGAATGGTAAGTGTTACTCTTTTTAACGTACGCTCAATAACAATTTTTGAGATACTACCTTTAGGGATACGAGCGTGAACATACTTACGGATCTTCTGATCTTCGATCAGCTTATCAGCAAAGGTATCTCCACCGTACCAGTTAGAATCCCAACCGCGTACAATACCTAATCTTAGTCCTACAGGGTTAACTTTTTGTCCCATGCTTATTTCTTATTATCAGATTCGTTAGACTCAGTTGCTTCTGCAACAACACTGTTCAAGCTATCTACCACAATGGTTACGTGGTTGGAACGCTTTCTTATTCGATGTGCACGACCTTGAGGAGCAGGACGAAGTCGTTTCAAAATACGACCGCTGTCTACCTTGATCTCTTTTACAAACAGATCCGCTTCTTCAAGCTGAACATCTTCATTTTTCTGTTGCCAGTTGGCAATTGCGCTAAGAAGTAGTTTCTCGATCTTAGCAGCCCCAACTTTGGGTTCAAACTTCAAAATACTCAACGCATGGTTTACACGCTCGCCTCTTACAAGGTCAGCTACCAATCGCATTTTTCTTGGTGAAGTAGGTACGTTATTTAGTTTAGCTATAGCCTCCATACTAATTACCTTTTACCTTTATCTTTCTTACCAACATGACCCCTAAAATTCCTTGTTGGAGCAAACTCTCCAAGCTTATGACCTACCATGTTTTCCGTAACATAAACAGGTATAAACTTGTTGCCATTATGAACAGCGAACGTATGCCCTACAAAGTCTGGCGAAATCATTGATCTTCTTGACCATGTTTTAATTACAGTCTTTTTACCAGATTCATTCATTTTTTCGACTTTTCCTTCAAGACGAAAATCTATGTATGGTCCCTTTTTTAGTGATCTTGCCATTATTTCCTCTTACTAATAATTAATCTATCAGAATATTTATGCTTAGGTCTGGTTTTAAACCCTTTTGCATAAAGACCAGTTCTTGAACGTGGGTGACCACCTGATGAACGGCCTTCACCTCCACCCATTGGGTGATCCACAGGGTTCATAGCAACACCTCTAACTCTTGGCCTTCTACCCAACCATCTTTTTCTACCTGCTTTACCTAAGCGCTCATTCATGTGCTCCGAGTTACCTACCGTTCCAACAGTTGCCATACATGTGGTAAGCACCATTCTCATTTCGCCTGAGGGTAATTTTAATGTAGCATACTTTCCTTCACGAGCCAGTAACTGAGCATAAGACCCCGCGCTTCGGGCCATAGCTGCTCCTTTTCCTGGTTTTAACTCAATATTATGCACGATTGTACCCAAAGGAATATTCGCCAGTAACAATGCATTGCCTACCTCAGGAGCTACTTTCTCACCAGAAAGAACAGTCTGCCCTACCTTTAATCCCTCAGGAGCAAGAATGTATGTTTTTTCACCATCAGCATACACTACCAATGCCACCCTTGCCGATCTTGACGGATCGTATTCAATTGTTTTTACAGTACCAGGTACATCAAACTTTCGTCTTTTAAAATCAACGATTCTGATTTTTTGTTTATGACCACCCCCAACGTTGCGGATTGTCATTTTACCTGTGTTATTCCTTCCTCCGGTGCTTTTCTTAGATACAAGCAATGACTTCTCCGGTTTTGACTCAGTAATTTGGTCAAACGCAGGAGCCACTCTGAATCTTTGGCCCGGGGTTGTTGGTTTTAATTTCTTTACTGCCATTTCTCTATCAATTAAATACCGCTGTAAAAGTCAATTACTTCTCCATCGGCAACAGTAACAATTGCTTTTTTGTAAGCAGAGGTTTTACCTGAAATCACCTTTGATTTGGTATATCTTGTTTTAGATTTACCGGCATATTTCATGGTGTTCACATCAGCTACGGTTACACCATACATTTTTTCCACTGCCTTCTTAATTTCCACTTTATTGGCATTGATATCCACTACAAATCCGTATTTACCAGACTCGTTCTGCGCAGATACCTTCTCAGTAATTATTGGTTTCTTTAAAACGCTCATTTCAATAAAGTTTTTTCAATTTTCTCAATTGAGCTCTCTACAATCATAACATTGTCAGCGTTCAACACATCATATGTATTCAGCTGGTCAGCAGTAACTATTTTTGCGTTTTGAACATTTCTACCTGAAAGCACAATGTTTTTGTTTGCTTCTGGTAGAACCAACAACGTTTTCTTATCATTCATTTTTAAATCGCCCAATAAAGCAATATAGCTTTTAGTCTTTGGAGCCTCAAATGAAAAATCCTCGATTACTGAGATCGCCTTATCTTGTGCCTTATAGGTAAGGGCTGATTTACGAGCCAATACTTTAAGCTTCTTATTCAATTTAAAAGAGTAGTCTCTTGGGGTAGGACCAAAAACTCGTCCTCCACCTCTGAAAACCGGAGACTTAATACTACCTGCACGAGCTGTACCTGTGCCCTTTTGTTTCTTCAGTTTTCTGGTAGAACCAGAAACTTCTGCCCTCTCTTTAGATTTGTGCGTACCCTGACGCTGATTAGCAAGGTATTGTTTTACGTCCAGATAAATAGCGTGGTCGTTAGGCTCAATACCAAAGATGTCCTTAGAAAGGCTAACTTTCCTTCCTGCATCTTGTCCGTTAACTTTTACAACTTCAACATTCATGGCACTACTTCTCTAAAATTACAGTTGAGTTTTTAGGACCTGGTATAGAACCGCTTATTACAATAAGGTTCTTTTCAGGCATAATTTTGAGTACTTGAAGGTTGGTAACTTTAGCATTGTTACCACCAGTACGACCTGCCATACGCATACCTTTAAATACACGCGCAGGATACGAAGCACCACCTATAGAACCAGGGGCTCTCAACCTGTTGTGCTGACCATGCGTTTGCTGACCAACACCACCAAAATTGTGACGTTTAACTACACCCTGGAAACCTTTTCCTTTAGTAGTACCTGAAACGTCAACAAAATCACCTTCTTTGAAGATTTCTTCTACTTTAAGCTCTTGCCCAAGCTGAACACCACCTTCAAACTCAACCCTAAAGTCTCTAAACTCCACTACGTGTTGTTTAGGGGTTGTTTTTGCTTTATCAAAATGTCCTTTTAATGCTTTGGGAGTATTCTTTTCCTTGCGCTCACCGTATGCCAATTGAACAGCTGTATAGCCATCCGTTTCAGCATCTTTAACTTGTGTAACCACACAAGGACCAGCTTCCACCACTGTGCATGGGATGTTCTTCCCCTCGGCACTAAAAAGGCTAGTCATTCCGATCTTTCTTCCTATTATTCCAGACATTTTATTTACTTTAATTCCCAGTTACGAAAATGCCATAAACAGACCCTTCCGCAAAGGGACTGCAAAGATAGCAATTTAAACGCTCTTTCCAAGAGGTGCTTTTAAATTTTGTAAAGCACATTGGAGCAAAAAAAAGAACCAATAACCCATTGGTTCTTTTTTTACAAATTATCTGCTTATCAGACCTTGATCTCTACGTCAACACCACTGGGCAATTCAATCTTCATAAGAGCATCAACGGTCTTGGTGCTTGTTGAGAAAATATCCAACAAACGCTTGTACGTACACAATTGAAACTGCTCACGAGACTTTTTGTTCACGTGTGGTGATCGTAGAACTGTAAATTTTTCCTTAACGGTTGGCAATGGAATAGGACCATTAACTACAGCACCGGTAGCTTTTACAGCACGTACAATCTTTTCAGATGACTTATCAACCAAGTTATGATCGTAAGACTTTAATTTGATTCTAATCTTTTGGTTCATAACTTATTTATTAACAACTCCTTTTACTTCTTCAATAATCTTATCTGCCAGATGCTTAGGCACAGGCTCGTAGTGTGAGAACGTTAACGAGGCAGAAGCTCTACCTGAAGTAATCGTTCTCAAATCGGTTACATATCCGAAAAGTTCAGACAAAGGCACATCAGCTTTCAAAATCTGAGCACCACCTTTTGAGTCCATACCTTTCATAATACCTCTTCTCTTGTTCAGGTCGCCACTTACAGGACCAGTGTACTCATCAGGAGTAGCCACTTCTACCGACATGATTGGTTCCAGCAATTGAGGGCCTGCCTTTCTAGCTGCCTCCTTGAATCCTAAACGGGCTGCCAATTCAAATGACAACGCATCAGAGTCAACATCGTGGTACGAACCATGGAACAACCGAACATATAATGAATCAACAGGGAAACCCGCTAACGGACCATTTGACAATGCCTGGCTGAAACCTTTTTCAATTGCAGGAATAAACTCCTTAGGAATAACACCACCCACAATCTTATTGTCGAACAACAACCCTTCTTTCCCGTCTTCTCTGGGTCCAAGCTCAAACACGATATCGGCAAATTTACCTTTACCACCTGTTTGTTTCTTGTACACCTCTTTATGCTCAACAGATTTTGTTACGTTTTCTTTGTAAGCAACCTGAGGAGCACCCTGATTGATCTCAACCTTGAATTCTCTCTTCAAACGATCGATGATGATTTCAAGGTGAAGTTCACCCATACCACGCAATACAGTTTGACCTGTATCCTGATCGGTATTAACACGAAGTGTAGGATCTTCCTCAACCAGTTTGGCAATGGCCATACCTAGCTTATCAACGTCAGCCTGAGTTTTAGGCTCAATTGCATAACCAATTACAGGCTCTGGGAATGTCATTGACTCAAGAACGATCTTGTGCTTTTCATTCACCAAAGAGTCTCCGGTTTTAATATCCTTAAAACCAACACCAGCAGCAATATCACCTGCTTCAACCACGCTAATCGGGTTTTGCTTATTAGAGTGCATTTGCATCAAACGTGAAATACGCTCACGTTTTTCAGTTCTTGCATTGTAAACATATGAACCAGCATCAAGCTTACCAGAATAAACTCTGAAGAAACATAAACGACCTACAAATGGGTCAGTTGCAATCTTAAAAGCCAAAGCTGCAAATGGTTCGTTTACATCAGGCTTTCTCGTTTCTTTAGCCTCTGTATCCGGGTTAGTGCCTTCAACAGGAGGCATATCGAGAGGAGAAGGCAAGTATGCACAAACTGCGTCAAGCATAGCCTGAACTCCTTTGTTTTTAAAAGCAGAACCGCACAATACCGGAGAAAAGGACATATCAATAACCGCTTCACGGATTGCCTTGTTCATTTCTTCCTCCGTAATGCTGTCCGGATCGTCAAAAAATTTCTCCAGCAAGTGATCATCATACTCTGCAACCGATTCAATCAGTTTTTGACGCCACTCTTCAACAGTGTCCGCCAAATCTGCAGGAATTTCAACTTCCTGGTAAGTCATTCCCTTATCTTCCTCATTCCACACAATAGCTTTGTGTGTAATCAAATCAACAACACCTTTAAAGTTTTCTTCTGCACCTATCGGGATTTGAAGAGGAACAGGGTTAGCTCCTAATTTTGTTTTTATTTCGTCAACTGCTTTAAAGAAGTCAGCACCGGCACGGTCCATTTTGTTTACAAAACAAATTCTTGGAACCTTGTACTTATCGGCTTGTCTCCAAACAGTTTCAGATTGTGGCTCAACACCAGATACCGCACAGAAAAGCGCAACAGCTCCGTCCAAAACACGAAGTGAACGCTCTACCTCTACAGTAAAGTCAACGTGGCCGGGAGTATCAATGATATTAATTTTAAATTCCTGAGTATCATTGGTTGCCTGACCCTGGGTGGTGGGGTATTTCCATGAGGTGGTGGTAGCCGCTGAAGTGATGGTAATACCACGCTCCTGCTCCTGCTCCATCCAGTCCATGGTAGCTGCACCATCGTGCACCTCACCAATTTTATGGCTCAAACCGGTGTAATACAAAATACGCTCGGTAGTCGTTGTTTTACCAGCATCAATGTGTGCCATGATACCGATATTCCTCAAAAATTTTAAGTCTTTAGCCATAGTTAATTAAAAACGAAAATGTGAGAAGGCCTTGTTAGCCTCCGCCATTCTATGCGTATCATCTTTTTTCTTAATGGCAGCTCCTTCACCTTTGGAGGCTGCTATAATTTCTCCTGCCAACTTATCAGTCATGGTTTTTTCACCTCTTTTACGCGAAAAGGTAATCAACCATTTGATGCCCAATGAAATTTTTCGCTCAGGCCTAACCTCTAAAGGAACCTGGAACGTGGCACCACCAACTCGTCTACTTTTTACTTCTACAGAAGGACTAACGTTGCTCAGTGCTTTTTTCCAAGTCTCGAGTCCATTCTCACCGGTCTTATTTTCAACGATGGCTATTGCATCGTAGAAAATAGAGTAGGCAATACTCTTCTTTCCATCAACCATTAAGTTGTTAACAAACCTTGTTACCAGGGTGTCACCAAACTTAGGATCAGGAAGAATATACCTCTTCTTAGGTTTAGCTTTTCTCATCTAATTTTTTTCTTTAATAATTACTTTTTAGGACGTTTAGCTCCGTACTTCGAGCGTCTTTGTGTTCTGCCGTTTACACCTGCAGTATCTAATGCACCTCTGATGATGTGATAACGTAC
>JAGQYJ010000040.1:6723-21088 GCA_020436145.1 Cyclobacteriaceae bacterium | reverse complement strand
ATTGAGAGGAGGGAACAACGTGACAGACCAAAACGCTGAAGGCAAATACCGCTCATTGGAGCGCTATTCCAAAAACCTGAACCAACTGGCGAAGGAAGGGAAAATTGACCCCGTAATTGGGCGGGATGAAGAAATACGTAGGGTGCTTCAAATCTTATCGCGAAGGACCAAGAACAACCCTATTCTGGTAGGTGAGCCCGGTGTAGGTAAAACGGCTATTGTGGAAGGTATGGCCCAACGTATTGTAGATGGTGACGTGCCCGAAAACCTGAAGTCGAAGATTTTGATTTCACTGGACATGGGGCTTTTGGTGGCAGGCGCTAAGTACAAAGGGGAATTCGAGGAACGGCTTAAAGCCGTGATCAAAGAGGTGACGGATTCCAACGGGGAGATCATTCTGTTTATTGATGAAATCCACACCTTGATTGGTGCCGGTGGAGGAGAAGGAGCGATGGATGCAGCCAACCTGTTGAAGCCTGCACTGGCTAGGGGTGAACTTCATGCCATTGGAGCCACCACGTTGAAAGAATACCAAAAGCATATTGAAAAAGATAAAGCGCTGGAACGCAGGTTCCAGATGGTGTTGGTGGATGAACCACAGCCGGAAGATGCTATTTCTATTTTGCGTGGAATCAAGGATAAATATGAGCTGCACCATGGCGTGCGCATTAAAGACGATGCGGTGATCGCAGCGGTTGAGCTTTCGCAAAGGTATATATCCGATAGGTTTTTGCCTGACAAGGCTATTGACCTGATGGATGAAGCAGCTTCGAAACTACGCATAGAGATTGATTCCGTGCCGGAAGAATTGGATGAGTTGCAACGTAAGATCATGCAATTAGAGATTGAGCGTGAAGCCATCCGAAGGGAAAAGGATAAGGACAAAGAAAGCAAGCTGAATAAGGTAATTGCTGAGCTTACAGATGAGCGCAACGAGCTGAAAGCAAAGTGGGAGAATGAAAAGAGTGTGATCCAGGGCATTCAAAAAGCCAAGGAGAACATTGATGCAATGAAACTGCAAGCGGAGCAAGCTGAGCGGGGAGGTGATTTTGCCAAAGTAGCAGAGCTTCGCTATGGCAAGATTCTGGAAGAGGAGAAAAAACTGGATGCTCTGAAGGAACAGGTGAAATCCATGCAGGAAGGCGAAAATGCCTTGCTGAAGGAGGAAGTGGATGCTACCGATATTGCAGAAGTAGTAGCCAAGTGGACGGGTATTCCGGTTTCTAAAATGCTGCAATCGGATCGTGAGAAGCTCTTGCATTTGGAAGAAGAGCTGGGTAAACGCGTGGCAGGTCAGGAAGAAGCCATTGCAGCCTTATCGGATGCTGTGCGCAGGAGCAGGGCGGGCTTGCAGGACCCCAACCGACCCATTGGGTCGTTTATCTTCCTGGGCACCACAGGGGTAGGTAAAACCGAGCTTTCCAAAGCACTGGCGGAGTACCTGTTTAACGATGAGCACAACATGGTGCGTATTGATATGTCGGAGTACCAGGAACGCCATGCGGTGAGCCGTTTGATTGGAGCGCCTCCGGGCTATGTGGGATACGATGAGGGTGGGCAATTGACGGAAGCAGTGCGCAGGAAACCCTATTCGGTTATCCTGTTGGATGAGATTGAAAAGGCACACCCGGATGTATTCAATATTCTGTTACAAGTGCTGGATGATGGGCGATTAACTGACAATAAAGGCCGGGTAGCCAACTTTAAGAACACGATCATTATTATGACGACCAACATTGGTTCTCATTTGATCCAGGAACGTTTTGAAAACCTGGAGGACAAAGATTTGGAAACGGTACTTGAAGTGACAAGGGTAGAAGTGCTGGACTTGCTGAAAAAATCGGTACGACCTGAATTCCTGAACCGTGTGGATGAAACCATTATGTTCCGACCATTGACAAGAACCGACATCCGCAAAATTGTGGATATCCAGTTTGGGTTGATCATCAAACGGGTTGAGCAGAATGGCATCAAAGTGTCCATTACCGATGAAGCGCTGGATTATCTGGGTGCACTTGGGTTTGATCCTCAGTTTGGTGCACGTCCGTTGAAGCGAGTGCTACAGCGTGAGGTGCTGAACGAGCTTTCTAAAGAGATCATTGCTGGCAAGATAAACCAGGGTGACGTGGTAGAAATAGAGTTAAATGGTGATAGGTTAGAGTTTATTAAGACCATTCCAGTACAGGAAGTTTAAAGCAAAAGGGTTGGACAAAGTTCCAACCCTTTTTAGTTCTCAGTCAAATCATTGATTTGAACCCCCAGGAACTTGGACAGGGGCTCGATCTTTTTCATAATTTTCATTTTCTTTTTCTTGCCTACCAGGTACACTTTTTCTTCATCGCTGAATTCAAGGTATGCATCAAAGACCACATTGCTTATGTCTGTGCCTTGAGAGATTTTTAAGTAGATTGTTTGGCTTATAATGTTTGTTTTTACAAAAATCTGTTTTACTTCCTGATAGGACTCCCACTTGCCAACTCGTATAAATATAAATGAATTGTACACCCTGTATTTTAATGCAAGCCTGTCAAACTCAAGACCTCTGTAGGCGGTCACTATTAACAGACCGATTATAATGAGTATTACACCTAAAAAAGGAGAAAATATAACACTTGCCAAGCCTCCCAGAAGAAAGGCTGTTCCCAATGCCATAAAATGAAATGGGAACAATAATTCAGAGTAGAAATTGAAGCGATTCATCAGTTTAGTATTAGTTAATTGATCATTTCTGCTTTCCGAAATACTTCAAGCATAGTTTCTTCCGTAGGCGGATTAACTACATTCCTATGGGCGAATTCTTCTGCATGAGGGTAATTGGTATTTAGAATTCTTTCCATGGCGCTATCAAGATTATACAGGGTATATCTAAGCTCCACTTTTTCATCTAAAAGCAGCCAATACGCCCCGGGGTTACCAAATGGCATACCCACACTTCCCGCATTAATCACCCTTTTGCTGCCAATCATACGGTCGAACTGCATATGCGTATGGCCACAGACAATATAATTTGCTTCTACCTTTTCAAAAACAGGGATAAGTCTGTCTTCCGGAGTAAGGCGGGTAAAGTTTTCATTTTCATTTTGTGGTGTACCATGACAGAAAAGCACGCTGCCCAACCCGCCAATCGTAAGTTGAAGTGTTTTGGGCCACCTGGAAATTATTTGCCGGTGCTCCATAGTATGTTGGGAGGCAGTCCATCGAATATCCTCCAAAACGGATTCGGGAAGTTTTGCCAAAGGCTTTTGATCCATCTCGTTTAGAACAGCCACTTCGCAGTTACCATATATAAAGTGTGTCGGGATTCTAAGTTTCAAAAGTAAATCGAGACAGTCCTTTGACATGGGCCCCAAAACCACATCGCCTCCAACCACAATTTGGTCCACATTAAGCTTCTCCACTTCTTTGAGCACTGCTTCCAGAGCAGGTAAATTGCCATGTATGTCGTAAAGAGCGGCTACTTTCATTTAATATCATTCAGTTATCGGTTTTAACCGGAGGCCCAAGATTTATATAATACTTATTGATCTCATCTGAATTGCTTTCCAGAATATCGGGTTTACCATCATTGTTGATATCAGCAAGAACAATATCATAGGTGTTCAATTTTTCTTTACCAAGTACTATTTTTTGCCATTTGTTCCCCTTGTTTATACTTAGAAAGACTGTGTTAAAAGAATTCACATTAGCAATGACCAGATCAGGAATATTATTGCCGTTCAGGTCGCCAACTGCAATGGAATAAGAGGCTGATTTATCTGTATCGAAAACAATGCTTCTTTCATAATTAAACTCTTTACTTCCAAAATAAATAACATTTGGCTCATCAATATTGGCTGTGGCAATGTCCAGATAGCCATCACCGTCAAAATCAGCTACCGCAACGGCACGGGTTTCATCAGAACCCGTTCCAAAAGGTATCTTCTGGGTAAACTCCATTTTACCATTGTTCAGGTAAACATAGTTTTGCTGACCATCCCTATTCGCCAGAACCAGGTCCATATCATTATCTCCATCCATATCGGCCACATCCACATCAATGGTTGAATCATCTTTGGTTCCAAAATGAAAAGTTTCAGTAAAATTGCCTTTCCCGTCATTCATACAAATTTCGTTTTCAGCTCCTCGATTTGTGACCAGTATGTCCATATCACCATCCATATCAACGTCCGCTATTTTTAAGTTTCTGGTGGGAGAATAGTCAGCCCCAAAACTGCCGGAGCGTGTAAAGTTGCCTTTTCCGTCATTCAGGTAAATAATATTGGGGGCCATATCATTTCCTACCGCAACGTCTAAGTCACCATCATTATCCAAATCAGCAATTTCAGTTGCATAGCTTGTATCTTCGATTAAATCTAGCGGTTTGGAAACGGTAAATGTAGAATGACCATTATTAAAGAAAATCAGGTTTTGACCCGGCCAGTGCCGCCCGTTGGCTACTATTACATCAATATCCCCGTCATTGTCTAAATCGCCTGTTCCAATTGAAGCCGATCGCTGCTTGTCGGTTCCCAAAACGAACCTTCCACCAGACCTAAAAATGATTTCCTGGGAATAAGTCGAGAAGAATATAAGAAATAACAGAATGACAAAAGCATATCTCATTGCAATAAGTAATTTAGTTGTTTTCAAGTATATAACGTAATGTTAACTCTATACAATCAATTTTTTAATAGTAATTGTGATTGTATTAGGTTGGGATAAAATACTTTCGCAAAAAATTAGTAACAAAAGGATTTACATTATGACAACTACAAACGAAAAGATTTTGAAGGCTTGCGCTGAAGCAAAAGACAAATTGGTTTCATTGGGTATTGAAGCCCAGCTGGTATCTGAAATTGACTGGTGTCTGGGAAGTTATTCTTATGACAACAACCCAACAGGATTGATTCAAAAAGGAGGAGACGCCTTAAATGTATTGAAGAATTACAAAAAGGAAAACCCTCGAAAGGTATCGAAGAAGCTTATTGAGGATTTAGAAAAGGCAGTCAATTAAAAGCCTGCAACTACTTTCGGGTCATTAATTTGCCTCCAATCCATGCCATGGGCAGGTAGGCTCCTGTTAAATCCAAAATGGCAAACCAGGTAGGAGATGGAAGCATAAACACATTGGTTATTCCACCTATGAGGAAGAATACCCCAATGCCGAGGGCAAATTTCATTTTATGAGTAGCAGCAATCCAGGCAGTTACCATTGCCCCAACCAATGTGCCCAATGCATGCGCTAAAAAGGGAGAAATAAAATGCTTTGGTTCAAACAGGTGCATGGAAGCTTTAATACTTTCCATATTGGTTACATCTACTCCTTCAGGCGGGGGAATAACATAGCCAAGGATCATTATAATTCCCATATTTACAGCGCTACCAAGTAAAAAGCCGGCAAGAACAGCAAGAATGTTTTTGATGATTGGGTTCATAGCGGAGTTTTGGTTTGTTTCATTCGAAAGATACAAACTTTAACTTATTGTTGGGCAAACTATTTTTTTACTTCTTATGCTGTTTGTTGCGAAACCCAGAAAAGAAGCCTATTGGTCTGTTTCAATCGTTTGCATAAAACGCAACTCCCTATTAGATCAAAAATGCCAGTAAAAACACGGTTGAATTAATAAAACAAAGGGTTATTTATTAGTCAGGATTAAAGTATCTTGGAACCATTCATGCAATATCAGGTGTCTAAACTCAGGTTTTTTTTATTGTTTTTTTTAATTGCTGCTTTTGATAGGACAGCAGGCTTTGCCCAGGTTTCCCTGGACAGATTGGATTTGGATGGAGAT
This sequence comes from Cyclobacteriaceae bacterium, assembly GCA_020436145.1. Lineage (GTDB taxonomy): Bacteria > Bacteroidota > Bacteroidia > Cytophagales > Cyclobacteriaceae > JAKISE01. Next base: position 15,317 of record JAGQYJ010000040.1, on the reverse strand, counting down.
ATAGATTCATGGTTTCAACAGATTAACACAAATGTTCCACCCTACCTTCAGGGTATTCAGTACAATATTATTGGTCAGACCAGGAACCAGCATCAATACTATAAAAGCTTGTCCTGGGTTGAAGGCGACCTGACCTTTTCCGGCAGGGAATTCCATAAGGTTGAAATGTTGTATAATACCTACGAAGACGTTCTGGTGATTCCAAATTTTGGGGTGAAAACAAGTGGAGTGCCTGCAATACTTCTCAACCAGGCTCATGTAGATGCGTTTTCTATGTATGGAGCAAAGTTTATTCACTTGCAGGATTCGCAAATACCCCCACCGGGCAAAGGGTTCTATGAACTTTATTATGAAGGGAAAAACTTTACCGTGCTTGTAAAGCATAGCAAACTTAAAGACACCAGTGCTTCCGGGATCGTATATAAGGACAAAAGGGAGGCCTTTATATTGATTAATGACATCTACTATGATTTAGTTAATAAAAAGACATTATTCAACCTGTACCCTGAACAAAAGGATGAGCTAAGAAAATTTATGAGAAATAATGATGTAAAATTTTCCAAGCAAAGGCAGGAAGGGTTGAAAGAGCTGCTAAAATTTTGTGACGAAGGACAAAAGGAGGGATGAAGGAAATTTTAACCGTACTTTTTGTTTTTAGTGTCTTTCAGGTTGCTGCACAAAGCACCCCAGCCGATTCTGTTAGCCTTGAGGAAGCTCTGCAGGTGTTGGAAAAAACAAAATCGTATCAATTCTATTTCCGAAAGGAGTGGTTGTACCCATACAAAGTACATAAAAAAGTATTGGAAATTCCTGATGGTCTAAGGCTTTTGGACAGCTTATTGTCCGGTACCTCACTCTCTTACTTTTTGGATGAGAACAAGGTGATTTTAGTAAACAATGTCCAAATCATTACTTCTCCGGCCATTGTCAACTCTATAAATGACAAAGAAGCTACAGAAAAGGATGATATTTTTTTTACAAAGGAAGAAGGCAATGGAAACCGAAATCTGGAAAACCGCCTTTTTACTATTGGGAATAGAAACAGGTACGTACGAGGGGGTAAAAGTACTGTAGCTGGTTACGTTACTGATATAGAAAACGGTGAACCCGTAGAAGGAGTTTTTATCTATATAGCAAATCCATTGATAGGAACAAGCACAGATGAAAATGGCTTTTATGCTATTTCTATTCCTAATGGCAGGCAGGAGTTGATTATCCAATCCGTGAATATGATTGATACTAGGCGTAAGCTAATGGTGTTCTCGGATGGCAAGCTCAACATAGAAATGGAACCGGATGAAATTGCCTTGAACACGGTAATTATCAATGCAGAGCGGGAGCAGAATGTGAAAGGAACACAAATGGGAGTTGCCAAGATATCTTACCAGGATATTAAAGTAGTGCCAGCACTTTTGGGGGAGCGGGACCTGGTAAAGGTGGCCACACTTACGGCAGGAGTTCAAAATGTTGGAGAAGGAGCAGCAGGAGTGAACATCAGGGGGGGGAAGGCAGACCAAAACCTGTTTTTGCTTGATGGTACAACGATTTTCAATACCAATCATTTTTTTGGGTTCTTCTCTGTCTTCAATACAGATGCCATTTCCAATATGGAGCTATACAAAAGCGCTATTCCCGCAGAGTTTGGTGGCAGGCTATCATCGGTTTTTGATATCCGTTCCAAAGATCCCAATCAGGAAAAGCTGGCTGTATCGGGAGGCATTGGGGTGGTCACTTCAAAATTGATGATTGAAAGCCCAACGTTCAAGAAAGGGCCATCCATTATGCTGGGGGGAAGGGCTACGTACTCCGATTTTGTTTTGCAGAAGCTTAAAAACTCTTCACTTAAAAACAATGAAGCCTCCTTTTATGATGTAATAGGTAAGCTGGATCAAAAAATAAACGATAAACATAGTGTTTCCGTAACCGGATATTTTAGCCACGATCAGTTTCAAATGGCATCTGATACGCTCCTTTCCTACACAGATTTTGAATATACCAACCTGGTGGCTTCCCTGAATTGGAAGCACGTAATTAACAACAGACTTCAAGGGAATTTTCTGCTGGGGACAAGTAATTACCAATATGGACTGGGATACGATTTGCTGCCTTCCAAGGCCTTTGAAATGGATTTCTTTATAAAGGAGCATACACTGGCTGAAAAGATGGATTATTATGTGAATGAAAAAATCAATTTCAATTTTGGTTTGGAAACCAAGCTAAATGTGGCCAACCCCGGTATAAAAAAGCCCATAGGTGAACAATCATTAATAGAACCTGATGAAATTGAGAATGAAAGAGGATTAGAGATAGCACCTTATTTTTCAGCTGTATATAATTATAGCGACAGGCTTACCGTAAATGGCGGGCTTCGTTATTCTGTTTTCAATGTGCTGGGCCCAGCCAGTGTTAATCAATATGCAGAAGGAACACCCAAATCGCCTGAATATATTGTAAATACGGAAGAATATGGTAATAATGAGCATGTCAAAACCTATCATGGACCTGAATTCAGGCTCTCAGCCCGGTATAGTTTAAATGATAACAGTTCTATTAAAACGAGTTATAACAGAACCCGCCAAAACATTCACTTACTGATAAACTCTGCTTCTATTGCTCCAACGGATGTATGGAGGCTGTCAAGTGCCCATATCAAGCCACAGGTAGCCGATCAATTTTCGTTGGGATATTATAAAAACTTCTATGGCAAGCACACTATTGAAACTTCGGTTGAAGCCTATTACAAGCATATCCAAAATCTGCTGGATGTAAAGGTAGGTGCCGACCTGCAGTTCAACCCGATGGTAGAAACAGCCATCCTTCAGGGTACGGGAAGATCCTATGGGGTTGAACTCTCATTGAAGAAATCAAGAGGATGGCTTACCGGATGGCTGAACTATACATATTCCAGGTCTCTTATTCAATTGGATGGCAATTTTCCGGAGGAGATTGTCAATGGGGGAGCATTTTTCCCAACAGGATACGACAAGCCTCATTACATTAACTCTGTTACCAATTATAAATTTACCCGAAGGCTCACAATGACACTTAACCTGGTATATTCAACGGGTGTTCCTCTAACGTACCCAGTTGGAAAATGGGACTTTAAATCTTCGGAGAACTTGTTTTATTCGGATAGAAATGCTTTTAGAATTCCCGATTATTTCAGATTGGATGTAGGAATAAATATTGAGGGCACCCATAAAGTTAAAAAACTGGTACATTCCTCCTGGACATTCTCGGTATATAACCTGTTGGGAAGGGATAATATATATTCCATATTTTTTAAGGTTGAGGATGGTAAGATTAATGGCTATAAGCTAACCGTTTTCCCTACCCCGATACCTACCATCACTTATAATTTTGCTTTTTAACCCATGAAGAATTACCTGTTCATTGTTCTCATTTTTTTCGGTGCTTCCTGTATTGAACCCTATGATTTTGAAGCTATTGGTACACAGGAGGTACTTGTGGTAGAAGCCACCTTAACCGACCAGGGAGGGGAAAATTTTGTAAAATTATCGACCTCAATCGGATTGACAGATTCCGTTCAAAATCCGGTAAGGAATGCAACAGTCTGGACGGAAGATAACACCGGCTCAACTATATATTTCAATGAATCACAACCAGGCCTTTATGAGCCCGATCCTCTAGCTGCTGGTGTTGCAGGGAAGAGCTATATCTTGTATATCACTACTTCGGATGGCGCTCAATATAAATCCAATGCTGAGATATTGCTGCCACCCACCCCAATAGATAGCGTTTACGGAGAGTTCAAAGTTTTTCCATCCACAGAAAGCGGTACTACTTCCAGGGGAGTTCAGTTTTTTTTGGGAGCCTCCAAAAACACCTCAACAGATGCATCTTATTACCGGTACCAAATTGAACAGGACTATGCTATCCAGGTACCCTATGCTTCTGCCTATAAATGGGATGAAAACCAGCTTATGTACTTTGCCCGTGATACCCTTATTAATGTATGCTACCAACATATTCCTTCTACAGGTATATTAATTACTACTACCAGCGGACAAACGGAAAACAGAGTTACTGAGCTTCCGCTTGTATTAGTTGAAGAAAGTGACCCATATCTATTATCAAAGTACTCATTGATTACACGACAGTACACTATTTCTCCTGAAGCTCATCAGTATTACAAAACCCTAAAAGAGACCAACGAAGCATCGGGTAGTTTTTTTGATCAGCAAAAGGGCTCTCCTATTGGTAACATGACTAGCCTGAAAGATTCATCAAAACCGGTTTTAGGTTATTTTGAAGTAGCCGGGGTTGCCACAGATACGTCTATTTTTAGCCCTTCTTCATGGAGTCAGGAGGGGTATAATCCGGAAAGAGTGTTTAACGAAGGTTGTGGTTACGATAACGTGGCTGATACGGTGCTATTGGAGGATATGTTGCTGGGACTGGTCAATATGTCGTATAGAAACATGTATTACATAACTACAAGTGGCACATCGGTAGTATTGGTTCCCAAAAAGTGCAGCGACTGCAGGTTATACGGCACAATTAAAAAACCGGAGTTTTGGGACTAGTAGTTAGAAAATATTTTTTAGCGGGAGTGCTTCTTTTGGGAAGCAATTTCCTGACTTTGGGCCAAACCAATGTTAAGGAGAAAGTGTATATACACCTGAGCGATAACGAACTTATTGTTGGTGAAACCCTTTACTTTTCTTCATACGTGTACAGTGCAATTACTGGCAGATTGTCCAACCTGAGCAGCCTTCTTTATGTTGAAATTCTTGACGAGAATTATAAATCAGTTTTTAAGACCCAAGTTGCCTTGCAGCATGGAATGGGGGCCGGAAACTACTTTTTACCTACAGAGCTGGAAACCGGGAACTACCATTTGGTTGCATACACACGCTGGATGCAGAACTTTAACGATTTGTATCATCAACGGATCGTAATAATTAATCCTTATAAACCTTACAGTAACCCTGCGGATAAGAAAAAAGATACCATGATAGAATTTTATCCTGAAGGTGGGCATTTATTAAGTGATGTTGAAAACCATGTTGTTATAAGGGTGGTTGACCAGTTTGGCAGAGGGCAGGAAATAAAGGGGAGAGTAATTGATAAAGAAGGGAATACACTCGCAAAAGTGGCTACCGATTCTTTCGGAAGCTATTCATTTACCTTCGTTCCAAAGCACGAGGAAGACTACCAATTGATTGTTGAGTCGGACTCAGGATTTCGTTTTCATAATTTACCTGCGCCATGTAATAAATGTACACAACTAACAATTAGTAGAAAGGGAAATACATATGCGCTGAATCTAACATCACCAAACACTACCAGCGAGTTTGCCCTGTTAGTTCTCCATAATTCGGATACTATTAAAACCTATTCTGTTCTGGCGAACTCTGAAACAACTATGGATAGAGAGGATATCCCTAATGGATTAATAGTTGTAATTCTTACTAAGAAGGGAGAAAAGTACGGAGAGCGCATTTTTTGGAATGGAGATATTAAGGCCAGGGGTTCAAAAATCACCACAGAAACATTTCCGACTTTGGAAAATGCGTCCGTATCAGTGCATGTTGACAAGCCTGCTTCTTTATCTGTGTCTGTCAAAAAAGTAACTACGAACCCTCCTTCAGGTGAAAATATAGCATTTGAATATGCCATTAATAAAAACCTGGAAACACCACTTATCGGTCTGGAGAAAACTGATCTGACACTACAGAAGCTGGATAACTTGCTGCTTTGTTCCCAAACTAAACCCATTAAGCCTTTGCCAGAAACCGTAGAACTGCTTCCGGAACATCAATATGGAATTGTTCAGGGAACTCTTACCAAGCCAAGTGAAGGTACGCCCATTACCGGTGAAGCAGTAGGTTTAAGTTTGATGGGAGCAAATGAAAGTGTATCTATGGCCACAACAGATTCAGCAGGAAGATTTGTATTAATGTATAACTACAGAAATGCAACCCGGCTGGGAACCGTAAAAGCAATGAATTTGGTAAACGGAGCTTATGAAATTGATGTGAATGAGCCCTTTTACAATTCTTATCCCAGGTTTTTGAATCCACCTGTTCAGCTTGATTCAGTTAAAATTCAGGAATTGGTAAAAAGGAGTATTGACAACCAGATACAAAATGCCTATTATCTTCCTGAAACTGCCTCAAATGTTCATAAACCAACATTATTAAGTGGAGCGCGTTCCTTTGTTCTTGATGAGTATACACGATTCTCAACCATGCGCGATACGTTTATTGAACTCATTCCGGAGGTTGGGGTAAGTAAAAACGAAGAAAAGTATGTGCTAAAAATGCGCATGGAAGGCATAGAGTTTAACGACAAGCAATCTGCTCCTACCTTATTACTTCTGGATGGGGTATTTGTTTCGGCAAAAGAAATGTTGGAGGTATCGCCATATGCTGTAGAAAGAATAGATGTGATTAACAGGCGATATTACTTTGGAAAAATATTTTTTGATGGAGTAATAGCTGCACATACGTTCAAAAAGGATATGGGGAAGCTAAGAATAGATGATCATGAGGTAAAGTTTTTGGAAACACAATCAGATGTATCTTCAATTTTAATTCAGCAAAAATCAACTGATCGTATTCCTCATTATGAACATTTACTACTTTGGAATCCCCATATTGAACATCCAGGGGGGGAACTTAAACTGGATTTTTTTACATCAGAAATAGAAGGGCTATTTGAAATGACTATTGAAGGCATTTCTATAGAAGGTGAACCCATTAGTATTAAAAAATACTTTATGGTAAAGAAGGACAAATAGACCATGAAACTTACGCATCTGCCTGCCTTTTTTACGTTGTCTCAGGATATGCCTTTTTAATATGCTTCATATGATTGACAATCATTTTTTGAAGCACCTTTACGTCAATATCTTCCAACTTGTTAAAGTACAGGCACCCTTTTCCGGTTTTGTATTTGCCAAGTTTTTCAAGCAATTCTTCTCTTTTTTCAAAACGGGTGGAAAGGTAAAATGTCAAAGCGCTTGCCCTGGGTGAGAACCCGACTAAGGGCATGTCGCCCTCTCTTCCGCTTTCATATTTATAATGGTAGCTCCCAAAACCAACAATGCTTGGCCCCCACATACGGGGTTCTTTGCCAGTCAGCTCTTTTAGCATTTCAATTAATTGCATGCTGTCGTTGCGCTTTGTTTCGCTTTTAACAGCCTTAATGAAAGCGTTTACATTTCCTTTTGTTTCAACGGTCTTATTTTGTGCCATGGGTTGTTAGGTTTGGTTATTTATCTAATACGCAGAGGCAATCCCCGGGTTAGATAAATTTGAGGGTAAGATGCTTACGTTTTGTAAACTAACTTAAGCAATTTTATTATTCTGTCCTCATCGATATCTGTTTCGGATGCAACCTCAATAACTTTCATAGTTTTTCCACTACCTTGTAGCAAACCAATTTCTTTCTTGGGAAGATTCTCAATGGAGAATCCCATATTGACATGCGTTTCTAACGAAACAATATAAAATTTCCCTCCGTCATAGGACGGGACACCCCATTTCATTTCTTCCATAACAGAAGGAAGAGCACTGAAAATAAGGCTCCTCAATCGGGAGCAGATTTCTTTTTGTGGCGAAGCTTGTTTGGTTATGTACTCATCAACCTTTTTATTTTTCATAGAAATCAAATGGCCTGCATATTCACTGCAGATTCAGCCAGGGCAGCAAGTTCTTTATCCACTTTTTTCTCCTCATCAAGATTTTTGTGCACCAGGCCGGCTACTTCGTAAAGCCCAAGTGTAGTGGCATAATTGCTAATGGCTCCATAGCCAGCCATTTTGTAGTGCATGATATGCTGGAGGGCAGTTATAATTCCGGCATCCATAACCGTTAGCTCCATGCTTCGCTCCATTAACCCCCCGGCTTCCTCAAGCATTGCACACATTACAATACATCTTTCGCCTCTTTTTTGGGTGAAAAGCAAATTGAATGCTTGTTTTAATCTTAGTACATTATCATCGCAGCTCTGCTTGTACTCCATTATTGTCTCCCGCAACTTGGGATGCGATGCTTTTTCAAGAATTTCGTTAAGAGCTTTGACTAAACGTTTTTCCCCATCAAATATTTCCCTGAGTTGCTCCTCCATTAAATCGTTAAGGTTGATCATTGGTTTCATAGCTAAATCATTTGTGTGCAGCAAATGTAAAAGGCTATGCTGTCATCTCTATTGACGGGCATCATCACCTTGCTTGATTGTTGTCAAAGTGAGTAATTCTTTTGGAAAACCAACTTCTATTTAAAGATTTTCCTGGGCCTACCCGTATCGTTCCCCAACTGTTTTTGAGGGCGTACCTGCTTCAATATCAGCAAGGTCTGCGGGTGATAGCTCCACACCATAAGCACCTATGTTTTCTTCCAAACGATGAATTTTCTTAGTGCCGGGAATGGTTGTTATTTCATCATTCTGGCTTAGAATCCAGGCCAGAGCCACCTGAGCTTTGGAAACACCTTTGCTTAGCGCTATGCGTTCGATCACCTCCACGAATCTGAGGTTCTCCCTGATAGCCTCATCAGTGAAGCGAGGGTTCGAAAGGCGCCAGTCGCCTTCTTCCAGGTCAGCCCGGCTTTTGATAGCACCTGTGA
>JAGQYJ010000040.1:0-6626 GCA_020436145.1 Cyclobacteriaceae bacterium | reverse complement strand
ACCCAGGGGGCTATAAGCTACAAATGTGATGCCCAGCTCTTTGCATACATCAAAAAGCTCTTGTTCGGGCTCGCGACTCCATAAGGAATATTCTGTTTGAAGAGCTGAAATGGGATGTACCGCATGAGCCCTGCGAAGAGTTTCAGGGTCAACTTCAGAAAGACCCAGGTATTTCACCTTTCCCTGTTTTACCAAATCGGCCATTGTGCCTACAATTTCTTCTATTTCCACTTTAGGGTCCTGCCGGTGCATGTAGTAGAGATCAATGGATTCAACGCCTAAATTCTGCAGGCTTTGGTCGCATGCCTTCTTTATATATTCCGGTTTTCCATTTAGCCCGAGAAATTCTCCATTGGCACCTCTCATTACGGCAAACTTGGTTGCCAGAACAACCTTATCCCAGCGTCCCTTAAACGCCTTTCCTAGTAGCCGCTCGTTAGCTCCCCAGCCATACATGTCAGCTGTGTCAAAAAAATTAACCCCAAGGTCGATGGCTTTGTGTAGTGTTTTAATAGATTCTTCTTCGTTAAAGGAACCGTAAAACTCTGACATGCCCATACAGCCAAGACCAATTCTGTTAATGTTGAGGTTACTGTGCCCCAGTGTTGTTGTCTGTTTCATAGTACTTATATTTTGATTATTTCAAAGGCTAAGTTGGGAATTCAAGGACAATATACTACAACCTTAATCAAACACGAAATGACCATTTTCAAAGATTCGTTTCTATTGATTGGATTTACGGAAGGATCCAGGGGAAAGTTGAGTGTGCTTTTTAAAAAACCGACTAAAATGGGTGGGTTCACTAAAACCTAGTTTATACGCTATTTCCTTAGATGAGTAGGGGGTGCTCATCAAAAGAGATTTGGCAACAGAAAGGGTGCGTTTTGAGATCCATTCATTGACCGTTCGACCTGTTTTACTTTTTATTACCGAATTCAGGTAGTTTGGGTGCATATTCAGGCTTTCAGCAAAATCCTGAACCCTTAGTTTGGTTTCGTTTTGCTCATTTTTCAGCACCTTTCTAAACTCCGATTCCAGAAGTTGCTTGAATGACTTCACAATTTGAGAGTTTCTGTTGCCTTCTTCAATTGGGTTATAATTCAACCAGAACTTCTCCTTTATCTTTAGCAACAGTACTCCAAACAGGTTTCCCAGAATTTTGTTTTTATATTCAGAATCGTTGTTGAATTCATTCAGCAGTTGTTTATAGAGCGTATCAAACTCTTGAAAATTGTTTTGAGAAAGCTCCTTGGGAGGCACAATTTCGGCCAGTAAAAAGGGGAACTCGCCAAAAATATCAGGATGCACATTTTCCCTTAAAAAATTTTCTGTCAGGGTTATGATGTATGCTTCTTTTGCATCATGTAATTCATATGATTTGATATGCCCTGGATTGGTAAAGTAAATACTTTCAGGACCGAAAGGAAATTTATTATCATCCAGGAAATAAATGCCAGAACCATCTTTTGTTAAAATAAATGAAAAGTAATCTGCTCTTAAAACAGGTGATTGAAAGGGGATTTGAGGATGGATATCCGGTATGGAAAGAATGGTAAAATCTATTTCGTTCTCACATGGCAAACCGAGTGTTTTATATAAATCTGAAATTGTATGATGGACAATTATTTCCACAGGCATGTTTAAACGAAAAGTTACAAAGTTTTTAAGGAAATAAGTGATACCTGATCAGGGTATTTAAGCTGCTGAAGGTGGCTTTTATCTATCTTTTGCAATTCTAAATCCAAATCCATCATTCCGTGTATCTCGTGGAGATTGATACCTGACTTCTGGCATGTGTATTCCGTACTTCAGTGGTTTTCCATTTTCATCTTGAGTATTATAAAACCAACTTAATCCTTTTGAAATCTTATATTCTCCGTCTGGAGGCCCCTTTGGATTAATTTCGCTCACTAAATTATCTTTTGTCGGGTTATACCAGTCTGAAACCCATTCTCCAACGTTTCCTGTCATATCATAAATTCCCAGCTCATTAGGTTTCAAAAGTCCTACTTTATGAAATGTGCTATCAGAGTTTTCTCCCACCCAACCAATTTCAACCGGATTATTACTTCCACTATATTGATAGCCCTTACTTTTTTTTCCTCCTTTTGCGGCATATTCCCATTCTGCTTCAGTGGGAAGTCTGCCGCCTGCCCATTCGGCAAAATCATTTGCTTCATCCCATGTTGCTAACATAGGCTTCTCATCTTCCCATTTATAATATACCCTCTTTCCATAAGCATTTTCAAGAGGTGGTTCGGGCATTTTTCTACCAGTGCTCTCGCAAAACTCTTTAAACTGCTTTACGGTTATTTCATATTTACTAATGTAAAAACCGTTTAATTCGACCAGCCTGTTAGGACTTGTAAAACCCTTTATGGTATCACCTTTTGGACTAATAATAAATTGGTTTTTCCCTTGCTCAAATTTCCCTCCTGTCACATAAATCCAATCGACTTTAGTCACTGTCTCATTTTCTTTGCAGGAACTGAAAAGCAGAGTACCCATCAATACTGAAAACATAATTTTCATCAGTTGTTGTTTTATTAAATGATCACCAATGTACCGGAAGTCGGCCTGCTAACAGTAAGTTTACTATAAAGGCAAGGGATTGTTGCTAAGAAATTGAGATTTTTCTTGTAAAGTAGATTGGGGCTACTCTTTAGAATCGACTTCTTTCAAGATTGATTTTGAAAATGTACAGTAGTCTGTGCTTTCAAAAAAAATTACTTCAAACTCCGACAGTTCCTGTTTTTACCTCTCCGGCTCGGCTGTAGTTAGCGAATATTATACCGTTTGAGGTAATCAAACTATCTGTTACGGCAAAGGCAGCAGGGATCGTTCCCTCATCAAACAAGCGTTTACCTGTACCCAATGTAATTGGGAAAATCATAAGCCATAGCTCATCAACGAGATCATGCTTTAACAGTGTTTGAGATAAAGCACCACTGCCTATCACCTTTAGAATTGATCCGTTTCCGGCTTTGAGTTCTTTGATGCGTGCTATCACATCACCTGTGATATGTTCAGAGTTTATCCAGGTAAGTTCTACAGAACTATTGGAGACCACATATTTGGTCACATCATTTATGCCGGGCCACATATCTGCATGTTCGGGCCAATAGGCTGCAAACAGCTCATATGTTTTCTTCCCCAAAAGAAGATCAGTTATTTCCAGGTTTTTTTGCATGAACTTATTGGCTTCTTCATCTGCCAGGTGAAAATAGGGGGCTGTCCAGCCACCATATGTAAAACCACCAGAGGGATCTTCCTCTGGGCCGCCTGGAGCCTGCATGACCCCATCCAGGGTAATAAACTCCTGCACAATTATTTTTCTCATGGTATGGGTAGTTTATGATTAGTCAAATTTCGGCAAAGGTAACCGGAAAGAGGCACTGGAAATACGACAATTGTAGAGGCTTATTACGACACGTACCCGAAGTATAAGTGGTGATAAGAGCCGCCCTTCTCTTAAATTAAAAAGTCCAGTCAGGATTTAACTCTGTTACGTTTTTCTGCTTCTGGCAAATAAATATTTTCCTTAAAGGAACCCCTTTGACATAGGTATTTTAGGTATTATTTCTGGTTCTTCTGCAAGATTTTCACAATACGATTATACGCTATTTCCGACAAATTCCACTCGTAGCCGTTAAAATCAGTAGTATTGGTAAACTGAATTACAACAGTATCAATATCTTCGTGATATTTGGCAATTGTTTGATACCCGGGTATCAGGCCGGTATGTTCATACTTGTAAATAGAAGAATATATTTCCTGTTCTTTTTTGTCCTTAAAAACAGAACCATCATTTAAAGCTCTTATAAATTTACCCAGATCTTCAGCGGTTGCCAGTATCGAGCCAATATCATCTGTTTTTAAGTCATTATTGTAGCCAACATAATAACCACTCATTACATCATTCATGTTTACATCGCGGATAGAACCATAGGTATGGTTTAAGTTCAATGGCATTAAAATTTCTTTATGAATATATTGAAAATGATCATATCCGAGAACCCTATTCATTATTATGCCAAGCAATAGATAATTGGTGTTGCAATATTCATAATCTTCATCCGGTTCAAAATTAGCAGGCTTATCAAGCACCAGGGCAAGTTTTTCATCTTCGGTCTCTTTTGGATGCGCCCAATAATTGTGCGTGTCGGTAAAATTGGGGATACCGCTTCTATGTTGCACCAGCATTCGCAAGGTAATTCTATCGGCATTTTCAATTCTTCCTTTCAGTTCTGGTAAATAGTCTGAAAGTGTCTTATCCAGCGATAGTTTACCACTATACACAAGCTTTGCAATTGCCAGGGCATTGTAGAGTTTACCTACACTGGCTATTTTGAACAATGTATTAGGGTCTGCCGGGATTTTATTTTCCCTGTTTTTATAACCGGCAGCATAAAAAGCAGGTTCTTTTCCACCTTCATCTACATAAACAATAATTCCGACAAACCCCATATCAATGGCTTCTTGAGCTTGTTTTTGAACGGTGTCAGGGAGTGGTTTTATCCAGGCCTTTACTATAGGCCAGGGAACATAGTAAAGGGAAATAATGGTTCCTAGAAATAATAATATTCTGATTACCCGTTTAGCCTGATTCTTTGTCATGGTGTCAAATTTCAGTATGGAAGTTCATTTATGGAGATACTTTTTTTGTTCGATTTTTTTGAACGTAAAATCGATGGATGTACATAACCAATTTTAACGCAAGCATAGAATATAAAAGTACCAGGAAAGCTAGTGCATGATCAATTCTGTTTAAAGACATAGTGTAAAAATTTATAAGACCAAGGGAAATATACAATCCACAAATCAGGTGAATGGTTTTCCATTTAAATGGTCCCAATTTTTTAACTATAGATGAGATTGAGGTAATAGACATGATAATAACGGCAATAACAACCAGGGATGCTCCAAGATTAGGATTGGCGTTAAAGTTGGCTCCTAGTACAATTGATTTTACACCAATGAGCGAAAAATGAATTGCAAAAAAACCTGCGAAGGTCAACCCAAATGCCTTTCTTCTTATGAGAACCCATTGCGTAATCGCATTTCTAAAAAAATAGTGGATCCCGGATATTCCAAAACTCAATGTAAAAAGCAGGAAAGAAACTATTCCGGTATACCTTAAAAAAACATTGAGATAGGTTGTGTCAAATTCCTGTAGTACCAAAACTGTGTATATAGTAAGTCCACAAACTATCAGGATATATAATGGAATCAATTTTAATCGGGTAAGCATTTACGGCTTCTTAATTTAAAAAACACTTTTACAGCCAAGGTACTAGTGGTCATTACTTGTTGTGGAAAATATACAAAGTTTTGTCATAAATTGTTTTCTAACCTTGTTTTCGCAATGGTAAATTCTTGCCTTGCTCCATTAAGGTCAATCAGTTCAAGCCGTACAGCAGCTCCAGGGGTATATCGGACGTAATCGCAAAAGCTGCTTCCATTTTCAAAGTCCAGCATATCTACTTTTGTAACTTTCATGTTTGGTTTAATCCCTTTTTGAGAAGCGAGGGTATTTTCAATTACAGATTGAATATAGACCCCCTTTTCGTTAGTGTACCCGATGCTAAACCCAAACGTTTCATGAGGTTCTGTGTCTGGTTCAGACTCCTGCAAGTGTAGTGCCTTATTGTCCCAATCAATCGTAACTTTAAACCTCGACATTACCTCATTGCCAACCAGGTCTGACTTGCCAGTTTTTAGCTCGACCGCATTGAGTCTTAGGTCATTTAACCTAACCGAATCAGTAACCGTAATTTCATGATTGATATCTACCGGTTCACCGATAACTCCGGATTGTTGAGCACCTGTTTCTACTAAAGTATTATCAATTATTCCACTCTTTTTAAGAACTGAGAATGCCTTTTTATTCAGGGCTATGGATCCGTTGGAACCATAATCTACTAATATGTTGCTTACCTGTGCCCCACCAATAGCCATATTGATAAACATGCTGTATTGAAGGTCTTCCTTAAAGGGGATGGTAATCGATTCGTTTACAACCCTGGCATCAACAGAACTGCTTAAGGTAAGTTTCTTTTGTTCCTGGTCTATGGTCCAATTACAGTGGCGCATCAGGTTGGAGCCAATAATACCATCAAATCCGAGACATTCTAATTTTGGATTGGCATTAAAGTCGCCCAAAAAAGCGGTTTGATTTTGAAAGGAGATATCGCCAATCTGAATGGCATCTACCTGTACCCAGTCAACCCTTTTTTTACTATGGTCGCTGTCTACAATATTGCCCCGGCTAACTACTTTAAAAGCATGGCGTTTTTGAAGCTCTTCAGAAATACTAAAGGGGGCACCCGTGTCAAATAAAAAGCGATATTCTTTTCCGTCAATGTGTACAGGAACGAAAATGAGCCCATTTTGAATTTCCATATCCACAGTCTCGTTAAAGCTGTTTTTGGAAATATGTCCGTATTGTACGGCTTTAGTCCATTGAACAGTACAGCTGGAAAGCACAAAAAATGAAATAACTACAAGAGTTATAATCGTGAACCTTTTTCTCATAATTAAAAATTATTCCCAAAGTACGATTGGTTAAGCATCATATTTTAAAAATTACAAAGTTTTTTGAGAAAATGGGCTTAGATCGCTAGTTC
>JAGQYJ010000039.1:11603-21689 GCA_020436145.1 Cyclobacteriaceae bacterium | reverse complement strand
TATAAAAAACATTGCCTATATCTGGTTTTTCGAGCCCCACCATACATTTCAAAAGTACACTTTTGCCTGTTCCGCTGGCTCCTATAATCATATTTACCATCCCGGGCTTGAATTCAGCATCAATACCTTTTAGCACGGTAATGTCGCCAAACGACTTCTGTATGTTATCAAGCTCTATCACTATATAGAAATTAAATATTCAGCTAATAATTGGGCCAGCAGATAATCAGCCAGTAAAATGGCGATTACAGAATTAGTAACAGCAGCTGTTGAGGCTTTACCTACTTCCAATGCTCCGCCTTTAGTGTAGTATCCCATATACGATGAAATGGAAGATATAAGAAAGGCAAATGTTACTGATTTTATCATGGCAAAAGTGACCATGAACTCATTCAGATGGTATCGAATACCCTGAATGTATTCAAAAGGGGTGATAACACCTGTAAATACAGTTGCTACGTATCCACCTAAGATGCTCAGGAAAGCAGAGGTGATTACCAATGCAGGAAACATGAAAATGGTAGCCAGCACCTTCGGTAGCACCAGGTAGGAGGAAGAGTTTAACCCCATAACTTCCAGCGCATCAATCTGCTCTGTTATACGCATGGTTCCCAGCTCACCGGCAATATTGGAACCTACCTTACCGGCAAATATGATGGCTATAATGGTAGGTGATAATTCCAGCAAAACCATATCCCGAACAACAAGAGCAACAACATAATCAGGAATTAACGGGCTTACAAGGTTATACGCTGTTTGAATAGTGGTTACAGCACCCATAAAAACAGAAACTATGGCAATCAGGAAAATGGAATCCGTGCCCACTTTTACAGATTCATCAAAAAATAATCCTACATAAGTTCGGAATGTTTCCCTGTTTTTAAACAGCGAACCAATAAAAATAAAATACTTGCCAATGCTTTTCATTTTTCCGGTTTACACCTCAATTCCGTAATTTGCGGAAAGATAAATAATCTTATCCAAAATGAAGAGAAGCATAATTGTTACCGGAGGAACAAGGGGAATTGGGAGGGCAGTGATCAATCTTTTTGCTGATAAAGGCTTTGATGTAGTAACCTGTGCCAGAAGCGAAGCAGACCTTGCGGGGTTACAGGCAGAGATGAACACCAAATATCCCGAAGTAACAATCAACTACATGGTGGTGGATCTTTCGGTAAGAGAAGAAATTTACAGGTTTGTTGAGTTTGCCCGATCTCATGTACATTCCTTGGATGTGCTGGTAAATAATACTGGGATATTTATACCAGGAAAGATAACAGAAGAAAAGGAAGGCACGCTTGAAAAAATGCTTAGTACCAACTTGACGAGTGCCTACTACATAACCCGGGGTTTAATAAAACCTATTGAGAATGCCAAGGGGCATATTTTTAACATGTGCTCTACGGCCAGTATCATGCCGTATGCCAATGGGGGGAGCTACTGTATTTCTAAGTTTGCTATGCTTGGAATGACAAAAGTATTGCGTGAAGAAATGAAATCGTTTGGAGTAAAAGTTACGGCTATTATGCCTGGTGCAACCCTGACTTCAAGTTGGGAAGGCACTGACTTACCCGAGGACCGTTTTATGAAGGCAAACGATGTAGCTCATGCTGTTTGGCATGCCTATGCAATGTCACCTCGGTCAGTGGTTGAAGAAATAGTTATCAGACCTCAATTAGGAGATATTTAAGCGATAATACTGTCCTTTCTACTTCAAAACTGCGTATTCGAAGCCCTATAATCTGAGACTCGAAAAAAGTCTAAAAAGGCAGGTTAAAATCGGTGTTTCAACTGTTAAATACGGGCTTAAAATCGTACATTTGTGTGTTATTTTTTAAGGATTTATGAGCGAAGAAAAGAAAGGGAACAAACAAGAATATTCAGCGGGTAATATACAGGTATTGGAAGGCCTTGAAGCCGTGCGAAAAAGGCCTGCTATGTACATTGGTGATGTTAGTGTAAAGGGGCTTCACCATCTGGTTTGGGAGGTAGTGGATAACTCCATTGATGAAGCATTGGCCGGTCATTGCGATACCATATTGGTTACCATTCATAAAGGAAACTCAGTAACCGTTACGGACAACGGTAGAGGTATTCCAACAGATATACACCCCAAGGAAAAACGATCTGCTTTGGAAGTAGTTATGACGGTACTTCATGCAGGAGGTAAATTTGATAAGGATACCTATAAGGTTTCAGGTGGTTTGCACGGAGTAGGCGTTTCATGTGTGAATGCGCTTAGTTCTCATTTACATGTCACCGTTCATAGAAACGGAAAAACGTTCGAGCAGGAGTATTCCAAAGGGATTCCTAATTATACTGTTAAGGAAACCGGTAAGACGGATAAAACAGGAACTGTAGTTCATTTTCAACCTGATACTTCCATATTCACCGTATCTGAATATCACTACGACACGGTAGCCACTCGTTTACGCGAGCTTTCATTTTTGAATGCAGGAATTACACTTACGTTGGTAGATGAACGGGATACCACAGATACTGGTGAATTTCTTACGGAAACCTTCCACTCAGAAGGTGGGCTTGCAGAATTTGTAGAGTATCTGGATGGTAGCCGTGAAAAGCTGATACAAGCACCGATTTTCATGGACAATGATAAAGGGGAAATACCCGTTCAAGTGGCCATGAACTACAATACATCGTTTAGTGAAAACGTAGTTTCGTATGTAAATAATATCAATACCATTGAAGGCGGTACTCACGTTTCAGGTTTCAGGAGAGCGCTTACCCGTACGCTTAAGTCATATGCCGATAAGTCTGGTATGCTGGATAAAGTGAAAATTGATATTACAGGTGATGACTTTAGAGAGGGTTTAACAGCCATTATTTCCGTTAAGGTAGCAGAACCTCAATTTGAAGGGCAGACCAAAACCAAACTTGGTAATTCGGAGGCAATAGGAGCTGTTGACAATGCGGTTAGCCAGATGTTACAGGACTTTTTAGAGGAAAACCCGAAGGAGGCCCGTCAGATTGTAAATAAAGTAATACTCGCAGCTCAGGCCAGGCATGCGGCACGCAAAGCACGCGAAATGGTGCAGCGTAAGAATGTGTTGTCAGGTACCGGCTTGCCTGGTAAACTGGCCGATTGTTCTAATAATGATCCAGCCGCATGTGAACTGTACCTTGTAGAAGGTGATTCTGCAGGTGGTTCTGCAAAGCAGGGCCGTGACCGTAATTTTCAGGCTATTCTTCCGCTTCGGGGTAAAATACTTAACGTGGAGAAAGCCCAGGAGCATAAGATTTATGAGAATGACGAGATAAAAAATATTATTACGGCCCTTGGAGTAAAGTTTGGTACCGAAGAGAGTGAGAAAGAGCTGAATATGGAAAAACTTCGTTACCACAAAATCATCATTATGACAGATGCCGATGTGGACGGAAGCCATATTCGTACTCTTATTTTAACTTTCTTTTTCCGCTATATGCGTGAATTGATTGAAAATGGATATTTGTATATAGCGCTTCCTCCGTTATATCTGCTTAAAAAAGGTAAACAAGAGCAATACTGCTGGAGCGAAGAAGAACGGGAACGAATAACTCAGCAAATGTCTGGGGATAAGGAAGATTCGGTGAGCGTTCAGCGTTACAAAGGTTTGGGAGAGATGAACCCGGAACAACTTTGGAGCACAACCATGAATCCGGAACACCGTAGCTTAAAACAAGTGACCATAGAATCAGCCGCAGAAGCGGATCATCTGTTTTCAATGTTAATGGGTGACGAAGTAGCTCCCAGGCGTGAGTTCATAGAAAAGAATGCACGTTACGCCAATGTAGATATTTAACAGGTACATTTTCCTGAATAATTATAACCACTGTGCAACCCGCAGTGGTTTTTTTTAGTCTATATATTGGTAATGTTGAAAACTCAAATCCAATAAAAATGAAACGATTATTTTTAGCCGTTTTGGTAACGGCTTCGCTAAACTCGTTCGGTCAAACGTTTACGCGTCACATTGAACCGTTTAAAGAACTAAAGGTCTCAAGGGGAGTTAAAGCTACTCTTGTTAAGTCAAACTCCGATGAGCTTTCTTTTGAAGTTCATGGCCTATCTAAAGACGATATTATCGTGGATCAGGACAGGGAAACCCTAACCATCAAAGTAAAAACAAAAAGCCTTTGGGAAAGCATGCAGGAGCGCGATTGGTGGGTGAAGGTTAAAGTTCCATACCAGGAAATTAATTCCATTGATGCTTCTACAGGCGCTGAAGTCAATGCCTTGAATGCTCTAAAATCAGAAGATTTATATCTTGATACTTCTATGGGAGCTGTAATAGATCTGGAGGTAGAAACCGGCCACCTTACAATTGATACCAGCATGGGTGCAGTAACGGAACTTGAAGGGAAAACATCTTCCCTTAATGTGGATGCAAGCATGGGGTCTGTGGTAAAGGCGTATGAATTGGAAGCTAAATATGTACGTGCAGAAGCTTCCATGGGAACAAGTGTGAAACTTTACTGCACAGAGGAGTTTGATGGGTCAGCTTCTATGGGAGCCGAAATTACGGTGAAAGGCAAGCCAAAAAAATGGTTTGAAAATGAAAGCATGGGTGGTGATATCGATGATTATTAATTCCAATAAAAGCTACATTCCTTACTTAGGAATGTAGCTTAAAGAAATTCATAGATTTATTAAGCTCAAGCGAGGCTTGTTTTAAAGTATCAGCTTCAGCCGTTATTTCTTCTGATACACTTGCATTGGACTGAATGATATCATTCAGCTCCTGCATGGCACTGGTTATTTCCTCTACGGTGTTTTTTTGCTCCATACTTTGCGTAGCAATTTCAGAGGCAATTTTGGTAGTTTTCTCAATATTAGGCACTACCACATCCATTTGCTGGGCCGATTCTTCCGAAAGTTTAACATTGCCTTCGGCAATCTCGTTTATAATTTGAGCTGATCCACTGCTTCTTTCTGCCAGTTTTCGCACTTCCTGGGCTACTACGGCAAATCCCTTTCCATATTCACCGGCACGGGCAGCCTCAACCGATGCATTAAGGGCCAGCATATTGGTTTGACTCACAATCTCGCTGATGAAATCTATGTTTTCATCAATCTTATGCATACCTTCAAGAGTACCCTTAATGATATCATACGATTTAAGGATTTGCTGAAAGCTTTCCTTTGATAATTTGTCTGCCGACTGGGCGTTTTCAGCATTTCGCTGAATGGTTTCTGCCATTGTCTCAACGGAAGCTACTACTTCTTCCGAAGATGCACTTTGCTGCATGGCTCCCTTGCTTATAATTTTAGAGCTGTCGGCAAGTACTTTACTACTTTGAGATATAATTTGAGAGTTGCTCTTAATGGAAGCAACTATGGTTTTTAAGCGGTCCGCCATATTATTAAGTGCAGCTGCGAGTAATCCAATCTCACTTCTTGATTTGTTTTCTATGGTAGCATTCAAATTCCCTTTTGCAAAATGCATGGTAACAGTTTTTATCTCATTAAGTTGTGATGAGATGTTCTTACTTAACGCCATAATAGGAATAATAAGCTGCCCCACAGTTGTAAGTCCGATAACTGCCATCTTTTCCGTAATACCTACAACACTTAAGCTGCCTGCTTCCATATCTATATAGGCCATCATGTAGGTAGAGGTAATGAATAGACCGGCCAACCCTATAGCACCAAGGGTAACCACAAAACCAAACTTGAAGAAAAAGCTGGTTATGCTTTTGTCCTGTTGTACAGGCACACTAGATACACGTCCCTCCACTTTTCTGGACAGAAGAATTACTATAAAAAGGGAATTGAGCAATGTACTTGAGGCGGAAAGCAGCAACATAGGCACTACCATTCTTTCTTCTACCTCCATACCCTTCATTATAAAGAATGGGCCTACCGTGGCCAGAACCAGTGAAAGGCCAATGAAAATTTCAGGAAACCAGCGCAACGTACGTTGAACACCAATTGCGTCACTCTTTTTCGCATTCTCATCCAGAGTGTTTAGCATTCCTTTTACAGCGAAGTAACCGACTATAAGTGCAATAACTCCAAAAAGGATCGTACGGAAATTAATGAGAAATTCGAATAATAATTCGTTGGATACCCAAGAGGTAAACCAGGCGTAAAAAATTGTTGAGACAAGCGGGGCTAAAATTCCTATAGCGCCCAGCACCAAAATCCCTGATTTTTTTGATTTTGAAGGCTGCATAAAAATGTTCTAAAAACTGCAGCAAATTTAGAAAATAGGTACACATTTCAGCTATGTATTAACGCTGCAATCCGTACGTAAATATACCTAGTCTTCCTCTTTGTAAAGCAGATACTTTTTTCTAAGGCTTGCATACTTTTTCAATTCAGGTTCCCATGTTTTTTTAATTTCATCTTCAGACATGCCACCCTCTAGTTGTTTTCGCAATGTGGAATTACCAACAAGCTTATCAAAATAACTCTCGGAAGAAAAAAAACCTTCATTGCCATATTTCTGATAATACTTAATAAGCCACTTTAGGGTGAACTTAGTTTGTTGAGGTTCAGTTCTAAGATCCTCTCCATAACACACTTTGTTTTCATACTTCGGATATTTAGAAGCACCTTCTATGCTCACTGGATTAAATGTAAAATTTCCATTGGTGCTATCCGGTATTCCTGTTACCTGAAAAGGAAAAGGAGTGCCTCGCCCAATACTTACCATAGTAGGCTCAAACAAACAGAGCGATGGATAAAGGGCAATAGCTCTGTCGTTCGGAAGGTTGGGGGAAGGTTTTATGGGAAGTGAGTAAGTAGAAGCGTGAGTGTACCCTTCCATTTTAACAACCGTAAGGTCGCAGGTCAATTTGCCGGCCAGCCATCCTTCACCATTGATCATTTTGGCGAGCTCACCAACGGTGAGTCCATGTACGATTGGTATGGGGTGCATGCCCACAAACGACTGATAGGCAGTATCCAGTACCGGGCCTGCAACATAACTACCATTGGGGTTGGGCCTATCGAGTACAATAAATTTTTTATTTTGTTCTGCGCAAGCCTCCATTACATAGTGCATGGTGCTTATGTAGGTGTAAAACCGAACACCTACATCCTGAATATCAAAAACAAGCACATCAATTGCTTCAAAATCCTCAACGGTTGGTTTTTTGTGAGCTCCATATAATGAGCCAATCTTAACTCCTGTTTTTTGGTCAACACCATCTACAATGTATTCTCCAGCATCTTTTTCACCACGGAAACCATGCTCGGGAGCAAAGACCTCGCGGGCATCTACACCCAGTGTGAGCAGGGTATCCAACAAATGCTGACCACCCACTACGGAAGTCTGGTTTACAACAAGCCCAACCCTTTTGCCTTCAAGCAAAGGCAGATACTTTTCAAATTGTTCGGCCCCAACTCTAATTATAGTAGCGTTGTTCTGTGGCTTGCAGGCAATGGAAAAGACCAGGACAAAAAGAAGGGAAAGAGCTGTTTTCATGAATACAGTAATATTGAATCTCGTTTATTTACATAGTCATCAAAGCCTTCGGACTCAAGGCCCAGTAATTCTTCAAACCCGCCACTTCTCTCAACCCATTTCCGCAGTTTTTCTGTACCGTTTAAAATATCAATGGGTAATTTCTCATATTCGTATTCATAGGGCGGGTCAGTCCAGGTAAATTCTTCTTTCATTAATTGAAAAAGCTCCTGTTGCAGCACCTGCACTACTTTCCAGGGCTTAAATTCTTCACGGTCAGTTACATGAATCTGATAGCCTCCACAGGCTATTCCTCCAAACTTGTTGAAGGTAGGTTTGAAATAAAGAGGTCGTAGTATAAAGCCTTGAAGGTCATATTCATCAAATTTTTTATTCAGGTGGTTATTCCATTCAAAGGGTTCCATTTTGGGGTGTCCAAAGGTTTCAAGGCTTTTTACGGTACCTCTTCCTTCGCTAATTGAGGTGGCTTCAAAAAGCACCGAGCCGGGATATATGATGGCAGTTTCCAACGAAGGTAAATTAGGTGAAGGAAGCACCCATGGCAGGCCCGTTGCATCAAAATACATGGACCTTTTCCAGTCCTTAAGAGGAATTATTGTAAGCTTACAATCAACTTTAAAATGCTTTTTAACCAGTCTGGCAAATTCACCAATGGTAAGTCCATGCCGCATAGGAATAGGAAACATGCCAACAAAGGAAGCATATTCAGGATCGAGAATATTGCCTTCCATTTGCTCTCCTCCAATCGGATTTGGCCTGTCAAGAATCACCACCTCAATATTTTCTTTGGCACAGGCTTTCATAGATAGGGCTACCGTATAAATGTATGTGTACACTCTGGTGCCTACGTCCTGCAAGTCAATAAGGAGATGGTCTATGCCTTCCAGCATTTGAGGGGTTGGGCTGCGGGTTTCAGAGTAAAGGCTGTACACAGGTAACTTAAAATAGGGGTGCACGAAATGATCAGACTCTTTCATATTGTCCTGCACTTCTGCAAAAAGGCCATGTTGAGGCGAAAAAATTTTTTTTAACCTGGAACCAAAATGTTTTTGAAGCAATTGAATTCCATGGGTAAAATCGGAGCTGACTGAAGCACTGTTGCATAGATAGCCAATGGAGCCAGTAAGTTTTTGGCTCCATTTGTTATCAGTCACTATTTGGTTGAGGCCGTGCTGCGTCACCTTTTTTTCATAAATATAGTATCAATCATACTAGAATACATTTTTAAATCATTAATGTAATCCCTGTCACAGTTTTGAAAATATCCGCACTTCAACTTTGTGGTTACTAACACTGAATTCATAACCAATAAAACTATGGGATTATTATCATTTTTAAGCAGGCAGGATCCGGGCGAAGGATTAAAAGAACTTATGGCGAGAGGGGCTGTTATTGTAGATGTTCGCACACCAGGAGAGTTCAATACAGGCCATGTGGTAGGTTCCAAAAACATACCCCTGGATGCGATTGGGCCAAATCTGGATGATCTGAAAAAACTGAATGTTCCCATTATAGCCTGTTGCGCTTCCGGCATGAGAAGTGGAGTAGCCGTTGGTCAGTTAAGATCAGTCGGTATTGAAGCCGTCAATGGTGGATCGTGGTACAGTGTTAAACTGGCTGCCGATCAGGCATGTGAATAACTGAATATGTTAAAAATCGCACCATATGAATTGACTGATTTTACCAGGGATGTGCTGGATGAAAGCCATCATATTCCTGTGTTAGTTGACTATTGGGCAAGTTGGTGTGGACCATGCAAATATCTGGGGCCCATTGTTGAAAAACTGGCCTTAGAAGCCAATGGAAGATGGAAGCTGGTGAAAGTAAATACTGAAGAAAACAGGAAATTGGCTGCCGAATGGGGCATCAGGGGTATCCCTAATTTGAAGCTCTTTTTTAAGGGTAAAGTAATTGCCGAACTTTCAGGAGCCATGGCCGAACATGAAATGAAGCTTTGGATAGAGGATAAGCTCCCTACAGAGGCTAAAGCCATGGCTATGGAAGCTTCAGAATTATTGGCCAGAGGTGAAACGGAAAGAGGTATTGAACTTCTTGAAAAGGCAATTGAACTGGACCATGACCTTAACGAAGCCCGTTTGTTACTGGCCAAACTAATTGTTTGGAACCATCCTGAACGAATTAAATCCCTGGTTGAACATATGAGGCATGTGGAGGAAGCAGAAGAGCTTCTACTTATTGCCAGCGTATTGGAAACCAGCAGCAATGATGTAAAAGAAGGGGCTTCAAGAGAAGAGGTTCTCGCGGCTAAAGAAGCGCTAAAAGGTATGGACTTTGAAACGGCACTGCAGATGCTAATCAAAGCAGTGGTAATAAATAAGCGATTTCATAAAGAGCTTGCCAGAAGACTTACGATTGCTGTTTTTCATGTGCTGGGTGAAAGCCATGAGCTTACCAAAAAATACAGACGCCAGTTTGATATAGCACTCTATTAAAAAATGAAAGCTGCTACAAAATACTTGATTATAGCTGTATTTGCCCTGTTGGGCAGTACAGCCATGTATTTGTACTGGTTTTTTGTTGGTTGTAAATCAGGCACTTGTCTTATAACATCAAGCCCGACCATAAGCAGTGGTTATGGACTTTTGCTTGGCGGGTTAATAGGAGGGTCTGTTACAGATTGGGTAAATAAAAGAAT
>JAGQYJ010000039.1:0-11506 GCA_020436145.1 Cyclobacteriaceae bacterium | reverse complement strand
AATAAAAAATAAACAAATTATGAGTTATTACTATAACAAAACGGTTTCAGGAGATTTTGAAAAAGTAATTGAAAATGTAACGTTAGCGCTTAAAGGCCAGGGTTTTGGAGTGCTTACAGAAATAGATTTCAGCGGCACTATGAAAAAGAAACTGGATGTAGATATGCCAAAGTATAGAATTTTAGGGGCCTGCAACCCGGGTTTTGCCTATCAGGCGTATCAAAAAGAGAATAAGATTGGGGTAATGCTTCCCTGCAACGTAATTGTACAAGAAGTGAATGGAGCTATAGAGGTATCGGCAGTGGACCCTGTTGCCTCAATGCAGGGAGTTGGTAATGCTGATCTTGAAAAAATAGCTTCAGAAGTAAAAAACAAGCTTAAGGCAGCCATAAATGCTCTATAAGTTAAATCATTAGTTGAATGATTTAGGCCACGCAATATTGCGTGGTTTTTTTATTCCCAATACATAAAAAGCCGCTTGTTTGGCCCGCAGGATTCATCAGAAATAAGGGCTTTTAATTGATAAAGAGGGTTTTGTATGCAACTGCTTTTGAAAACTTACATTTATTGATTAATATTCACTATCGTTTATTAACCTAACTTGATAACCATGGGAAAAGGAGACATTAAAACGAAACGTGGAAAGTTATTCAAAGGTACGTTTGGAGTCAGTCGCCCGCACAAAGTAAAAGTAGGTAAGGCAGATGAAGCCAAACCCGAAAGAAAAGCTGCAGCTAAGAAAAAGGCAGCCAAATAACATATGGCACGTTTTGATCTTTGTGTAGTAGGGGCAGGGCCTTCCGGCTATGCTGCTGCTATGAGGGCCGTTGATTTTGGCAAAAAAGTACTTCTGATTGAAAAGAGCCAGCTCGGAGGTGCCGGAGTTACCAATGGGGCGCTTTCATCAAAAACATGGTGGGACCTTGCCCGCAATGTTGACCAGTTGTATAAGAACCGAAAACGATACAACATCAATGCCCCGGAGGTTAACTTCAATATATTAAAACAAGAAGTTGAAAATGCGGTGAATGAGCGCAAGGAAATGCTTCGCGATCATTTGGAACGGCTTCATTCCTCAGATTTTAATGAACTTGTGACATTTGTGCAGGGAGAAGCATTTATTGTTTCACCTAATGAAATACAGGTTACAACAGATAAGGGAACAGAAACCTATGTTGCGGATTACATTGTTCTGGCAACCGGCAGCCGTCCCCGTAAATTACCGGATATCCCCATTGATGAGAAAATCATATTGACCAGCGATGGAATCAGCAATCTGGAGGATTTTCCCAAAAGTATGGTGATACTTGGAGCAGGGGTAATTGGTTGTGAGTTTGCCACAATCTTTTCCTCTATCAGGAAGACCAAAGTACATGTAATTGATAAAGGAGATCATATTCTGCCTTTTGAGGACTCTGATGTTGTTAGTGTAATTGAAAAAAACATGGAAGAGCATGGAGTGCTTATCCATCGTAATTCACAAATGATACGGATGGATATTGTAAATGGGGAGGTTGAATATGAACTGGAATACACCAATGGATTAAAAGAGGTATTTCATGTGGAGAAAGCCCTTGTTTCAGTGGGAAGAATTCCCAATTACGAAGGGATGGGACTGGAAGAATTGGGTGTTAAGATGGACAACAGGGGTATTATTGATGACGATACGCAAACAAGTATTCCTAACATTTATGCGGTAGGTGATATTACTGCAGATATTGCGCTGGTAAATGTAGGTGAGTTGGAAGGCCGCTATGCAGTGGAGCGCATTTTTGGAATCCCGGCCCGTAAACTTGTATATGAAAACATATCCACCATTATGTTTCTTAATCCGGAGGTTGCCGGGGTAGGCCTTAATCAAAAACAGGCTGAAGCCAAGGGTATTGATTATAAATTGGCGGTGGTGGACTACAGCTGCATTCCCAGGGCTATAAGCAAACGCAACACGCAGGGCTTTGTAAAGATGCTGGTAACCAACGATGACAAAATGAAGGTATTGGGTATGCGTGTTGTGGGTAATCATGCTTCCAGTGCCATGCAGGCAGTGGCTTTACTTATTTCCATGAATGCCGGTATCGAAGAACTGGCCGAATGTGTTCACCCGCACCCTTCCATTCCGGAAGGCATCCAGGAATGTGTACGTTTGCTGATGGGTACGTCTACGTTTAAGCCCAATGCCTTAAATGGTAAGATGGCCTATAAGATTTGTGCGGATGGTACGTGCAGAAATGTGTATGGTTAGAAGTTTAGATGGAACATGCGGGCAATATTTATTAATTATTCAAGCCATTTCTGTAAGTCTCAATAGCCCTTTCTCTGGCCATTTTATGATCCACTATTGGTTTGGGGTAACTAAAGTCATTTAGCTCCGGTACCCATTTTTTGATGTACTCAAGCTTAGGATCGAATTTCTTGATTTGCTCCGTTGGGTTAAACACCCGGAAGTATGGAGCGGCATCGCACCCGGTGCCTGCAGCCCATTGCCAGTTGCCGTTGTTAGAAGCAAGCTCGTAATCCAGTAGCTTTTCGGCAAAGTAGGCTTCGCCCCAACGCCAGTCAACGAGCAGGTGTTTGCACAAAAAACTGGCCACCACCATACGCACACGATTATGCATATAACCGGTTTGGTTTAGCTGGCGCATGCCCGCGTCAACCATAGGGTAGCCTGTTTGGCCGCTGCACCATTTTTCAAATTCAGCCTCGTTATTGCGCCATTCTATTCCATTGTATTGTGGTTTAAAATTACCTTCCACCACATGAGGAAAATGAAACAGAATTTGCATAAAAAACTCCCTCCAGATCAATTCACTTAGAAAAGTGACATCTGAGTTTTTAAGTTGTGCAATTACTTGCCGCACACTTACCGTTCCAAATCGAAGATGGGGGCTTAAGTACGAAGTCGCATCCTGGGCCGGGTAATCCCTGGTTTTGGCATAGCTACTTGTCTGGCTTAAATCGTATGGCTTTACTTCTATGTTAGAAGGTATAAAACCAAGTTCTTTCATTTCGGGAAACTCGAAAGTTTCTTGAACAAAATTACCTATGATAGTTTGTGGTTTTACCTTGTTACGATCGAAATGGCTAAGCCATTTGTTTTTATAGGGTGTATAAACCGTGTAAGGCTTGCCATCATCTTTAACCACTTCATTTTCTTCAAAAATCACCTGGTCTTTAAAAAGGTGCAGGCCAATACCCTTTTCTTGAAGTAGCTTTTTAATACCCATATCCCGCCCAAGGGCATACGGCTCATAATCTTTACTGGTATATACTGCAGCAATCTCAAACATTGAGAAAAGCTGTTTCCAGGCTGCTTCAGGTTTGCCTTTCAGGCAAAGAAGGGAGCTTCCCTCTTCTTTTAGTTTTTTGTCTATTGACTGGAGGGTTTTATAAATGAACCCAATACGTGCATCGTTCTTTGGCAGATCACTTAATATGTTGTCATCAAAAATAAAGACAGGCAACACAGGTAAGCCCGAGGTAAGGGCCTGGTTCAATCCGGTGTTGTCTTCCAGGCGCAAATCTCTTCTAAACCAAAAAACAGCTACTTTCATTTTACGATTTAAAATCTCCAAAAATCTTAATTACCGCCTCTTTACGGTAATCAAATATTTCCTGAATTTTCTTTCGAATGGTAAGTGCATTGGCAATACTTCCGAGAAACCCCATGGGCGGCTGATAGGTTACCAGGTCTGTCATTAGGGTGCCGCCCGCAATTGGAAAAATTTTATGCTCGTGGTGCCAGATTTTATAAGGGCCTGAACGTTGTTCATCTACAAAATATTCTTTTTCCTTAACATGGGTTATCTCCGTCACCCAGTTCATCCTGATGCCCATAAGCGGAATTACTTTGTAGGTGATGATCATACCCGGATACATTTTTTCAGCAAGATGTTCCGTGGTTATGTCAAACCCCATGTAGTCAGGAGTGATTTCCTTTAGGTTTTCAGGAGAGGAAATAAAGTCCCAAACCTGATCCAAACCTGCCGGTATTTTTTGCTCTGCATAAAACTGGTAGATGGCCATAATTACCAAGTATAGAAAACAAAGAATTAATTCTCCGGCTTTTTGCCAACAAAACGCACCACAGAGGCATCGCCTTGATGGAAAAGACCTTCGTCTAGCTCAATAAGTTTTTCATCAAGTACCAAAGTTTCAAGTCCATCAAAATCGCTTTCAATTTCTTTTAATGAAAAAAGCATGTCAAGGTTTTTGGGCCCTCCTGAGGAGTAGTTAAGTTGTTTCTTACTAAACCCCTCCAGGATGATGAGCCCTCCGGGCTTTAGGAAATCAATAAACTGTTTATGATAGTGAGTTTTCAATTGCGGAGGGAAATGCGCAAAAATCAAACCTATTGCATCGAAAGATGTATCCTTCAGCTTAATTTGCTCCAGTGCTCCTGTGAAATAGGTAATATTTACTTTGTTGGTCTCTGCAAGTTGTAAAGCTTTATTTCGTGCTTCTTCGCTGGTGTCAAAAGCAGTAACTTGAAGGCCTTGTTTAGCTGCAAACACGGCATTACGTCCTTCCCCTTCGGCAGGCAACAATATGCTACCTCTAACATTTAGCTTGCCAAGCTGTTCCTTAAAGAAGGTATTTGGCTTGGTGCCATATGCAAATTCTTTCTGGCCATACCGTTCATTCCAAAACTCTTTCATCTGAACTACAGTTTTGCTGTGAAAATCAGCAAATTACCTTTTTTCCAATCAAGAGTAAAACGGAGCGTTTTGGATAATTCATCCCAGGTGAAATCCACCTTCTGTTTGCCAATTTTCACCCACTTTGGTTTATGATCAATATTATGAGCAATGAAACTCAAAGAACGGTTTTTGAAGTAGTAGTTTTTTCCCACGAGGTTAGAAAACGAAAATTCAAGCTTGTTTTTTGCATTAATACAATTCATCTCCCATTGTTCAGTCTTACCCTTTTCATAAGCGTTAGGTTCTTCTCCATTATCATTGTATAAACTTCCGCTGCTTTCTGAGAGTGAAGGGTCAAAATAGAAGTGGATATTCAGATGGTCTGTAGTGTAATCCTTTGTGCTTTGCACCAGGTCAGCCATTGGGATAAATGCTCCACCACGAACAAAAACAGGTATATGATCTTTGACAAGAGGTATCATTTCTGTTGCTCCACCAGAATATTTGGTGTCTGAATAAAAATCGAACCAATTGCCTGTAGAAGGAAAATACACCTGCTTTTCTTTTTGGCCTTCCTCTAAAACAGGGGAAATAAGAAAGTCATCTCCCCACAGGTAGGTATCGGATACCTCGTAAAGGTCTTTGTTATCAGGCTCCTCAAAGAAGAGAGGTCGCATTAAAGGCATGCCTGTCTGGTTGTTTTCAAAGGCGAGGGTATAGTTATATGGCAAAAGCTTATAACGTAATTCAATTGCTTTCTTGGCTAACTCCATTACCTCACCTTCGTGAAACACAGGTTCTGGAGCTATTTCTTCCTGCGCATGGGGCCGGTAGATTGGTTGGAAAACGCCATACTGTAGCCAGCGCGTATAAAGCTCGGGAATAAATTCATCGCCACCGGCAAAACCACCCAGGTCGGAATGGGTAAAACCAATGCCTTGCAGTCCCATTTGCAGGGCAAGCTCCGGTTGTGGTTTCAGTCCACCCCAGCTACGGCTTACATCACCCGTCCAGGGTATGATGCCGTAATGCTGTGAGCCGGGCGCACCTGAACGCATCAATATAAAAGGACGCTGATCAGGAAAGTCTTTTTGATAACCCTCATAAACCATTTTCGTCCAGGTATGGCCATATACATTATGGACCATATCAGCGCCACCCGCCACATGCTGCAATTGAGATGGGTGCACTTCGGGTTCACCCAGGTCGCCCCACCATCCACCAATGCCCCGTTGGGTGTAGCCTTTGTAAATGTTCCAGAACCATTCCTGGGCCTCCGGTTTGAAAATGTCGATTAAGCCGGTATGGCCAAAATAAAAATCAAACTCATACGGATTGCCAATGGAGTCTGTTCCAAGTATTTTATGGTCAACAGCCTCCTGCCATCGGTTGGAAGTGGTAAGTATAAAAGGTTCGGTAACCAGAATGGTTTTAACACCTTTGGCTTTAAAATCAGCTATCATCTCGTCAGGAGTAGGGAAGGAGTCCTTGAGGAAGGCCAGGTTGCCCATATGTCCGAAAATATCGGCTCCAAACCAGTAAATATCAATGATTACAGCATCCAGAGGTATTTTATTGTCTATAAATTTTTGTACCGTTTCTCTTGTCTCTTCTTCAGTATGATAGCCAAAGCGGCTTGAAAAGTTGCCCAACGCCCATCGGGGTAGCAGAGGTTGCTTCCCTGTAAGATCGGTATATGAATCCATCAGCTCCGGCCAGCTATTCCCTGCCACTACCTGGTAAGTCATTCGTCCGGCAATGGTTTCGTAGGTCATGGTGTTGTTTTTAGCACTATCAAGGTCAAGATATCCAATGGGAGCATTGTCAAACAAAATAGCATAGCGCTTTGAAGATACTACCAAAGGCATGCTATAGTTCATTAATTCCGAATGGGTAGCATAGCCATAATGAGCACGGTTGTAGAGCTGTAGTTTATTGCCCCTATGATTCATTCCCAATACACGCTCACCTCCACCATATAACACTTCTGTGCTGTCTAAATTGAACTGCAGGGTTTTAAACTTATCCGTTTTGATATATCCGTTTTTTTCTGATATAAGCACATTATTGTTTTCAAGGTAAGTTATTTGAAAAGGGTTTTTTGTAATTGAGACAGTAATTCCTGGCGTAGAGTATTTTATACCATTTCTGCCTTCAGTTACCGTTATTGTTACGGAGCTATCTGGTTTAAGTACTACGGAATAGGAATGTGGATCAAAACTTTCGCCTTTGGGCACAAAAGAAGTTTCAATGATTTTATCTGAGTATGGTTTTATTAGGTATGAGCCATCATTCACATAAACTTCCAGGTGATCCTCTTTTTGGCTAAAGCCTTCATAAATACGCTGACTGTTTTGGCCAAATGCGGTAAATGAAAAGACGACAAACAGTAAGGCGTATGCAAAAAAGTGTTTTATTAGTTTCATTCGTGTTGTTTGAATTAATTTTCCTAAATATGGTTAATCAATACATATGAAAGCCCGGAAAGAAGGCTTCCTCCGGGCTTAATTGAAATGCGACTCTAAATTAAGTAATCCTTCCCAAATTTACCCTTAGCAAAAAGGTTTAACCATAATCACAAATTCTAAAAAAATAAGACATTGAAAATTACGCACACATCAATTCTTACCTTAACCAAAATTCTTTTCTATCTTTGCAGCGATAGTCATGCAAAAGCGATTAATACTCAATCCCGAACTGCTTTCCATAACCGTTAACCGCCTTTGTCATCAATTAATAGAAAATCACAACAATTTTGAGAATACCGTTTTGGTTGGACTCCAGCCAAGAGGCACGTATTTGCTCGATTTAATTGTTGATCACCTTAAAGACCTGGCAGGCGTGGAAGTAACTCACGGGTACCTGGATACCACTTTTTACCGCGATGACTTCCGCAGAAGAGATACACCGGTAAAAGCAAGTGAAACTAAAATCAACTTTATTGTGGAGAATAAGAAGGTGGTTTTAATTGATGATGTGCTGTTTACAGGACGTTCCGTGCGCGCAGCTATGGACGCACTTCTGGCATACGGGAGGCCCGAAAAAGTGGAATTACTGGTATTGATTGACAGAAGATATTCACGTGACTTACCGCTGGCAGCCAATTATGTAGGCAAAAGGGTAAACACCATGGCATCGCAA
Organism: Cyclobacteriaceae bacterium; assembly: GCA_020436145.1. GTDB lineage: Bacteria > Bacteroidota > Bacteroidia > Cytophagales > Cyclobacteriaceae > JAKISE01. The sequence goes on along the minus strand of JAGQYJ010000039.1, from coordinate 3,728 downwards.
AAAGTAATGGTTCAGCTTGATCCATCTAAACAAAATAAAGTCTGGTTGGTAAATGAAGAATAATGACGCAGCTTAGTCAAAAACACCTTCTTGGGATAAAAGACATAACCGAAAAGGATATTCAATTAATTTTTGACACTGCCGATACTTTTAAAGAGGTTATTAACCGGCCCATCAAAAAAGTACCCTCCCTGCGGGATATCACCATAGCCAATGTTTTTTTTGAAAATTCTACACGCACACGCCTTTCGTTTGAGTTAGCGGAAAAAAGGCTGTCGGCCGATGTGATTAACTTCTCGGCTTCTTCGAGTTCCGTGAAGAAAGGGGAAACCTTGCTGGATACCGTAAACAATATCCTTTCCATGAAGGTGGATATGCTCGTGATGCGGCATGCCAGTCCAGGAGCACCACATTTCCTTTCGCGCCATATAGATGCCAACATTGTGAATGCCGGTGACGGTACCCATGAGCACCCTACCCAGGCATTGCTTGATTCGTATTCGATCAGGGAAAAGCTGGGGGATGTTGCTGGCAAGAAGGTGGCCATTATTGGAGACATTCTCCATTCGCGCGTGGCCATTTCCAATATTTTTGCCTTGCAAAAACAGGGAGCAGAAGTAATGGTATGTGGCCCAAACACCTTGTTGCCAAAACATATTGCCTCGTTGGGAGTTAAGGTGGAACTGGATGTGCGTAAAGCCCTGGAGTGGTGCGATGTGGCCAATGTGCTTCGAATCCAACTGGAACGCCAGCAAATCAAGTACTTCCCGTCTCTTAGGGAATACTCTCTCTACTATGGTATTAACCTGAAATTGCTCGAATCACTGGATAAGGAAATTGTAATTATGCACCCAGGCCCCATTAACCGGGGTGTGGAATTGGCCAGCGATGTTGCTGACTCACGCCATGCCATTATCCTTGACCAGGTGCAAAACGGGGTAGCCATTCGAATGGCTGTGCTGTACCTGTTGGCCAGCCAGCCAGGCGCATAGTTTCTCCCCTGGCTTTAGTACCTTAGTGGTCTAAACCCATCAAAACCATGCGTAGTATTTTCACTTTTTTATTACTGGCAATTTCTGTTCTATCCTATGGACAAATAGGTAAGTTTTTAAAAGATAAAGCATCAAATATCAATGTAGGGAAAGGGCTCGATAAGGGCAAGGAGATTCTTTCCAATGAGTTGTATAAAACCCGGGAAAAGTTTGACACCACAAGCTTTAACTATTCTGTTTCATTTAGCGATCAATCAGCCCAGTTCGAAGACAAGGAAAAGTTTGATGATGTAAAAAATGCGGCCAGCATTTACCTTGAAAAGGACAAAACAAAAACGGTTTTGGAAGAAGCCCGTGAGCACCTGGATGTGGGAGAGATGTACTATGCCACCAATGGATTCCGGCTGGCAGAAGTTTCCTTTATTACAGCCGCAGGCTTGCTTGAATTGAATGGATACCAGACTCATGCTATGTACCCGCGTGTGCTGGCTGACATGGGAATGCTGTATAATGGAATGGGAAGATATGGATTGGCTATGGAATTTACCGATCGTGCTTTAAAAGCACGTGAGGAGCAGCGCGGAACAGAAAGTGTGGACTATGCAGCTTCCTTAAACAACCTGGCCGTACTCAACAAAAACATGGGCAATTTCAACGAGGCAGAAAAGGAGTTTGCCCAAACAGCAGAAATAAACCAAAAGGTGTCGGGTAACGAGTCAATGGCGTATGCTATTACATTAAATAACCGAGGTGTGTTATACCAAACTCTGGGGCGATACGATGAAGCGGAAAAAGACATGAAGCAATGTTTGGAAATAGCATCCAAAGACAAGAATATTAAGCCTACCCAGTTGGCCCGTTTCCAAACAAACGTAGGCTTGTTATACCAGCAGGAAGGCAAGTATGAGGAAGCAGACGCCATTTACCAAAAGGTGTTGGATGCCATGACCAGGAATCCCCTGGTTTCGAAGCGTTCCAATCCGGATTATGCTCACATGCTGGAAATCAAAGCTTCGCTTTACCTGGAAACAGGCAAAAACGATGAAGCGGAGAAGCTTCTTCTAGAAGCTATGGACATATACGAGCGTAAGTTCGGTGCCAGCTTTTCAGGGTATGGGCTTGTAAAAGCTCAGCTTGGCTCGCTATATAGAAGAACAGGCAGATTGAATGATGCAGAAAGTAACCTGAATACGGCAGAAAGTGTGCTGGCCGGTTCGTATGGAACACGCCACCCGCATTATGTGGAAGTTACCACAGAGCTGGCGCTTTTAAAATGGCAACAGGGTAAAGCCGAAGAGGCAAATGAGCTGTTCCAGAAATCATTGAACCAGTCGATGGTGTTTGTGGGCAAATATTTTGCCCCGATGAGCGATGTAGAGAAAGCTGCTTTCTGGAAGACCCTGCGTCCCCGGTTCGAGAAGTATTATGCTTTTGCAGCTGATGCCGGAACAGGTAATACAGAAATTCTTACCAAAGTGGTGAATTACAGGCTGGCAACAAAAGCAATGTTGCTTTCCAGTACCACCAAAGTGAAAAATAATATACTCAATAACTCCGATCAGGAATTGATAAAAACCTATAACGCCTGGATAGATAACAAGCGCCAACTGGCGCTTTACTATTCCATGAGTAAGGAAGACCTTGCCAACCAGCAGGTAAACACCGACTCACTGGAGCAGGCTACCAATCAGTTGGAGAAAGAGCTGTCGGAGAAATCAGGGATATTCAATGAAGCTTATGGAAGCGAAACACCTATTCTGGCTGATGTGCAGAAAAAGCTGAAACCCGGTGAGGCAGCGGTTGAGCTTATTCGTGTAGGGTATTCACTTGATAATACCGGATGCAAGTATATGGCTCTTATGGTGTTTCCTGATAAAGTTAAAATGGCAGCTCTGCCCAACGGAGACCAGCTGGAAGAACGGTATTTCAAGTACTATCGAAATGCCATTCGCCTCAAGCGGGAAGACAATTATTCGTACGACCAATACTGGAAACCAATTGAAAGCGAAATGGCAGGAATTAAAAAAATCTACCTTTCCTCCGATGGTGTGTACAACCAGCTGACAGTAAACTCATTAAAAGATGCATCGGGTGCCTATGTGCTGGATAAGGTACAGGTATTGAATATCACTAGCCTGCGCAGCCTGACAGAGCCAAAAACCCCGGGTGGTTCTGCCAAAACAGCCTTGCTACTGGGCAACCCTGCCTATGGCTCCAGCGAGATTGACCCATTACCCGGCACAGGGAAGGAAATAGTGGCTATTTCAGGCATATTGAAAATCGGTGGTTATAGAACCAGTGTGTACCAGGGAGGCACAGCCACTGAAAAAGCAATAAAAGAGGCTAAAAGCCCGAAGCTTATGCATATTGCCACTCACGGCTTTTTTGTAAAGGATGTGCAAAACGATAACAGCCAGGTGTTTAGCGTACCCCTGAATAATATAAACGAAAATGTGCTGCTTCGCTCCGGACTTTTGCTGGCCAATGCAGGTAAGGCGGAAAGCAATATGGGAGCTGATAACGGCATTCTAACCGCCTATGAAGCCATGAACCTGGATTTAGCCAATACCGACCTGGTGGTGCTCAGTGCCTGCGAAACCGGCCTGGGAGATATAATGGCAGGAGAGGGCGTATACGGCCTCCAGCGCTCTTTTGAGGTGGCAGGAGTCAAGGCAGTAATTATGCGTTTGTGGAAGGTAGTCCCTACTGCCACACAGCTGTTAATGTCCAGTTTTT
>JAGQYJ010000003.1:9680-62002 GCA_020436145.1 Cyclobacteriaceae bacterium | reverse complement strand
TCGTTCTCATCCTTCTCTTTACGAATGAGACCTTGCTCTTCCATGCTTTTCAGCATCCGTGACAAACTCCTTGCTTCCATGCCCATCAATGGTGCAATTTTGGTTGCAGGGGTGCCCTCTCCCATATGCAGGTTAAGCAACACAAACCCCAACGAAGTGGTTATATCGTGCTTAACTGCTTCCTGGTTGTACATTCGATAAATGCCATACCAGGCTGCACGAATATGGTAATCAACTGTTTCTTCTGGTTTCATTTTTTGGGTAGTACCCAAAGCTACTAAAAAATACTCGGCATGCAGACTAATTTAGTAAAAATATTCGTCATGCAGAGTATTTCCTTTTCATAACACCCTAAGACAAAAGATTATTTCAATTTTCTTATATTTAAGGAAAACCAAAACCTTATGGCCAATTATGGAAAAGACCTACAAATACTGCCAAAGCTGTGGCATGCCACTTAAAAAAGATGAAAAGGGTGGAGGCACTAATGCTGATGGTTCTAAAAGCGCAATGTATTGCTCACGTTGTTATGAAAACGGAGCATTTACCAACCCGAACATGTCTGCTCAGGAAATGCAAAAGCTTGTAAAAGGAAAACTTAAGGAAATGGGATTCCCTGGTTTTGTTGCAGGCTTCTTCACGAAAGGCATTCCCAAACTGGAGCGTTGGACAAACACATGACAGTTTTAAATCAACTATCTAGTGCATTGGGTCAAAGGGATGAGAAACCCAATCAGGAACTGGCAGCTAAAATAGCTAGTAAAAAGGATCATTCTGCCGTTCAGGAGCTGGTGGACAATTTGAATAATTCGTCTAAAGCCATTCAAAGTGATTGTATAAAAGTGCTTTATGAAGTGGGTGAACAGGCACCAGATTTAATTCAGCAGTATGATAGGGCTTTTCTTCAATTGCTAAACAGCAAAAACAATCGATTGGTCTGGGGTGCTATGACAGCCCTTGATACCATTTCGAGTATCAACCCTAAGGGTATCTATAACAATTTAGGTAAAATTTTGGAAATTGCTGACAAAGGATCTGTAATTACAAAGGACCACACTGTTAATATTCTTATCAAGTTATCTACTCACGAAAAGTATAGGAATGAAACCATTCCGTTGCTATTGGAACAATTAAAAATAAGTGCAATTAATCAACTACCAATGTATGCAGAACGGGCACTTCCGGTTATTCGTAGTTCTGATATGAAAATTTTTGCCGAAGTTCTTTCCGACCGCTTGAATGATATAGAAAAGGAAAGTAAGCGCAAGCGAATGGAAAAGGTAATTAGAAAACTAACTTGAAGACCGTCTTCCTATTAGGTTCCGAACTGACAGTTAAATTACCATTGTTCATTTGCACCAGTTGCCTGGATAAGCTTAGTCCAATGCCTGAACCACTTTTCTTTGTGGTGTAAAATGGAATAAAAATCTGGTCCAAAGCTTCAGGTATAATACCCGGACCATTGTCTTCCACCTCAATCACCTTGTACTGATATTGCTGGTAGCTTCGAATTACTACCCTCTTAACTTCCTGATTGGTAAAAGCTTCTCGCGCATTCTTCACAAGGTTAATGAGCACCTGCTCAATTTGTTGTTCATCTACGAGTAACTGAAAATCTTTTTTAACGAATTCGCAGTTCAAGCTAATACCCAACTCTCTGAAATCGTTTAGCATAAGCTGCTCTACATTGGATACCAGGTTTTTAACAGAAACAACCTTAAATCGGGGAGCAGGCAAACTGGTGTATTCCTGATATCCTTTTATAAAATTGATGAGTCCTTTACTTCTGCTTTCTATTGTGCCCAAACTATCCTGAATATCATTAAAAACACTTTCAGATAGCTCAAGGGTTTCTCCCTTCTTCTCAAGATCCTCATCCAATATCATTTGAAGTGTTGAAGCCATGGAAGAGATTGGCGTCATGGAATTCATAATCTCATGACGAAGTACACGCAATAGGTTTTGCCAGGACTCTAATTCCTTTGCATTTAATTCATGTTGAATGTTTTGCAATGCAACCAACTTAACAAACTTTCCTCTTCGTGTGAATTGAGTAGCTCTAATAGAAAGGTTTATGTTTTCATTTACATGGAAAAGCGCCTTTTCACCCACCGGAAGTTCCCAAATGGTAGCATACAGGTCAGGGTTTGTCTCCTTCAGCTCATTCATGCTCCGTATTTTACGGGTTCCCAGTAAATCCACTGCAATACCATTCATTACCTCCACTTTTCCATCTTCATCAAACGAGATCAGGCCTGTATCTACATGCTCAACTACAAGGTTCAAATACTGCAGATTCTCTTCCGTTGAAATCCTGGCATCTTTAAAAGCATCAAGCACTGAGTTAAATGATTCATTTAAGTTTTTAAATGAATTCCCAAGCGCATTATCAACAGAAAAAGTGGTCACAAAATCGGAGTACTGTACCGAATCGAGGAAGAGTTGCAGTTTACGATTGGTGTTGTTTACGAAGTTGTGGAGTTCAACAGCTTGCCAGACAAAAATAAGCGCCAAAGTCACAGAAACAGGCCACATATGATACACCCATAGGAAAGTAACGGCCAGTGCTACTGTAATTGCCAATAGCAAAATACGAATTGCTAATTTCGATTTAAAACTTTTAAAGCCCATATTTTTCAAGCCTACGGTAAAAAGATGAACGGGTGAGCCCCATTTCGCTGGCAGCGTGCGTAATGTTTCCATTATTTTTAGCTAAAACTTTCTTTATTAGAATGCGTTCCACATCTTCCCAGTTAAACTGGTCTAATACTACAGATGCTTCTTGCTCCCTTTTGGTTGCACTTGCACTGAAATTGAAGTCTTCTGGCTGCACAACACCTGAATTACTCATGATCACCGCCCTTTCAATAGCATGTTGTAATTCGCGAATATTGCCCGGCCAGCTATGTTTTTCAAGTCGTGCTATGGAAGCTGTGCTAAGTTTGTGTGCATTCTTGTTGTATTTTTTGGCATACATCTGTAAAAAATGATTTGCTAAAAGCCGGATATCTCCACTTCTTTCCCTTAAAGGAGGTATGTGTATTTCAATAGTATTAATCCGGTAGAGCACGTCCTGGCGAAATGAGCCGTTCTTTATCATATTCATAATATTCATATTTGTGGCGCATATAAGCCGAACATCCAGATTTACTTCCCGGTTGTCACCTACCGGTATAAGTTTTCTGTTTTGCAGCACCGTAAGCAATTTGGCTTGCATAGGTACTGAAAGGTTACCAATTTCATCCAAGAACAGAGTGCCTCTATTGGCAAGCTCAAACTTTCCAATCCTGTTTTCCTTGGCATCTGTAAAAGCCCCTTTCTTATGGCCAAATAGTTCGCTTTCAAATATGCTTTCACTTATCGATCCCATATCAATGGGGAGAAATACTTCGCTGTTTCTTAGCGAACGATTATGAATTGCCTTGGCAATCAGTTCTTTCCCGGTTCCGTTTTCACCTAAAATCAGGATATTGGCATCCGTTTCTGCCACTCTGTTAATGGTCTCAAAAACATTCCGCATAACATCACTTTCCCCTATCATCTCATCATAAGCGCTCGTACTTTTATTGAGCGCTTGCTGCCGCTGTTTAAGGCCCTTAATTTCCTGCTTGCTTTCACTCAACATTAAAGAGGAATAAATAGTAGCTAAAAGCTTCTCATTGTCCCATGGTTTCAAAACAAAATCGGTAGCTCCTGCTTTAATTGCCTTTACAGCAGTTTGTACATCTCCATAAGCAGTAATCAACACTACTACCGCTGAAGGGTCGATTCCCAAAATCTTATCCAACCAAAAGTATCCCTCATGTCCACTGCTCACATCCTTGGTAAAATTCATATCCAACAGAATGATATCGTATTTGTTATTTTGCAGAAGGCTTGGGATTTTTTCCGGATTTGTTTCAGTTTCAACCACTTCGAAGTAGCGCTTCAGGAAAACCTTCACTGCTTTGAGTAAGTCGAGATTATCATCGACAATAAGTAATCTCCCGGGATGTTTCTGACTTTCGTCCATTTATGTTTTCAGGGTTTATTGAAGCTTTACAAACTGTTTGCCAAAACCCTATTTCCGTATTTGTTTAACAGAAATGACCAATCATCCTGTAGAAAACCAATATTCAAATTTTCCAACCGTCCGCCAGCGGTCGGTTTTGTTCAGGTGTGAACAAGCAACCTTTTGCTAAAAAATGTACTCATATACTATAAAAGCCCATTTATGATTGTTGGCACACTTGTCGTAAAGCAATAACCAAACATAACGCTTCTTTTTTATGGATAGAAGAATTGAAAAAAAGAAATGGCCATTAAAACGGGTCACAATATACGTTGGAAGTGGGGCCATTCTTTTGGTGCTTCTTTTTCAATTTGTTTTTGCAGACAGGCGGTCTAAACTAAAAATTGACAGGGAAAAAATAATTGTAAGTACGGTTACACGAGGGGAGTTCCAGGAAAACATTCCTGAAACCGGTACCGTAACCCCAAGCCAGACCTTCTACCTCGATGCCATTGAGGGCGGGGCCATAAAAAAGGTATATGCCGAAAGCGGCACCCTGCTTAAGAAAGGCCAACTGATTGTAGAACTTACTAACCTGAATAGGGAACTAAGCGTGCTAAGCCAGGAAGCCAGTCTGAACGAGAGTATTAATCGCGTTCGTGAAACGCGCCTTTCCCTGGAACAAAATAACCTGAATCATCAACAAAATCTGGCGTTGATCCAGAATGAGTTGGAGAAACTGGCTCCCAAATATGAGCGTGACAAACAGCTATTTGATGGTGGGTATATTTCTAAACAAGAATTTGAAACCACAGAGGCTGATTACAAATACTATTTAAAGAGGTTAGAAATAACCTCAGCAAGCTATAGAAAGGATTCCATGAATATGAAGAGCCAAATTACCCAACTCAATGAATCCGAGACGCGAATGATCAAAAGTCTGAAGCGGGTAGGCCAGATACTGGACAACCTTATTATCCGCTCGCCTATTGACGGGCAGCTTTCTACACCTCAACTGTTCGAAGGCCAATCCATTGACCCGGGACAGCGGCTTGGTCAGGTGGATGTGGTTGGCAGCTACAAAGTGCGAGTACCTATTGACGAAATATACCTGGCACGTATTCATAAGGGCCTGACAGGCACCACCACCTACGCAGGCAGGGAATATACCCTTAAGATTACCTACATCTATCCTACGGTTTCGAGTGGTGCTTTTACGGTTGACATGGAATTTGAAGGCGAGCTTCCCAAGGATATAAAGCCGGGCCTTTCGCTTAGAATGACCATTGCGCTGGGCGAATCGAGTGATGCTGTGCTGGTACCCCTTGGTGGCTTTTACAACGATACCGGAGGCCAATGGATTTATGTGCTCAATTCAGATGGAACCCAGGCTGAAAAGAGGCGTATTAAAATAGGCCGTAAAAACAAGTTGAGCTATGAAGTGCTCGATGGCCTTAACCCGGGTGAAAAGGTAATTACCTCTACCTATCAAAACTTTAGCGACAAAGAACTTTTACTCATAAAATAGGAACTCAATAAACAACACAATCATGATAATTAAAACGAAAGATCTAACACGAGTGTATACCACCGATGAAATTGAAACCACGGCCCTCGACCATATTTCCATTGAAATTAACGATGGTGAATTTGTAGCTATTATGGGGCCATCGGGTTGCGGTAAATCCACCCTGCTTAGCATACTGGGCATGCTCGACAGGCCCTCTTCTGGCGATTATATCTTTAATGGAACAGACGTTTCAAGGTTCTCAGAAAAACAACGCTCGCAAGCCAGAAAGGGCTCCATTGGCTTTATCTTCCAAAGTTTTAACCTCATTGAAGAACTTTCGGTTTTTGACAACGTGGAGCTGCCTCTTCTCTACCAGAAAATAGGTACTTCTGAGCGCAGGGAGCGTGTTGAAAAAGCACTGGAGCGAATGAACATTATGCACCGTAAAAACCACTTCCCTCAACAGCTATCTGGTGGGCAACAACAGAGGGTAGCCATTGCACGTGCTATTGTTTCAGAGCCAAGTCTGATACTTGCCGATGAGCCTACCGGTAACCTCGATTCTGCCAATGGAGAGGAAGTAATGAAACTTCTTTCTGAATTGAATGCTGATGGAACCACCATTGTAATGGTAACGCACTCTCCTTATGATGCCAACTACGCCCACAGGATCATCAACCTGTTTGACGGCCAGCTGGTAACAGAAAGTGTTAAAAAAGAATTTCACGTTTAACCAAAACCCGGAAATCATGATTAAGAACTACTTAAAAACGACCCTTCAGAACATTAGAAAGCATAAGTTTTTTGCAGTCATTAATATTCTGGGGCTATCCATAGGCATAGCCAGCAGCATGTTTATTGCCATGTATATTGTGGATGAACTGAGCTACGATCACTTTAACAAAAACGGAGACCGTATTTACCGGGTGGTTCTGGATGGCAAGTTGGGTGATCAGGTTATTTACACTACCAACACCACGGGCAAGCTGTCGGATGCATTAAGAACCGAAGTGCCCGCTGTTGTTACTGCAACCACCGTACGGGGTTGGGGCAGCACCTCTATGCTGTACGAAGACAGGAGCTTTATCGAGCGCAAGGCCATTGTGGCGGACAGTGCCTTCTTTAAGGTGTTTACCTACCCGCTTCTTTATGGTGATGAAAAAACAGCTCTTAAGGAACCTAATTCGGTTGTGCTAACCGAAAAACTAGCCGTTAAGTACTTTGGCAATGCCAGCGAAGCCTTGGGCAAGCTTATGGTAATTGATGGCGATTCGGTAAGCTTTAAGGTTACCGGTGTAGCAAAAGACGTGCCCGACAATTCACATTTGAAATTTACGGCCCTTCTTTCTCAAGACTCTTTCAAGAAAAGGTTTGATAACGATGTATGGCTAAACAATAACGTGCAAACCTATTATCTGCTCGGTCCCAATGCAACCTACCAGCAGGTAGATGAACAAATGGAAGGTCTGTTGCAGAAATATACCTCCCCTATCCTGCAACAGTTTATGGGAGCAACCCTGAATGAAATGCGGGCGGCTGGTGGCGAGTACCGCTATTCGAGCCAACCCATCTATGACATCCACCTGCATTCTATTTACTCTGACGAGCTGGACCCCCAGGGCGATGTAAGTTACATCTATATTTTGCTTGCTATAGGTGTGTTCATCCTCATTATTGCCAGCATCAATTTTATGAACCTGTCAACTGCCAAATCGGCCAACAGGGCCAAGGAGGTTGGCCTGCGTAAAACAATGGGGGCTACCCGCCAACAGCTAATTGGCCAGTTTTTAATTGAATCAATGATTTTTAGCATTGCTTCGGCTGTAATCGCCTTACTCATTATTTATCTGCTGGTTCCATCATACAATATGCTTACCGATAAAATGCTGATAATGCAGTCTGTATTTCAACCCACTATTGTGTCTATTTTAATTGCCGTTGTGTTTGTGGTCGGCATCCTGGCAGGAAGCTATCCTGCTTTTTACCTAACATCGTTTGAGGTGATTGATGTAATAAAAGGCAAGTTAAATGCAGGTTCAAAAAACAGGGCAGTAAGAGGTGTACTGGTAACTTTCCAGTTTTGGATTTCAATAGTTTTAATTATTTCGACTGCCATTGTTTATAAACAATTAAAATATGCCCAGGACAAAAAATTAGGCATTGATAAAGACCGTGTGCTTTACGTTATAAGTGCATTTCGACTAAAAAATAACAGTGAAGCCTATAAAAACGCATTGGATGCTTATCCTGAAGTCGAATCTACCAGCTTCACTACTACACGCTTTCCTGGCACCAATAACAACTCTGTTTATAGGTCGAAAGGTGATGAGCGCGACCACCTACTGGCCAGTTATGCTGCCGATTACAATAATCAAAAAACACTGGGTTTTAAAATTAAGGAAGGGAGGTTCTTCTCACCTGATTTTCCAACCGATACGGCTGCAGCAGTGGTAAACGAAGCAACCGTTCGGGAAATGGGCTGGACCCACCCACTGGAAGAAACTATTATTGATTTCAATGGAGATGCGGAGCAAATTGAACGTAAAGTAATTGGGGTAGTCGAAGATTTTAACTTCGAGTCGCTCAAAGACGAAATCAGGCCATTGCTTATTCTTTATGCAACAAACACTCCTTCTATTGCTATAAGGTTTAATGGCAAGGACTACAAAGAAGTTATTTCCAAAGCAGAAGAAGAATGGGATAAGCTGGTGCCTAATGAACCTTTTGAATATAGTTTTATGTCAGACGAGTTTGATTCGCAATTCCGCTCTGAACAACGACTTATGAAATTGTTTACCTTGCTTACCGGACTGGCCATCTTTATTGCCTGTTTAGGCTTGTTTGGATTAACAGCATTTACAGCAGAACAACGCACCAAAGAAATTGGTATTCGCAAAGCTTTAGGAGCCTCTGTATGGCAAATCAATACCCTGCTTACCCGCGAATTCAACAAGTTGGTACTCATTGCATTTGTTCTGGCCATTTTCCCTGTTTACTACCTAATGAATGGTTGGTTAAACAATTTTGCTTTCCGCATAAGTATGGGAATTTGGGTGTTTGTAATGGGAGGAATCATTAGCCTGATAATTTCATGGGTAACGGTTAGTTTCCAGGCACAAAAAGCTGCCCGGGCCAACCCTATGGAAGCCCTTAAATACGAATAGAATACGTTAGATGTAAGAATGATGAAGCCGGTATAGAAATATGTCGGCTTCTTTTGTTTACAAAGTTTTACTAATTTGACCTGATGAGAAAAGTAATACTTTACATAGCTGCTTCAATAGACGGATTTATTGCCAGAGAAAATGGAGAAATCGATTGGCTCGAAAACCCCAACTACCATATTGAAGGTGAAAGTTTCGGATACGATGAATTCTATGATTCTATTGACACAACCTTAATGGGTAACCAAACTTACCGGCAGGTGTTGGGATTTGATGTGCCATTTCCCTACCCCGATAAAACAAACTATGTTTTTAGCCGCTCCAAAAGTGGACATGATGAGCATGTTCAGTTTATCAACTCCGATATTCCCGACTTTATTGCCGCTCTCAAAAAGGAGGAAGGAAGAGATATATGGCTGGTTGGCGGAAGCCAAATAAATGGCCCCCTATTAAGCCAGGGGCTTATTGATAAAATAATTCTAACATTGATTCCGGTTACTCTGGGTACAGGGATTCCCTTGTTTTCGGGTTCTGGTCAAATAGACAACCACTTTAGATTAGAAGATAGCAAAACCTTTAAAAATGGATTTGTGCAATTAACCTATAACAAAAAAGGGTGAGAAAGTCCCAACCTATTTGCTGATAGTAAAAAACTTTACCTGATGGTTATATAAATCGGCTACCCAAAGAACATCTCCATCTACTAAAACCGCTGCCGGTTTGTTTAGGTCTTTGTCTTCAATTACAGATACATCTCCTTTATTACTAATTTCAAGAATTTCATTAGCGCCCATATCGGCAATAAAAAGCTCACCCTTTCCATTACTTGAAATTCCATGAGGCATGTTTAATTTCCTGCCGGTCACTATTTTTTCCACCGTCTTGCCAAGAACCAATCGGTAAAGATTCATATTACCTGCATCACATATCACGATATTGTCTCCATCAAAGGCCATATCAATGGGGTATTTGAAATCCGCTTTTAAAGGAGATTGATCATCATTGCCTGCAACGGTAGAAACCGCTCCATCTTTAAGCATTCTCACTTTGGCATTGCCAATATCGAGAATATAGATTTCTCCATTTTTTCCTAAAAGTAGTTGGTGTAAAGAATTAAACTTAGCGGATAAGGCTTCCCCATCTTGAAACCCTTTCTCAGCCTGATTGCCTGCAATGGTTTCAACATAAAGCTGACCGGACTTATCACTGATTTTCCTAACCACATTGTTGGTGGCACTGGCAATGTAAATAATGTCCTTATTAGCATCATACGCAACACCATGTATTCCGGCAAAGAGCGCCTGGTCTGCTGCTCCGTCTTTATATCCCTTTTTATCAGGGCCTCCCACTATTGTACTTACCTCTCCTTTCCGATTAACAGAGCGAATGGCATTATTATTAAAATCGACAAACAGTACCTCACCATTTTTATAGGTACACAGTCGTATGGGTTTATCCATTTTAGGCTGCTGCCCGTCTTCAAAGCCCGCTTCTTTGGCACCAATAACCTGAGCACTTGATTTAATGCCGGCACAAAAAATTATAATGGATAGGAGAAAAAATTTGTTCATTGCTTTCTGGTTTTAATAAAAAATCCAGGAATATAAGTTAGGTACAACTATACTTCCTGGATTTAACTTTTGAATATTATGTAAGTACTATTCTAAAGGAGTAATTTTTCCTCTGTATTTATAAGTAAGGAAACTGGTTTCTTCATGAAATCCAAAACCTCCATCATAATAACCATCAATGGTTGTTTTAGACATAGTAATATCATACACGTAGTCAGATTCATCTGATGCACCTTCAGGAGCATATATTAAAGTTACTTCTAAACCATCCCCAGCCGATGTGGTGCCAAATCCCCAAGCTGCATCCCAGGCATCTCCTGTAGCTGGATAGTGTGTGAATTCACCAATATAGGTTCCAGATCCGCCTTCTGCATCAAATACATAATTACGTGTTCCACTTCCATAAAATGGGTCCAGCCCCATTTCAACTGATGTTTTAACTGTATTGTCTGTTTCCTGAGTAGTTTCACCTTCACCATCCATCCTAATTTGAGTCGCTGAAAACCAGTATGCATCACCATTGATCGGCAAATCACTAGTACCATACGCACTCATGTTATAGGTATTATCAGGTTCAGTTACTGTTACATCCTGAGAAGCTTCAACTGTTCCATCTACATTGGTTGCAGTTTGTGTAATGGTATACGTGGCTGCCTCCAAAAACTGAATTGTTAGTGTGGCTTCATCCATTTCAAATGCCCCCCCTGTTACCTCATAGGTTTCCTCATCAGCACCTGTTGCGGTACTGGTAATTGTAGCCTTATCCCATTGAACAAGCGTTTCATTACTTACTGTAAATCCAGCTACCGGTGGATTCTTTTCATCTTTTTTGCACCCTGCCAATATTAGGGTCGCTGCTACTAATACGAAAATAGCTCTAATTGTTTTTTTCATAATTATTGAGTTTAAGTGATTACTGTGCAATTGTTTATTGTTTATTCAAGCAGTTTTATCTCCATAGTGGGATATCCTTTTTCTCCTATCTGGTTATAAAAATTTGTGAATCTCATTTTATAATAGTTCCCATCATTAAGTTTTAACACATATTTTTTATCAGGATCCATGTTATATACAGGGTTTTCTGGATTTGGTGTTAATTTCCATTTTGATCCAATGGCTCCTTTCCAGTCTGTAAATGTTAACCCTTCTGCCATACTTAAATTTATGTCCTCATACAAAATTGACTCATCAAATACTTGAGAAATACGAACTCCCCCTTCATTATTTATCATCGATCCAGTTTGAAGATATGGAGAATAAACTCCAGCCGTTAAAGTTTCAAACCACCCATAATAAGGAGCTAAATAGTAGTCCCATTCTGAAAGAGGTGGTTCATGTGTAACAATATCATTTTGTTCGAATGAAAAATATATGTTGGCAAAATCTGCATTTCTTGTAATTGTAAATTCCTTTTCTTCTGTACTTTCTATATGGGCATATCTAAATGTATAAGTATCAGCTGTTTTGGAAATAAACTGAATTTTATAATAGGCCTCTTGCGCCACAGTCCTTTCTCCTCTATAAACCAAGTAAACCTCACCATTTTCCCAACTATTTAGTGCTGTAGAATCAACAATGTTGGAATAAGCTGGGTCATCAAATGGCCACTCTAATAATGGGTTTGAGCCTAATAAATTCTCTGCAGCATTTTTATTAACTTTTGAAAAATCAAACTCACCGGTTTTCACCGCTCTTGCAGAAACAGTATAATTTACCAAAACAATATCCCCATCAAGTGCAGACTGAAATGCTAAATCCCATCTTCCAATTGGTTGATTTGAAACCTCAATGGTAATATTTTCATAAATTTTAAAAAATGTCACATTTCCATAAATATCATAGTTACTTGTAATTCCATTAGTTTCAGGAAGGCTTGGTACATCATTAAAGCATGAGGTCAAAACTGAACCTAACAAAATAATCATTGTGTATTTATATAGAGATTTCATGGCTTTATCATTAATTACCCACACTTAAAATCAATTTGGCAAAATAAGTCCTTCCTAAGTTAATAGCACTATATCGATCGTCATTAGGGTTACTTGTAGTTGGACGATAACCATAGGTTCTTGAGGTATAGTTATCAAACAAGTTTTTCCCTCCTATTACAACATTTAACCTATCATTTAAGAACTTCCTCCCAAACGTGATTTCCAAGTCGCTATACGCTTCAGTAAAAACATTATATAGCTCCTCTGTATCTATATCTACAACCAAACCAGGAGTTTCCCCATATAACTTATAATTAGCCATGGTCACCAATCCCAAGCTTTTGAATTGATATTGCGCATTTACAGTTACATTATAATACCTGATGGGATCCGACCACGAATCGTCACCATCTTCAAAAGATTCACTGGTTAAACTATAACCTGCAGATAAGGTCATGCCGTTTTGATGTTTAAAAGTAACATTAAGATTTCCCCCCAAATGTCTTTGACCATCAAGGTTTCTATAGGTTGCTGAAGTGGGTCCTTTTTCAGGAGTTGTTACTAAAGAAATCACATCTTTTCCATCGTTAAAGAAGAAAGATGGTTCAATTCTAATGGAATAAACTTCTCTTTTCATCCAATAACTTAAAGAGGCATTATAGCTATTTGTTGTTTCTGCAAGTAGATCTTGGTTACCCGTAATATCATGATTAACATCTTGGAAATTTAAATACAATTCCTTTAGAGAAGGAGCTCTAAACCCTTTAGCATAAGATACCCTGACATTAAGGTCTTCAAATAACCTATACTGAATATTTAATGAGGGAATTATAGGAGCAGCGAAGGATGTATTATAAATAAAACGCAATCCCGGTTGAAAAGACAAGCTTTTAAGTAATTTCCACTGTGCACTTGCAAATGCTGCGTAATCAGTAATTTTAGCAGAATCTTCAGAAATTCGTTCGCCTTTGCCAATTTCATGATTGATATCCCACCCGAACTGGTAAGCTATTTTTGAATCTCCTTTTGCAAATGTAAAATTACCCCGAGTCATTGTATTATCAAATCTTGTTGAAGTAGTGTTAAATACTTCACTTTGAATAAGTGTCTCAACATCTCTGTTAAAATATGTATAAGAACCTACTACATTATACGACAAATTCTCAGTCAATTTATCTGCAAGTGTTATCTTGTTTATAGAACGAAGAGTGAAATAATAAAAGTCTTGTCCAATATTAGTGTAGTCTCGCAACTCAGAATTCATTAATGAAGAGTTAACACTTACACTGAAGTCCTTCTTTCTGTATGCATATTCTAATTCTGCATTGTACGTTAACTTTGGTTTGAACTCCATCCTTCTATCATCTGTAGAATTCAGATTTCCCTCCTCATCTAAATTTATGTCTGTACCTTGAAACATATTCCTATTTCCTGATACAGTAATTGCATGATTACCTCTTATCATGGAGCCATATGCTCCAAAATTATAGGTGTATTTATTATCTGCATAACCATTTATTTTCCCAAAGTTCTTATGTGTTGTATTCTTTTTTGTGATAATATTTATTACGCCCGCAATTGCACTTGTTCCATATACTACAGACATCGGGCCTTGTATGATCTCAACATGATCCACATTGTCCATATTTATTTGTGATAAATCAATGTTTCCATCTACTCTACCAACTATCGGAACCCCATCAATCAAAAATTTAATGTTTTCACCACTCATTCCCTGCATTTCAATTGTTGTACCGGTAACTGTATTTGTATTAACTCTTAAATTGACTTCATTGCTTAATGCCTCAGCTAAGTTATTTATGCCTCTCTGTTGCATTTGCTTGCTATCAACAACATCAACCTTATAAATTGACTGGTCAGCTTTTTGGGGACCGTATTGACCTGTGACAACCACAGCATCCAATATGCCACTCTGTTCGATCATTTCGAGCGTCAGGTGTTCTCCCTTACTTATCTGGCCCTCCATGCTTTCATACCCAATAAACGATATTTTATAGGTAACACGATCCGTTAAGTCAAAGCTTGTCTGACCATTTCCGTCCGTAGTAAGTCCTCTAAAATAGTTGCCATCCAACTTATAGAGCACCACATTGGCATAAGGCATGCCTTTTTCTGTATTACTATCAATTAACCTGATGCTCGTGTTTTGAGCACTGGCCAAACCGGAACATAGAATGCAGGTAGCTAATGTGGCAATAAAGCTGAATGTAAACCTCATAGTTTTTACTTTAACGAATTACCGCTTTGTTTGAGTCATATTATCTGGTACAACGATTATGTACTCAGCAATCATCTCCTTATCCTCCTCCGTCATTTCGTCCCATTGTGACTGCATAACTGTTGTAATGGATTTTATGTTCAATCCAGGATTGATTTTATTAACCCACCAAATAATGCCTCTCTTGTTGTTGGAATGGTATGAACCATCAAAGTGAAAATATAAATCTCCTTTTTCAAAGTTTTTTACCGAAAAATGAGCCATTGTAGCATCTTTTGACGCCTGGGCCATTTGAATATTCAACATTGTAGGTGGCACATGGCCTCCCATCATATCTTTCATGTCGGCATATACTTCTGCATCAAAATACTTTTCAAGGTCAGGTCCTATCAGTGCCAGCGCTTCCGGGCTCAGCTCTTTTAATGCTTCCATTCCTTTTTTGTTAATCATAGAAGCATATCTTCTTGGAATGTTGGAGGCAACAAATTTAAGTTTATTCTCTTTCGCAAATTCTACCAAAGGCTTGTAGTCTGTCTGATAATTGCCCCATAGTTGAGTTATCTCAGGCAGCATTTTTTCTTCCGGATAAAAGTCAGCCAGATACTCATCTAACACCAATTGGTTCCCGTTTTCAAACATTTCGGCTCCCAAAACCAGTTTATCACCTTTTATTTCATAAAAACTTTTACACATTTCTAGCTGCAACCAGTGAGAAATAGGGTTGGTATGGTGTTCCCCAAAAAATACCATGTCGGCCTCTGCCAGATCTTTAATCATCTTGTCATAATCAGCAACTTTTCCTTTTTGATTATACAATTGATAAGCAGGCTTATCCTGAGCATATCCAGCCATAACCATCAAGGTCAAAAGCGTAAGTGTTAATTGTATTTTTTTCATTTTATAAATTATGTTAGAACTTCAAAACTACCTTATTTTCTTAATCTTGATCTATTTGAATAATTAATACTTTCTTTTCGCCATCTCTAATTATATCAACATTTATAGTTTGTCCGGGCCTCACGTTGGTCATTCTGGCCATGTACTCATAAATGTTGCGTACCTCCTTACCAGCAATGCCCACAATCACATCGCCCTTTTTAATATTACCTCTGTCAGCGGCTGAGTTAGGTGTAACGCCATCCACCCTCAAGCCATCTTCCTCTGATTTTCCAAAATTTGGCATAATCCCAAGCTTAACCTTTCCCTTTCTGGTATTCCTGGCCTTTCCTTTCGGCCCTGCTTCCTGGAATGTTAAATTGTTAGGCGCATTAGCCAGGTATTCAGACAAATCATAAGCATATTCCGTTACTCTTTGCAATCCTTCAAAATTGATTTTTTCAACTACATCCCTGGATGTATGATAATCTTCATGTGCTCCTGTATTAAAGAAAAACACAGGTATATTCTCCACATAAAAGTTGGCGTGGTCCGAAGGCCCGAAACCGTTGTACTCAACGCTTAAAACAAGGTCTCTTTCCTTTTCATTTAAAATATCCTTTAAAAGCTGCTCTCCTTCTTTGGAAGTACCCACTCCGCTTACGGTTATTTCTTTCGTGTCCTTTAGTCTCCCCACCATATCCAAATTTACCATGGCCACAATTTTATCTTTAGGAACAGTTGGGTTATTTGTGAAGTATTTAGAGCCAATGGTTCCAATTTCTTCCGCTCCAAAGGCAATTAAGACTACACTGCGTTTAAGCTTTGCATGGGCAAGCTTATCCGCTATTTCCAGTAAACCAGAAGTGCCCGATCCGTTGTCATCAGCTCCATAATGAATAGCCAATGTATCCGGTTCCCTGGATGCTTCCGTGCCACCCCATCCCAAATGATCAAAATGTGCCCCCACAACTACATACTCCGATTTCAGTTCCTTATCTGAACCCTCCAGTACTCCTATAACATTTTCTGTTGATGTTTTATGGAATACTACATTGGAAGTTCCTTCCAGTTCCATATCTATTGAAAATGAATTAGGTTTCATAGTGCTAACCAATCCTTCCTCTAATTTTTCTACGGTGGTTCCTCCTTTTGCCAACAGTTTGTCTGCAAATTCTCTTGATATACTGAATGCCGGAATACCCAGATTTGACTCTGTTTGATCGACCTCCAAAGAAAGGAGCTTGTCGTTACGAGATACCTTAGGGCCCGCCACAAATAGGATCCCCCCCGCTCCCTTTTCCTTAGCCGTTACTACCTTTGATTTCTCCCCGGAATAGGGAATAAATAAGCTGTTGGGGTCCCTTATTTCAGGATCGTTTAGCAACACAAGCGCCCACTTGCCCTCCACATTCGTTCCTCCATAGTCATCCCACTGTAAACTATCCTGATCAATAGCGAACCCGTATCCGGCAAATACCACATCTGCGGTTAATGTAGCATTATCCGAATAGCTCAATGGTGTAAAATCCTTGCCTAATTCACCTGTTATATCTCCAGCTCTTAAAATGTTTGCTTCAACTGGGGCTTCGGTTTTTGTCACCACGTCAAAATTCTGGAAGTATCCATCTTCTCCTCCGGGCGTAATTCCATATAGTTCAAATTTGGAAGCAACATACTCTGCCGCTAATTTGCCCCCATTGCTTCCCGGAAGTCTTCCTTCCAATTCATCTGATGCCAAATAGGTCAGAGATTCCTTCAAATCGTCCGTTGTAATCTCAGGGTTTGTGCCGGGTTTGCATGCACCTAATAGGAAGAGTGCTCCTATACCAAAAGCTGTAGTATGTCTAAAAATATTCTTCATCTTAATATAAAAAGTAAACATTAATTCTTAGGTCCCAGGTTTAGAGATGAAACATCCATTACATAGAGCTTTAATGACCTGTCCCCTTTTTCGTTACCTCTGCTGGAAGAAAAGGATATCAATTTGCCATCCGGAGAAAACGAAGGAAATCCGTCAAAGGCAGGATTATTTGTAAGCCGTTGTTCTTCTCCTGTTTTCAGGTTACGAAGCATGATTTCGTAATTATGAGGAGGGAAAACCGTAACATAGGCAAAATGCTCTCCGTCAGGAGCTGGAAATGGAGCCCAATGCGTGCCGCTCTCATGAGTAAGTTGCTTCATGTTTTCGCCATTAATGCTGATGGTAAATAGATGCATGTCCTTTTTGTCCAGACCTTCTTCAGATTTTTTCCAGGCACGATACAAAATGGTTGTATTGTCAGGCATTATGAAGGCACCACCTTCCTGCCAGTCAGGCGTAAAAGTGATCTGTTTCTGGTTAGTGCCATCCGCATTCATTGTCCATAGGTCAATCATTCCGTCTGTTTGGCGGCTAAATAAAATTGTTTTGCCATCCGGGCTGATCCCTACTTCAGCGTCATATTGTTCATTATTGGTTAGCCTGACGATATTATTCCCGTCCAAATCGCTCATGTACAGCTCCGCTCCCTGAGGATAGTCTTTAGGGTCAGAGTAATTTCCCCGATGCATGTGCAAATTATCTTTTGTAGAGGTCCATATCAAATGTTGACCATCAGGTGTAAAATGAGAGCAGGCATCATCGCCTATTGCATTTATCTTTTTGAGGTCACTTCCATCAATATTGATTGTATATACCTGGTGCGTGGTATCCTCTCCCAGTTTCCCATTAAAAATCACTGATTTGCTATCTGGTGAAAAATAAGATTCAGCCCCATTGGTAACATTATCAATTCGCTTGATGGGCAATTCCATTTGTTCACTTAAAATATCAGCAGTTGCCGATTTTTCGTCATCCTTTTGATTGACACCGGAACATCCTGCCAACAGTACTAAAGCAATTGCTGCCAGTTTTATAATATCCATTTTTTTATACATAAGGTAGTGTTTTAATTCATAGGGTAAAGTGCATTCCCGGGAACGATTTTCGCCTTGACCATCCCTTCATTAATAGTTACTTCCAGTGGGGAACCAAGCGCTGGCAATGACCCTTTCAGCACATTGGTGGCTTCATTTCCTTCAAATCCCAAATAACCATATTTCCCATAGTGAGGTAATTTTCTGGTAAGTGCGGCTATGGCTTCATCAGAAGCTGCTCCTACAAAACCCACGCTTTGAGCAGCATTTTCAGGATTAGGAATAGCATATACAAGAGACCCGTTTTGTATCAGGTTGCTGATAAGCTCATTTGTTTTATCGTCAAAGGCTGATGTATATGTAGTCTGTAAATCGTTTTCATAAAACTTGTTTTCAAAACCAAGAATCCATACAGATTCACCGGTAGGAATCTTATCTAATTCAGAATCCATAACCACCAAAGCATTTTTTCCCTGAGCTTCCTGTGTCGCTTTCCACGTATCTGCCAATGCCTTATACGCTGTTGTATGATCACCAGAAGATGGAACAATTAGTGTTGTTTTTACACCTCCAAAAACCTGTGACAACGAACTTGGCACCTCTAGCCTGTCAAGTCTTCTCATAATATTGAACTCTGGGTCAACAGCCACTTTTAATGGTTTTTGTGCATAAGTAAAACTGTAGTTTTGAGTCCTTTTGTCCATTACAACATTTTCCCACCTGACCTCTTCCGCATTTTCGAGATAAACAGCCACAGGTATCTTTACATCAAATACATCTTCTTTTTGCATTTGATTCAATGTGAATGTAAGCTGGAATTCGTTTCCATTTTTAGAAGATTCAACCTTTTCAATTGCCAAGGAAGGAGCGCCTTTTCGATTGATCCATTGATCAAAGAATGATGTCATATTCTGACCTGAAACTTCTTCAAAGCTTTTTCGGATGTCAGAAAAAGAGGCCTTTGAAAATTTATTGTCCTTATAGAATTTCTGGTATGCTTTGAGAAATGTTTCATCACCCAAATCTTTCCGCAGCATGTTGTTAACCATAAGTACTTTCCCATAACCGATCGCCTCCTCTGCCGAATTATTCCTGTTCAGGAATTTGTTAATAGGCATATCGTTCTCCTCATTCACATAATCGGTAAATTTTTGCAACGTTGTCCTTCTATATGTACTTCCGTTTCCTTGCTGTTCCTGTAACAGGTGGTCGGCCATATAAGCCGTAATTCCTTCACACCAGTTACCTTGTGAGTAATCTACAAAAACGCCATTACCCCAATAGTTATGAAGTAGCTCATGCGGATATGAGGAATAGAGAATCCACGGAAACCGAATAATTTTTTCACCCAGGAGGGTAAAAGACGGCATACCGTATCCTGTTTCCCAAAAATTCTCTACCAGTGCAAACTTTGCATATGGGTAAGGCCCAATCAATGCTTCATACATTTTAAGATAGCCACTGGTTACGTCCAGGTATTTGTTGGCCAGCTCCTCGTCAGGAGTCCTCAGGAACGCCTGAACTTCTACCTTGTCAAGTTGTTTTGAGTATTCCGTCCATTTCGCTCCTATCAGGTACACTTCATCCATTGGCTCAGGTGACTGATAGGTTATTTTTCTCTCCCCATCCTGAATCTCATTTTTAGTTCGAACTCCTTGTGAAACGATCAGCCATTCCTTGTCTATTGCTACATCCAGATCAAAGGAGGAAAGTACATCTTTATCAAACTTTGGAAGCCAGTAGGTAGATCCTGCAAGATATATACCTTGCTCAGATATTGTTCCTTTGGTTTCACTAAAGCCCCTGGCGTATTCAGCCGCTGATTCTTTAATATCATCCTTGATGCTTCCGGAGTACGAAATTGCAAATGAACCTTTGGACGACTTTTTTAGTGTAAGCTTGTATTTTTTGAAAATGGCATCCTCCTTTTCTGTTTCCACGGCCACTATACTACCACCATCAACGTTTGTAATTTTCAGGTTTTTGTTAAGGTACAGAAACGCAGTGTTTTTGTCATCAAAAAGCCCAGCAGGCACCTCTACCTTATCGCTAACAGAAATGGCAGATTCCTTGACATTAATGGTAGCCAGAATTTGCTGGTGCATATTCTGAGCCAGTGAAATATGGAGCAGCCCCAGATAAAAAGCGAGTAATAGTTTTCCTTTTTTCATAATTTATTTATTGAAACTTCTCAGAAAAAACTTTAATGACAAATATAATTTCGTTTTTCCTTTAAACAACGATTTATTATTGTTTTTCGATAATTTTTTATTAACTATAAATTAACTGGTTAGCTACTAGCGCATTCCTCGGTAGTAAATGATGCAACTACCAATTGCTCTCCCTAATTAAACGGTAATTAGAATTTATGCTTCAACTAAACTTCCGCATTTGCCTCCTCGTTGACAAACTCAAAAAGATCGCCTGGCTGGCATTCGAGTTCGTTACAAATCAGCTCCAGGGTAGAAAAACGGATGGCTCTCGCTTTTCCACTCTTCAGGATAGACAGGTTCGCAATGGTGATACCTACTCGCTCGGATAACTCTGTCAGAGACATCTTGCGTTTGGCTAATACTACATCCAGGTTGGTAATGATTGGCATTTAAATGGTCAATTTTTGATCTTCTCTTAATTCAATTCCTCTTAAGAATATTATGCTTATTACAAAGACAAGTAATCCAAGCAGGATTGTTTGAAAGTCCACATTAAATTCATTTTTTATCATCACATTGCTAAACTGAATGGACTGAAGTATCCACCTGTCTGTTAAATAGTGGATAAGTTCAGGAATCAGGGACAATAGAATTATGGACAGTGCTATTTTCTTAATGTACATACCATTTGCAGGTATAAAATATTCATTCTCCGTAAGGTTTTTGAATATCTTACGCAAAAAATAAATGATCATTAAATAAATAGCTGAATGAACAAAAGCTGCCAACATTCTTAAATAAACAAACTTTTGGTTCAAATCATCTATGTGTAGCCGGCCATCTCCATTGGTCAGTGAAAACTTATATTCTGTACCGTTATACAACAGAGGCTCAGTAAAATTGATTCTTGAAAAATGAATTCTAAACCCGTTCAGGTAGTTGAGGTTTATAAAATCAACATTAAAGAACAAAAGAAAGCCAATGATCACAATAGTGGCAATAAGGAGCAACTGCAGGTACCAGTAAACATTTAGTATACTTCGTGTGATTTTTAAGATCTTATAATTTCCCATTTCACAGAATTAATGTAAGAATATGCGCCCCAAATTAGCAAAAAAGAAACTAAGGACTTTAGCAGATTCCTGAAAGGAATATTTCCCTTGTAGCACAAATGTAATTTAACTGTTAATCAATGCATTATTGTTTAACAATAAATTATTATTCTTTTATAATAAAAAATATCTAGTTGCACATGCAACATTTAAAAGCTTATGATTTAGTTTTGCTGTCCGTTTTTAGGCTATGAAATTATTGTCCGATATAGATCAATCCATATTGCCCTGGCTGGGAAGAGCCAGCAAAGGTGTGGACTACTTCATTTCAGAATGTTTTCATACGCACGGAATTGAGCTGACCAAAGTTCAATTTATACTGCTTAAGAAACTTGCAGAAAACGATGGACAACCTCAACATAATCTGGCTTTTTTAACTAATCGTGACAAAGCTTCCCTGGCAAGGCTTATAAGCACCATGGAAAAGAAGGAAATGGTACAGCGAAAGGTGTGCGAAAATGACAGGAGAATTAACCATATATTCATTACAAGTTATGGCCGAAAGATAATGGAAAAAGCAATTCCGGTTCTCCATGAAGTTATCGAGACTATTCATGGTGAAATTTCCGTATCCGAAATGGAGACAACTATAAAAGTGTTAAAAAGTTTAAGTAAAAATATTCAACCAGCAGAGATGACAGTCTCACTGAACCAGAAAGAAATATGAAAAAAAGTGTATCTATAATTATTGGTTTACTCATCATTTTAGGTGGGGCGTATACCTATAATCTTCTTGTAAATAAAAAGAAGAAAAAAGCACCCCAGGAAGCTAAGGTGCTTCAAACGGTTTATACAGAGGAAGTACTAAACCATGATGTGCCCATTACTATAATAGAAAGCGGAAGACTTTCTGCTAAAAATAGAATAGAAATCTATTCAGAAGTTCAGGGTGTTATGGAGGCAACTTCCAAAGAGTTTAAACCCGGTGCACATTATAGTAAGGGAGAAGTGCTGGTAAAAATCAGGGACAATGATTTCTATGCTAATCTCCAGGCACAAAAAAGTGTGCTTCAAAACCTGATAACCAGTATTTTACCAGATCTAAGACTCGACTACCCGGATGCTTATGTTCGCTGGGATGAATACCTTAGAAATTTTGACATGCATAAGCCTATTGGGGAATTGCCCCAGCCAGGCTCAGATAAAGAAAAGTTTTTTATCACGGGTAAAAACATTTACACAACTTACTACAACACAAAAAATCTTGAAATAGTGTACGCTAAATATTCTATTCGGGCTCCGTTTAATGGCATTCTTACCGATGCTATGGTTACACCCGGCACAGTAGTTCGTCAGGGTCAAAAATTAGGCGAATTTATTGATCCCAGTATTTATGAAATGGAGGTTTCCGTAAGCAAATCTGATATGGCCTCTGTATCCATTGGAGAAAACGTGACCGTGAGAAATGAAAATAGCGGTGATTCCAAGGTTTGGAAAGGTACTATAACCCGAATCAATGGGAAAGTAGATGCTTCCACACAAACAGTTAAGGTTTATATTCAAATATCAGCCAGCGACCTGAAAGAAGGGATGTACCTGGAAGCCAATATCACCGGAAATCCTGTGAAAGATGCATACGAGATCCCAAACGGGCTTTTAGTTGACGGCACAAAAGTTTTTGTGGTAAAGGAGAATAAGCTACAAATTATCCCTGTTAGCATTGTCCACAAGAACCTGGAATCAGTTGTTGTTCGTGGATTAGATGATGGAATGCAATTGGTCTCCAGGCCCATTGCCGGTGCCTATTCAGGTATGGAAGTTAATATTCAAGACGGAAAGTAGGAATTATGAGGAAAGTTATTACCCACTTTATCAAGTACCCTGCAGCTGTTAATGTAGTAATACTGGGGTTCTTTGTATTGGGGATTATGGGAGCTCTTTCGTTGAAGTCCTCATTTTTCCCGCTGAACGAATCAAGGATTGTGACTATCCAGGTAGCCTATCCCGGTGCTTCTCCTCAGGAAATGGAGGAAGGTGTGGTACTTAAAATTGAGGACAATATACGCGGGCTTATCGGGGTTGATCGTTTCACCTCTACTTCATCAGAAAACTCTGCAGTAATATCGGTTGAAATATTGAAAGGATATGATGTGGACGTTGTATTGGCCGACATCAAAAATGCCGTAGATAAAGTGCCTTCTTTTCCCGTTGGAATGGAACCTCCGGTTATTTCCAAAAGTATTTTCAGGACAGAAGCCGTATCGTTTGTGGTCAGTGGCAAAGATGTTTCGCTGCTGTCGCTGAAGAAAATTGCAAGGGAAATTGAAACTGACTTGCGAAGTATTGATGGAATTTCACAAGTAGAGGTATCCGGCTATCCTGCCGAAGAAATTGAAATAGCCGTTAATGAAGAAAAGCTCAGGGCTTATGATCTTACTTTTCAGGAGGTAGCCAATGCCGTTTCCTCTACCAACATTTTGGTAACAGGTGGCTCTATCAAAACAGAGCAGGAAGAATACCTGATACGCGTAAATAACCGTTCGTACCATGGCGAAGAGTTAAATTACATAGTAGTTAAAGCAGATGAATCGGGCAATAAGATAAGGCTTGGAGATATTGCCACCGTTCGCGACAGGTGGTCTGAAAATCCCAACAGGGCTTACTACAATGGCCAACCCTCTGTTAGAATTCAGGTAAATACTACCAACTCAGAAGACCTGCTTTCTGTAGCAGAAAACACACGAAACTACATTGATAAGTTTAATGCAACACATCAAAATGTACAGCTCAGCATTACACGCGATGCTTCACTACGAATTATGGAGCGAACAAAGCTGCTTGTCAAAAACGGTGTTTTTGGGTTGCTCCTTGTATTGTTTTTTCTTGCCTTGTTCTTAAAGCCAAGGCTGGCTTTCTGGGTTGCCTTCGGATTACCCATTTCTTTTCTTGGAATGTTTATGGTGGCCGGGTATTTTAACGTAACCATCAATGTTCTTTCGCTTTTTGGGATGATTATCGTTGTTGGTATTCTGGTGGACGATGGAATTGTAATTGCTGAAAATATTTACCACCATCACGAATTGGGCAAGCCGCCTATTAGAGCAGCTATTGATGGAACGATGGAAGTTATATCTCCAATCACATCGGCCATTTTAACTACGCTGGTGGCGTTTGCAACCTTCTTCTTCCTGGATGGCCGGGTAGGTGAGTTTTTTGGTGAAGTAGCTATAATTGTTATTCTTACACTAGGGCTTTCGCTTGTAGAGGCCCTTACGATACTTCCGGCTCACGTTGCCCATTCCAAAGCGCTCACAAATGAGCAAAAAACTTACTGGTTTAACAAAATAGGAAACAGCATTATGAGCTGGATGCGTGACCGCGTATATGGGCCTTATTTGCAGTTCTTCCTCAATAATAAATTCCTGGGACTCGCTATCCCACTTACGTTGCTTTTGCTCACCATGGGATCATTAGGCGCAGGAATAATACGGTTTACCTTTTTCCCTCAGATTGCCAGTGACAGGATTACGATTACGCTGAATATGCCTCAGGGAACCAATGAAAAGATTACGGATTCCATCGTATCTTATATAGAGGATGTCTCGTGGAACGTAAATGATGAATTTACGGAAAGACAAACCGGCAACAGGCAGGTAATTCAAAGTATCATTAAAAACATTGGCCCGGGAACAGCCAATGCCTCCTTACTGCTCGACTTATTGCCAGGTGAAAGCAGAGATTTTGCCGCATCAGAAATTGCAACGGCTATCAATAATAAAGTTGGGCCGGTTTATGGGGCCGAAAGTGTTGAGTTTGGCTCGGGAAGCAACTTTGGTGGAAAGCCCATATCTATTTCACTTATAAGTAATAACATAGATGAGCTCAAAGCAGCTAAGGAATTCCTGAAGGAAGGGTTAAAAAGCAATGCCCTGCTCAAGGACGTTTCGGACAATGACCCGCTTGGCATAAAGGAAATCAAAATCACGTTAAAGGATGAAGCTTATGCTATGGGTTTTCAGCTAAGCAATGTCATTTCCCAGGTGCGCAGCGGATTCTTTGGACACCAGGTGCAGCGATTCCAGCGCAGGCGTGATGAAATACGTGTTTGGGTGCGATACGACAGAGAGGAGCGTTCGTCCATTAAAAACTTGGATGATATGCGTGTGGTAAGCCCTTCTGGTGTGAGGGTGCCTTTTAGCGAAATAGCGGATTATGAAATTGAACGGGGAGAAATATCTATTAATCACCTGGATGGAAAACGGGAGATACGCGTGGATGCTGACCTGAAAGATCCGAACACAAGTGCTACGGAAGTTATGGCAGATATAAAAGCCGGTATGCTTCCGGTCATGCTGGCAAACTACCCCAATGTTAACCCTGTTTTTGAAGGACAAAACAGGGAGGCTGCAAAAACAGCCAGCTCGGCAAATGCCGTTTTACCAGTTATTGTCTTCCTGATTTTCGTAATCATTGCTTTTACTTTCAGATCATTCAGTCAGCCGCTTATGCTGATGCTGATGATACCCTTTAGCCTTATTGGTGTGGCCTGGGGGCACTGGATCCACGGGTATTCCATTAATATGCTATCATTTTTGGGCATTATCGCCCTGATTGGAATTGTTGTAAACGATGGTCTTGTGCTAATAGGCAAGTTCAATGGATATCTGAAAGAAGGCATGGAGTACAACGAAGCGCTTTTTGCTGCCGGAAAATCCAGGTTCAGGGCTATTTTCCTAACATCTATTACGACCGTGGCAGGAATGGCGCCACTTATTTTTGAAACCAGCCGTCAGGCCAAGTTCTTAATTCCAATGGCAATTTCCATAGCCTATGGAATTATCATGTCAACCGTTCTTACGCTGGTAATGTTGCCGTTAATGCTTTCAACAGGTAATTATCTGAAAGTACATTGGCATTGGTTTAAATCCGGCACCAAACCTTCAAGAGAAGAGGTTGAAAGGGCCATAATCGAACAAAAATCGGAACACTATGATCTATAAATATATCTACTTCTTGTGCATTATATTTTTTGGTGGATTTGCATCTGCCTATGGGCAGGAGTTGCTCACTAAAAAAGAGGCTGTTTCTATTGCGCTGGAAAATAACTTCGATATAAGAACAGCAGATAATAATGTATCTATTGCAGAAAATAATGCCGACATAAAAAACAGCGGATACCTTCCCTCTCTTTCTGCCAACGGAAGCGCCAATTATTCAATTACAGATTCAGAGTTTGAGTTACAAACCGGAGATGTTCAATCAGCAAGTGGGGTAAACACCTCTCGATATAATGCTTCTGTTGGATTGAATTATTCAGTGTTTGATGGGCTTGGAAGAGAATATGCGTTCAAAAAACTTAAGGAAACCTATAGACTGAGTGAACTACAGGCAAGGCTGGTAGTCGAAAATACGCTTTTGAACCTGTTTAATGTTTACTACGAAATTGCCAGGCTCACCCAAAATGTGAATACACAAAAGCAAAGTCTTAATATAAGCAGGGAGCGGCTTACACGCGCCAGCTATAGTTTCGATTATGGGCAAAACACGCAACTCGATGTGCTTAATGCCGAAGTAGATTATAATAACGATAGTATTAATTATTTGACACTTACCCAGCAACTTGAAAATGAGAAACGTAACCTTAATCTGCTGCTTGGCCGTCAGGTAAATATTTCTTTTATTGTAGATACTACACTTGTTTACGCAAGCGGGCTAGAGAAAGAAAACCTGATGGAGAAGGCCCGGACCGGTAATGTAAATGTTTTGCAGGAACAAAGCAGCTTGGCAAATGCTGAATACGATTTAAAAATAACCGGAGCTAGCTCCATTCCTAAAATTGGATTAAGCGCTTCCTATAGTTGGTTACATAACAATTTGGGAGCTACCTCTATTTTTAATACACAAGACCAATGGGGACCAACGCTTGGGGCCAGCCTAAGCTGGAATATTTTTGATGGAGGACTTACAAGTACGCGCAAACAAAATGCAAAAATTGCCCTGGAAAATCAGCAAATAAGTGCAGACCAAACCCGAATGGAAGTAGAGAGAAATGTAAGTAACGCCTGGACGGTTTATCAAACAGCTCTTTTTGTGCTGGAGGCAGAACGGACCAACCTTGCAACCAACCAGCGTAACTTCAGCCGTACGCAAGAGCAGTACACATTAGGTCAGGTTACCTCTATCGAATTCAGGCAAGCGCAGCTAAATCTTCTTAATGCTCAGCTAAATTTTAATCGGGCAAAATACAGTGCCAAAATAGCCGAGTTAGCATTATTGCAGTTTAGTGGTGACCTTATGAGTGCAGAGTTTTAAATTTGTTAGTGTTAACAATTTAAAACTATGAGAAAAACCATCCTATACTTTTTAGTCTTTGCAGGGTTTGCCGGTTGCCAGCCTGTAACTCATGAACATGCAACTGATGTTCACAAACGAAATATTATGGCAACGCTGTACGTTCAACAGGCCCCGGAATATGTGGCCCTTGCTGAGCAAGCCTATAACATGGCCACTATTGCTCTTAACGAAAGCCTGGCATCAGCAACCCAACCCCTGGCCATTGTTACGGATATAGATGAAACGGTTTTGGACAATAGCCCTTATCAGGCTAAGGAAGTACTGGACAATATCAACTACCCTGATTACTGGGATGAATGGATTCATAAAGAAGAAGCACAACCAATACCGGGCTCGCTGGCATTTTTTCGGCATGCCGATTCTTTAGGAATAGTCATTTTCTATATTTCTAACCGAGATGCCCGTTACCTTAATGCCACCATCAACAATCTTAAGAAGTATGGTTACCCTCAGGCCGACAGTGCTCATATTTACTTAAAAACTACTACATCAAGCAAAGAAGAACGAAGAAATAAAGTGCTGGAGCAAGGATTTGAAATTGCCTTGTTTTTGGGCGATAATCTGGACGACATGTCTGCCCAATTTGAAACAGAAGATATAAATGCACGGGCTAATGCTGTAAAAGAGAATCTCTCAAAGTTTGGAAGCAAATACATTGTACTCCCGAATCCTACTTATGGTAAATGGGCTCAGAACAGGGGTTTTTATAATAGCAAGCTCGACCAGGATTCTCTTGTATCAGTTTATTTAAGAGGTTTCTAATGGCTACTAAAAACAAAAAGCTCGACAATAAAGCAGAAGAACTTTATTTAAGTTCTGTTAAGCGTCATATTTTCATTTGTGCCGATCCTTCAGATGCCAAGTGTGCACCCAAAAAGAAGGGGTTGGAGTCATGGAAATTTCTGAAAAAACGCTTAGCAGAACTCAACCTTTCCGGTGAAGGAGGCATTTACCGCACAAAGGCCAATTGCCTGCGTGTTTGCATGAAAGGGCCCATTGCTGTTGTCTATCCTGAAGGTGTCTGGTACCATTCATGTACGCCTAATGTACTGGAACAAATAATTCAGGAGCACCTGATTGGGGGTAAGGTGGTAGAGGAATACGTCATCTCTCAGTAAGTTTACGCCAGGGAGGAAAGTTTAGAAAATTGTACTTTCTTATGTAAACTTGTATTACTAATCAATAGTCGTGCATTGCTATGGAAGAAGAAGAATCCATAAAAAGTTATTTTCTGGTACTAGGTATTCTTCAATCTATTATAGCCGTTGGAGCTATTATCGGGGGCATTGGAATGTGTATGGACCCCAGTGGTAGAACAGATGGTATTTCCTTGAGATTATTGCATGAATCGCCATTTAAAGACTATTGGTATCCCGGCCTGTTCCTTCTTATAGTACATGGACTGGGAAATATTCTGGCCGCTATTATCTCATTTGCAAAAAGACATATCTCCGGTGTTTTTGGAATGGCCATGGGAGCCATTCTTATCGCCTGGGTAGTACTTCAGATTTACTGGATAGGGTTTAGCCATCGACTACAGTCCGCATTTTTAGTATTCGGAACTGCTGAAGTATTTCTTGGTTATCTTATTTACAGAGATGTGCAGGTACATCTTTCAAAAAAATAAACTTTCTTCACACATTTGGTTATTATTGCCGGGTTAAAATCAAAACCAGGCGACCGCATCCATGTCAGAAAATATTAGCAGGTTCTTTCGTGATCTGAGAACAGCCATAGCAGGTACCGAACATAATTTCACGTCAGGGTCATTGAACAGGGCCATTTTTATGCTGGCTGTTCCTATGGTGCTCGAAATGGTTATGGAATCGCTCTTTGCTGTGGTTGACATATACTTTGTATCTAAGGTAAGTGTTGATGCCGTTGCTACTATTGGCCTTACGGAATCTGTGATTATGCTCGTTTTTGCCATAGCTATTGGCATAAGCATGGCAGCCACAGCAATGGTTGCCCGCAGAATAGGCGAAGGGAAACCCGAGGAGGCTGCTGATGCAGCGTGGCAGTCCATTTTGCTTGGAATTAGTGTTTCTGCTGTTTTGGGTATTTCAGGCCTTATTTACGCTCCTGATATTTTAAGGCTGATGGGAGGAAGTGAACAACTTATTGCCCAGGGGCAAAACTATACCCGTTGGATGTTTGGAGGCAACCTGACCATTATGTTGCTTTTTCTCATCAATGCAGTATTTCGTGGAGCAGGCGATGCTTCACTTGCTATGCGCACCCTTTGGCTTGCCAATGGTATTAATATCCTCCTCGATCCTATTTTAATACACGGTTTCGGGCCTATTCAAGCAATGGGCGTTGAAGGCGCGGCCATTGCCACAACCATTGGAAGAGGCACCGGGGTTCTGTACCAGCTTTATCACCTGTTCAATAAAGGTAGTGTGGTGACTATAAAGCGCCATAATCTAATGTTTAAACCGAACATTATTCTTAGGTTAATCAACGTTTCGCTTGGTGGAATTGGCCAGTACCTGATTGGTACAGCCAGCTGGATTTTCCTGGTACGTATTATTGCCCTGTTTGGAAGTGACGTTGTTGCAGGTTATACCATTAGTTTCCGAATAATTATGTTTACAATACTGCCTTCCTGGGGTCTCTCCAATGCCGCCTCAACCCTGGTAGGTCAAAATTTGGGTGCCGGAAAACCTGACAGAGCCGAGCGGTCAGTTTGGCGCAGTGCCCAGTACAATCTTGTATTTATGCTTATTGTAGCAACTATAATGTGGCTTTTTGCCGAACCCCTTGTTTCTTTTTTCAATGCTGAAGGTAACGTATTGCATACAGGTATGTTGGCTTTAAAATACATAAGCATAAGCTATATTTTCTTTGCTTATGAAATAGTCATTAGTCAGGCTTTTAATGGAGCTGGTGATACCAAGACCCCAACCAAGATAAATTTCTTTACATATTGGATATTCCAGCTTCCCGTTGCCTACCTACTTTCCGTTACGTTAAATTTGGGAGCCGAAGGGGTATTTATAACCATATTAGGATCAATTTCTTTGGCTGCTATTATATTTGTGGCGATTTTTAAGCGTGGAAATTGGAAACAGACAGAAATTTAATGTTTGGGGTCCTTTTAATGATTACTTGTTTTAACCTATGAAACTCTTCTATTGGCTGGGTATTGTCTTGCTTGTTATTGCTTCAATAGCCATATATCTTTTTGTTCCCAGGCAAGGAAACTTTGAAGAAGAGACTGAGGCATACGAGCAGGAGGTAGATACATTAGTGGTTATCCCGGAACCAACTTTCTTGCATGGAATACCTATCGATTCCATGCAGGTGGTGCACAGCACCATAAATGCAAACCAGTACCTTTCGGATATACTTGCTTCTCATAATGTTTCTAAAGAAACTATTCATGATTTAAGCACCAGGGCTAAAGGAGTATTTGATCTGCGTAAAATGGGTGTGCATAAGCCTTACGATATTGTATGCTATACAGATAGCCTGATGACAGCTAAGGCCATGGTCTATTATCCAAATGATGTTGATTACGTAATATTTCATCTGGAAGACAGCGCTTATGTGGAAGCAGGGTCTAAGCAGATATCCATTGAAGAAAGAACAGCTTCCGGTCTTATTCAGAGTTCTTTAGCTGTAACCATCGAAGAAATGGGGCTCTCACCTGTCCTTACAAACGACCTTGCCGATGTTTTTGCATGGCAAATAGATTTTTTTCGGTTGTATCCCGGAGACAGATTTAAGGTGATCTACGATGAAGAATTAGTGGAAGGTAAACAAATTGGAATTAAAAAAATTAAAGCAGCAGTGTTTGAGCATAATGGTTTTGAATACTATGCCTACTATTATGACCAGGGTACTGGAATTGATTACTTTGACGAAGAAGGCAAAAGCCTGAGAAAAGCATTTTTGAAATATCCTGTAAAGTTTAGCAGAATCAGTTCGCGCTACTCAGGAAACCGGTATCATCCAGTTCAAAAGAGGTACAAGGCACACAAGGGAACTGATTTTGCCGCTCCTAAAGGTACTCCTATCCGTACCGTGGGAGACGGTGTTGTAGTGGAGGCCCAGTACTCCAAGTATAATGGCAATTATGTCAAGATCAAGCATAACTCTATGTACTCTACCCAGTACCTGCACATGTCTAAAATTGCATCGGGCATGAGGCCGGGAGCCCATGTGAAGCAAGGACAAACTATTGGTTTTGTAGGAAGTACAGGGCTGGCAAATGGAAACCATGTGTGCTACCGGTTTTGGAAGGGCGGTTACCAGGTAGATGCTCTGAAAGTACAGATACCTGCTTCTGAACCAATAAAAGAAGAAGCAATGGATGATTTCCAACTGGCTGTTGCCGCCCTTAAAATTCAGTTAAATACAATTCCTTACCCATCACAAACTCAGCCCGCTTCATTTGGTGGGAAATAAAAAAGAGGTTTTAAAAAAACCTCTTTCACAATTTTAATTTCATGAAGCGAACTAAAAATATTAGTGTGGCAACTTAGGCCGTAAAATACCGTACACAAAAGTGCCAAGTACTGCCCCTGCCAAAGGTATTAGAAAAACCAAGCCCTGATGACCAAGAAGTATGAACAATGGTCCCGGGCAAGCTCCCGTTAAGGCCCAGCCCAAGCCAAAAATGGTCCCGCCTATCAGGTTGCGTGCATATCCCGGTTCCTGTTCCACTACCTGGATATATTGGCCCTGGGCATCTTTCATTTTTGTTCTTTTAATAAACTGAATAACCAGAATACCGGTTATTACGGCTGTTCCAATTACACCATACATATGGATACTCTGAAACCTAAACATTTCCTGAATCCTGAACCAGGAAATTACTTCACTTTTGCTGAGGATGATCCCAAAAAGGATACCCATTATAAAAAAACGTACGTATTTCATTATAATAATTTTTTAGAGTTTCATTAAATAAGGCATGATCAGGTGGGTCATAGTTAGCCCTCCTATAAAGAAACCAACCACCGCTACCAACGACCATTTTTGCAGGTTACTTAAGCCACTAATAGCATGCCCCGAGGTACACCCGTTGGCATAGCGCGTTCCAAAGCCTACAAAGAATCCACCTGCCAATAAAAAGATCATACTTCGTAATGACCATACATTTTCAGCATTAAACATTTCCGGCTCATAAGATGCTCCGGGGTTGGCAACCCCAATTGCTTTCAAATCAGCAATGGTACTTGGAGAAATAGCCACCACCTGGGAAGGTGTTAAATAGTGCGCAGCAAGGAATCCGCCAATAATTGTTCCGGTAACAAATACCAGGTTCCAAATCTGGTCCCGCCAGTCAAATTTGAAAAAATCTGAAAACTTATCTGCTCCCAAAATGTTGCATACAGTTTTGAAGTTAGTAGATAACCCAAACCCTTTTCCAAAATACAACAAGGAAAACATGATATAGGCAATCAACGGTCCTGATACCCACCAGGGCCACGGTTGCTGGATAAATTCAATTACCTTATTCATAATTAATTGAGTTTAATTTAGGTTTAAACATTGTTATGGTTGTTTAGATGATATTTCTTTTTTTCTAATCGTAAATGTTAAATGAAAGGTCACAATCGTCAATACAACTTATAATTTGTGTAACCTCCATAAGCTTTAAATAGTAGTATTTGTTTTTTCCTTCCTTGGTACTTCCTAAAACACCTTTTAGCTTCATTGTGTTCAAATGGTGTGAAGCAAGTGACTGTTCCAGGTCAAGAGAGGTACAAATCTCCGAAACCGTTTTTCTACCCTCTTTGGAAAGAAAATCGATTATAGCAAGCCGTGTTGGATGAGCAATCGTTTTCAAAACAAAAGCTGCTTTTTCCAACTCTCCCTGATGTGCCTGACGATTACTTGTCATTTTTACACTCATTAAATATTCGCGCAGTACATGTACTGCAAATACCTTTGTCTAATCTGGCATAAATTGATTTGAGTGCCGTAAGCTTGGTTTCAAACATATTTTCCTTACCAATATGCTCCATGAAACCCCCTTTCTCCAGATACTTTTGTACTGGTTTACTTAAGGAACAGAAATAAAGTCCCCTCCCTGAGTTATGCCATTTATAGGTTTCTCTTTCCAAAAACTCGGCACCGGCAAGGTCAATCATTCCTATTCCATTACCAACAATTAAAAGATTCTGCTCTCCTTGGTCATATAAAGCCCCTAACTTATCTTCCATTTTACTCACCGCACCAAAAAACAACGGGCCATCAATTTGAATAATCCTAAGCTGGGGGCATGTAGGCATTGGCTTGTTTTCAATATCAACAAATGCCCTGTGCTCATTGTCTTTATCAGGAGCCAGTGTCACCACATGCGGACTGGCTGTACGCTGCAGGTAAAAAATTAATGAGATAATTACCCCAAGATAAATGGCAAATTCCAGTTCCAGTAAAAGCGTTGAAAGCATGGTTACCCCAAAAACAGCTGTTTCTGCGCTACCTGACTTAACAATTTGTTTTATACTCTTAAAGTCAATCAAATTATAGGCAACCAGCAATATAATACCCCCCATAGCCGCAATGGGTAAATATGCAGTAAGTGGTGCAATAAGCAGCAGCACCAACATGAGCATTAATGCAGCAAAAATGGCCGCCATTGGTGTTTTTGCACCTGCTGTATAATTAACTCCCGAACGCGTAAAGGAACCGGAGCCCGCATAACTTGAAAAAAAACTACCAATAATATTAGATAACCCCTGACCAATAAACTCCTGATTTCCGTCTATGCGCTGATGAGATTTAGAGGCAATAGATTTCCCAATGGCAACTGCCTCAATAAGACCAAGCAAAGCTACAGCAAAAGCATAAGGCGCAAGCTCTTCAATTTCAATACGGGCAAAATCCGGCATCGAAAACGGAGGCAGTGTGGAGTCCAGCTTACCAACCAATTCTACACCATGAACGCTCCCTTTGACAAAATAGGACAACAGGCTTCCAATAATCATAGCTGTAAGTAAATTGGGAACCCGGGGGGCAAACCTTTTGAGCACCAAAGCAGAAATCAGTGTTACCATTGCCACACCAAACACGTAAAGATTAGTGTCAGGTACACCATTAAAAATGCTTACCCATTTACCAATAAAGTCACCCTCTCGTGATACGCTTATGCCAAACACTTTGCCAAGCTGGCTCGTGGCAATTAAAATTGCCGCTCCTGCCGTAAACCCAACCACTACAGAGTGGGACACAAAGTTGACAAGTGTTCCTAATCTGGCCAACCCCATGGCCAGCTGAAATACTCCGGCCAGAAATGTAAGCGTCAATACAAATTGAACATACTCATGTGTTTCCGGAACTGCAAATTTGCTCACTGTTCCAAAAACCACCAGTGATATAGCTGTCGTTGGCCCCGAAATCAAATGCCATGAAGAGCCAAAAAGTGCCGCTACTATAGGAGTGACCATTGCTGTGTACAGACCATAGATAGGTGGCATACCCGCTATAGCTGCAAAAGCAATACCCTGAGGCAACACAATAATAGCGCCCGTAAGGCCAGCTATTGAATCTGCCTTTAGCGTATCCTTATTTACCCTTCCGGTCCAGGCCAGGAAGGGGAATACTCTATGTAGGGTACTCTTCTTCAATCTACTTTTTGTCCTTTATATAAAATGTTTCAGGTGCAGGCCTAAGCGCCCTGTGGAACCAGATCGGTCTTCTCTCCCCATTAGGGCCAGGTGCCGGCCGGGTCCAAGATAACCATTCTTTATAAACCTCATGCGATTTATTGGTATCCACCATAATGTCACCATACTTATCTTCCGGATGTGCCACCTCAATCCTTACTTTTTGGTGCCAACAGTGCATACCGCTGATAGGATCGGGGTGCACCGGGAAAGTAATGTTCTGATGAACGCCACCATCGCTCCAGAATATCCGCTTCGAATCTTTGTCGCTACTTTGATAAGGCTTAATTCCTGAAATGGTACTCATCTTCCACTTACCATCAGCATTCTCGATCTTAACCGTATTGGTTGCCCAACGGTTCGCCTCTTTATCCTGTGGCCTTCTCCATCTTCCAAGGTGGTGAGAACATGCTACCACTCCGGGTTTCATTCCTTCTGTTACCCAAACCTTATCTACAAAGTAGCCAATGTCTGTATTAACCCGAATAAGATCTCCTGTTTTAATACCAAAGCGTGTTGCATCCTGTGTGTGCATCCAAACCGGGTTACGGTTGGCAATCTCCGTTAGCCACTTGGCATTACCCGAACGAGAGTGGATTAAGACTGGTAAACGGAAAGTTGGAACCAAAGGGAAATCCCCTTTTTCACGATCCATTTCCTGCTCATGCACATGACTCTTAATATAGGTAGGCACAGTGTATTCAGGCCATTTCCAGTCGATCATAGTTTGTGAGAAAAACTCCTGCTTACGCGAAGGCGTTGGGAAACCCACTACATTTTTACCTTCCACCTGAACACCTAATGGCGAACCGTCTTTGGTAATAACTCCAGTTTTCTTATCGACAGTAGTACCTTTCATTTGTTCGGCTGAAAGTTCCTTCATGTGAAGGTTATACACTGCATTTTCAATTTCAAAAGCACCAAACTTTTTCATGTAGTCCAAGGCATTCATGCCTTCTTTCGCAGCAGCCTCAGGCAGACCTTTCACATTTTCGAACATAAACTGATAGTATTCGTCAATGGTTATTTTTTCACCTTTCCTGTAAGGAGACAGGAAGTGCTCACGAATACCCAGGCTACCATCCGGGTCAATCCTCCACGAAAGCTCAATCCAGAATTCATCTTCTTCCCAAACTTCTCCGGGGTTTACTTCATATGTAAAGGTGAATGGCTTACCCGTTCTACGGGCGTATTCCCTAAGTACAGGCTGTCTGAAGGCAATCCAAACACCACTATGGGTTTCATAGCTGTTGACATCATGCCGTTCCGGAGCCAGACCCATTGGCAAAACATAGTCTGCAAAGTAGGCCGTTTCGCTCCAGGTGGGTGTAAGTGCTATATGCATACCTACCATGTCTTCATTAGAAAGCGCCTCCATCCAGGTAAAGCCATCAGGATATGTCCAAATCGGGTTAAATACTCGGGTGAAGTACACGTCCATTTTACCGCGACCTTCTTTTAAGAAGTGAGGTAAAAGTTGGCTCATTTCAAAAAATGCCAATGGATATTCATTGGGAAAATGTAACTCGTTCCAGAATTTTTGCGCTGGAGGATTATCAAAGAATGTAGGCTTAAACTTGTTCCATGCGCTGGGCGAAGTACCCCCTACGGTTCCCACGCTACCTGTTAGCACATTCAGGAAATGCAGCGCACGAGCAACAGCCCATCCGCCTAAATTACCTGATCCGGCACTTCTCCAGTTATGAGTTGCAAAGCGGGAACCGGCCTTACCTATTTCGTGTGCTACTTTTATAATAGTTGCTGCCTTCACACCACTTTCTTGTTCCGCATATTCAGGAGTATACTCCTTGTATTCTTCTTTTAATTTTTCAATGTAGTTCTCATACGTAACTTTAGTATCGGGATGTACCTTTTCAAGATATTCTTCCCAATTAACCCAATTCTTGACATAGTCATGGTTTACCATGTCTTCTTCAATAATAATCTTGGCCATGGCCAAAAGAACCGCTGCTTCAGATCCGGGATTGGTAGGCATCCAGTAGTTTGCCATGCTTGCCGTATTGGACAGACGTGGATCCATGGTAGCCAGTTTGGCTCCTTCCATCATACCTTCCATAATGCGTTGTGCGTGCGGGTTAAAGTAATGGCCTGACTCAAGATGAGCACTAATTAAGAGGATAAACTTGGCGTTGGCAAAATCCGCTGATGGCCTGTCGTACCCATGCCAGATATTATAACCAAACCGGGCTCCAGAAGAACACACATTGGTATGGCTATTATGGCCATCCACATTCCACGATTTTAGCACGCGGTCCATGTAGCCCTCATGGCCTGGACGGCCTACATGGTAGGCCACTTCGTTATTACGTTTCTCTTGTAACGCTTTTCGTATTCTACCTGCAATATCATCAAGTGCCTCGTCCCAAGATACTCTTTCCCATTCACCATCGCCTCTTTTGCCTTTGCGCTTCATTGGATACAAAATCCGATCGGAATCTTCTACCTGGTTAATAGTAGCAGGACCTTTTGCACAGTTTCTACCACGGCTGGCAGGATGGTAAGGGTTGCCCTCGAACTTACGTATTTTACCAGTTTCATGGTCAATGTAACTTAGCAAACCGCAAGCTGATTCACAGTTAAAGCATGTGGTGGGCACAATAGAATAGGTTTTTGTTTCTTTCTTGCCCCAACCTTTGGGTTCATATTCTGTCCAGTTGTCCCATTTTTCAGGCGGAGGGTATGCGGTCAGGTCTCCCGGTTCAGTTAGTCTTGGGATTTCGGGATCTTTTACATTGTGTAGATTGGGTATCAAATGCAGGGCTTCTGCTATTCTTTCTACAACTGTGGGTTTATGTTTATATGACATCTTATTCTTCTTTTAATTCTTTTGATACAATTAAGCTAAAGGAATACGTTGAGGCGCTTCCACCCAGATTTTCTCCTGCAAAATGATGCCGATCAAAGCAACCAGGCCGGTGACTGCTGCCGGTGCTCCAAAGAATACCATTGCAATAGGAAGCAGGTTGCCAAAGAATACAACTCCACCCCAGAAGCGGTTTTTGTAACGACCTTTCATGATCATATGAACGGTAGCTTTTGCATCAGCAGTTGGGTGCGTTGTACCCAACTCAACAACCAACAGAACCACATTGGCGACCAAAGTGATCAATAAGATGGTTTCCAGGAAACCACCCCAGTTGGCATCGTTTGCCATAAGCAAGTTGCCAATAGCCAAAGCTCCGGCACCTGCCATTACACTATGAATAAACATATGGAAGGCCAGAGTCGGGCTTTGCCAGAAATCACGGCCTTTTGCCTGTGCAAACAGGAAGGCAGTATAGATAGCAACCACTACTGCAAATGCTGCAGAAAGCCACATGGCAATATCCGATACCAGATGAATATCAAAATACAATCCTACCGCCCACAGGGTCAATAAACCACCAAAAGCAGTTATAGAATATCCTCCGCGCACCAGCCACGATCTCCATTGCGGTCGCAGTAACACATAAACAAATCGTAGCGGCTGATCAAGGTCTTTCACCAATAAGCCCCCTGTTAAAACCAGGAAGCCAAGCCCTAATCCTATACCTAACCAATTGGTTTCCGCTGAGAATCCAACATTCAGGAAGTTGGCTAGAAATAGAACAAGAATGCTTCCGGCTGAGATAGCCTTGGTAAATACATAGCCTGATACTTCCCACCCCCAAAGAATACCTTTGTCAGGAGTATCATATACACGTTTGGCGTTTGCCTTTTCCATAATAGCTGCCATTTGTGTTTTGGCAGGAGCAGGTTTGTTGCCTGCATAGGTTTTAACCGTATCAGGGTTGCCAGCCAATGTAGAAGCCATTTCTTCATACGATTTTTTGGAAAGGCTTTCAGCAAACTTGGCATAATGTCCAACGCCATTAGATTGAGAGCTCCACAGAGTGTCATCGCTCTTTTCAGTAGCTGAAGGTGTAAGCACCACTTCGTCACTATTAATATAAAATACATTTGGCATAGTGCCTTTTTCAGGCTTACGAACCATCACATTCTGATTGGCAATCAATTGAGATATCTCGGATTCAGGATTGTCCATATCACCGGAAATGATCGCATGCTCGGGGCATACATTCACACAGGCCGGCTCAAGACCAATGTCAATTCTATGGGCACAATAGTTACATTTAGCCGCTGTATTCGTCTCAGGGTTTATGTACAATGCATCGTAGGGGCACGCCTGCATGCACGATTTACACCCGATACAACGGTCATCATTGAAGTCTACAATTCCGTCAGGGCGTATATGCAAACACTCCACCGGACAGATTTCCACACAGGGAGCATCTGTACAATGGTTACAACGGGTAACTGAAAACAGTCGTTTGGAGTTGGGGTACTCGCCTTTTTCAACTTGCTTTACATAAGTTCTGTTTACCCCTACGGGTACATCGTGTTCAGACTTACAGGCAACTGTACAGGCGTGACAACCGATACATTTTCGGTTGTCCAATACAAAGCCGTATTTCATTGGTTGATATTAAGTTAAGTAAAAAATTCGGTTGTTATTAACGCATTAATATATGATGATATATTCATATATACAAACTAAATATTTTACAAACTTGGTTAAATACAATAGAATATTTGAAGGAGCTAGCTTATTTCATAATTTAGATTTGTTACAAATAATTTTTGAGGTGCAGCATTTAAGTCGTCTACCTTGAAATGTAACTTTTCTGCAACCTTTTAATAAGCACAACTGTTAGCACCATTATAAGAGATATTTGTATGGACTTTTTAAAGGAACTTTTTGAAGAACATCAATCCACCGAGGATAACCCTCACCTAGAAGAAGTGATTGATATGGCCGACAACTTATTGAACCTGCTCTTCCCAGACCGTTGCCCAAAGGGTTTTCGTTTTTTCAACGAATTCCAACACCGGTATGAAGCGCAAAAGGTTGCCCTTATTGGAATTTTAAGAAAGATTGATCATAAGTTGCCCAAAAAATGCATACCTCTGGCAGATGAGTTTTTCAACAGAATTCCGGAAATCCATAGAAAAATGAAAGCAGATGCTAAAGCCATTGCCGCAAACGACCCTGCCGCCCGGGATGTGGTTGAAGTAATTAAAACCTATCCTGGTTTCTATGCCATTGCCATGTACCGTATAGCCCATGAGTTGTGGAAATTGGAAATTCCT
Source organism: Cyclobacteriaceae bacterium (assembly GCA_020436145.1). Taxonomy (GTDB): domain Bacteria; phylum Bacteroidota; class Bacteroidia; order Cytophagales; family Cyclobacteriaceae; genus JAKISE01. Next base: position 21,490 of record JAGQYJ010000003.1, on the reverse strand, counting down.
TATGTACCAAGGGTGCTTACAGAAAGTGCTCATCGGGACACAGGCATTGATATTCATCCCGGAGCTCATATTGGCTCTGACTTTGTTATCGATCATGGTACAGGCATAGTAATAGGTGAAACATGCCACATAGGTAATCACGTAAAATTGTACCAAAATGTAACTTTAGGTGCATTGAGTGTAAGCAAGGACCAGGCTTCAACCAAACGTCATCCCTCCATTGAAGACAATGTGGTAATTTATTCCGGTGCAACCATTTTGGGAGGCAATACCATTATCGGAAAAAACACTGTGATTGGAGGTAATGTGTGGCTTACATCAAGTGTTCCTGCCAACTCTAAAGTTTTTAACAAAGCACAAGTGACAATTCAAAATGACGTATCCTAATCTTTTCTCACTCGTTGGCAATACACCTTTGATTAAGCTTAACAGCATTTTCAAAAATCCTGATATTACAGTGTATGCCAAGCTGGAGGGGCAAAACCCTGGAGGTAGTGTAAAAGATCGTGCTGCCTATAACATGATTCGGTCAGCTTTGGAGCGTGGAGAAATTAATGAGCGAACTACTTTAATTGAAGCCACAAGTGGCAATACTGGTATTGCCCTGGCCATGATGGCCAAGCAATTCAATATAGCTATTGAACTCGTGATGCCAGAAAACTCTACCCAAGAACGCGTGGATACCATGCGCGCTTATGGAGCGACTGTTATTCTCACGCCTGCCAAAGAGACCATTGAAGGCTCTATAAGGTATGTTGAAGAAAAATTGAAAAAGCCAGGGTATTTCAATCTCAACCAGTTTGGCAACAAAGACAACTACCTGGCCCATTACAAAACCACCGGGCCGGAAATCTGGAAAGATACCGAAGGTAAAATAACCCACTTTGTATCTGCCATGGGCACTACAGGCACCATTATGGGCACCTCCATGTATTTGAAGGAACAGTCTAAGGAGGTACAGATAGTTGGAGCTCAACCTTCGGATGGGAGTAGCATACCTGGTATTCGCAAATGGTCTCCCGAGTACCTCCCTAAAATATTCGATGCCAGTCGCGTGGACAAAGTTATTGAAGTATCACAGGAAGAAGCTACGCAAATGGCCAGACGCCTGGCAAAAGAAGAAGGTATTTTTGCCGGTATGAGTAGTGGAGGTGCAGTGGCGGTTGCAGAAAAGCTGGTCGAAACCCTAACGGGATCTGCTACCATTGTCTCCATTATTTGCGATCGGGGAGACCGGTATTTATCATCAGACTTATTTAAAGAATAATTGCTTTAACAGAGAAATAATATTTCATTCTTTACATACTGTTCAATAGTTGTATTTTTATAACGTATTGCACAATAACCATGTACTTAAACCCGCCATGAAAAAAGCCCTCATCATTCTCGCATCAGTTGTTTTTCTCGTACTTATCCTACTCTTCACACTTCCTTACTTTTTCAAGGATGATATAAAAGCCGCTATAGATAAAGAACTAGCCTCATCTGTAAATGCGGATATTAACTTTGAACTCGAAAACTTTAGCGTTTCTTTATTTCCCAATTTCCCTAACCTAACGGTTGGCATTGAAGACTTGAGTGTTATAGGCAGGGACGACTTTGCCGGTAAGGTACTGTTTTCAACCACTAATCTTGAAGTGGAAGTGAACCTGAAGAAGATTCTTTTTGATGGGGAAACAAGCATCCAGGGATTGCTTTTGGAGAACCCGCATATATGGATAAAAGTGCTGGCCAATGGCAAAGCCAATTACGATATTGCCATTTCATCTGAAGAAGAGGTAGAAGAAACAGAGGAAGTTGCTGATGAATCGGAACCACTTACTTTTTCCATTGAGCACTGGCAAATTATAAATGGTGATGTAACCTATGATGATGAAACCATTCCATTTGTGCTGGAAATAACAGCGCTCAACCATACCGGTTCAGGAGACTTTTCCCTGACCGTTTTTGATATGGACACCCAATCGGAGGCTACGCTTGCTACAGTTTCATACGATGGGGTAGAATATATTAAAAACCGCCATTTGGTCGCAGATGCTGTTCTTTCTATGGATCTTGAACAATATAAATTTACATTCAAGGACAACGAATTTAAACTGAATGATTTTACCATTGGAATGAACGGTTGGTTCTCCATGCCGGAAGAAGGTTACGATATGGATTTAGCCATTACTTCCAAAGACAATAGTTTTAAAAGCATCCTATCCCTTATTCCCGCCATGTATGCTACTGATTTTGAGGGACTGAAAGCATCGGGTACGGTTGATTTTAACACCAGCTTAAAAGGCATGTACACCGATGAAAAAATGCCGGCATTTAATGTGCATTTAGGAATAAATGACGGGATGTTCCAATACCCCGACCTGCCCACTGCTGTTTCTAACGTGCAAATGAAGCTGGATATAGATAACGCAGATGGCAACATCGATAACACCAAAGTAGATTTAAGCAAATTCCATATGGAATTGGGCAAGAACCCTATTGATGCTATGCTGAAAGTGGGTAATCTTATTGACTACCCTGTAGAAACAAGCATTTCTGCCAGGCTTAATTTTGCAGAATTGCTTCAAATGTTCCCGATGGAGGGCACAGAACTCAAAGGACAGCTCGATGCAAATTTGCAAGCCAAAGGAGTGTACGATACGGTTAACTACACCATTCCTGCAAGCGGAGCCATTAACCTTACCTCCTTTTATTATGCCGACCAGGAATACCTGCCACAGGGCATGGAAATACCTAAGGCTGTTACCACGTTTACGCCAGAAAATATAGTGCTGGAAACATTTGATATGAAAATAGCGTCAAGTGACCTTTCAGCTACTGGTAAACTTTCTAATTATTTAAAATACGCTCTTAGCCCAAACGAAACATTGCATGGGAGCCTATCCATCTCTTCTAAACAATTGCTTATAGATGAATTGATGCCGGAAACTGAAGAGGAAACAACTGAAGAAGTTGTAGAAACGGATACTACAGCTACCGATTATTCATATGCCGCCATTGAGGTGCCAAAAGATATTGATTTTGTAATGGACGCCAACCTTGCCAAGATTGTGTATGATGGACTTACCTTAAACAATGCCAAAGGAAAAATCATAGTGAGAGATGGAGTGCTCACCATGGACAACCTTTCAACTTCTACCCTGGGCGGCTCTATTGTTTTTAATGGGACTTATAATACACAGGAACTGCGCAAACCAACGTTTGATATGAAGTTGGGTGTGAAAAGTATTTCCATTCAGGAATCATTTAATTCATTCAATACAGTACAACAACTGGCGCCAGTGGCCAAAAATGTTGCCGGTGATGTTAGTACCGAATTTGCTTTAAGTGGGTTAATCGACAGCACCATGATGCCCGTATACAACACGCTTAACGGAGGCGGCTTATTGAACGTTAAGGAAGCCGCCTTAAGTGGAAAGCTGGCTGAAGGAATAACTAAGTTTACCAGTAAAGGCGGTAAAAATAGTCTTGCTCTACAGGATATTGCCATGAATGTGCATATAGAAGACGGAAAAGTAAATGTGGATCCATTTGACGTTACTATCGATGGGCATAAATCGACAGTGGCAGGTAGCACAAGCCTGGATGGGTCACTTGACTACACTGTAAAAACAAGTATTCCTGCCGGCCAGGTGGGTGAACAGGTAAATGCAGCATTAAATAAGTTTACAGGAAGTAAGAAGGAACCTTCCTCTGAAATCAAGGTAAACTTAGGCATTACCGGTAAGTATGATAGTCCGAAAGTTAGCCTGCTAGGTTCAGACTCTAAAGATGCTGTGAAAGAACAGGTAACCAAGGCAGCAGTTGACAAAGCCCAGGAGCTTATTAAAGATAAAATAAGTGAGGATATACCTGTGACCAAAGATGAAGCTGTTGCCAAAGCACAGGAAGAAGCAGACAAAATATTGGCCGATGCACAAAAGAAAGCGGACCAGGTAAAAAAAGAAGCTAAGAACACGGCAGACCAAATACGAGCTGAATCCAAAGTGCAAGCTGAAAAACTGATCAAAGATGCGGGGAGCAATCCGTTTAAAAAGGAAGCAGCCAAAGTTGCCGCCAAAAAACTAACCGATGAAGGCGAGAAAAAAGCTACCACAGTGGAAAAAGAGGGGCAAAAGCAAGCCGATAACATTATGGCCAAAGCACAGGAGCAAAGCGATGCGGTTTTGAAGAAGACTGGAAGTAAATAAGTGTTTTTTTGAAGAGATATTTGAAAATCGAACCCCAATACGTCCTATTTGTGATCATGATGATTAGTCTTGTTTTGCATGTAAGATCATGTGAAAAACATAATATACAAGCCATTCATAAAGAGGTAAAAAACATGAAAATGGAAATGGGGGGCATAGTCGATAAGAAAGACTCTTTACAACAAGACTGTGGAGTTATAGAATTAACAAATATCAACGGAAGCTTCAATCCCCAAAAGGATTATGAATTTCTAAGAATTAGAGGACATCAAATGAGAATTATGATAAGTTGGTTTGAGAAATTTAAAATTGGAGATTCCATACAAATCAATAGCTATGAGGATAAAATAATTATTTTTAGAAACGTCAAAAAAATTGACTCATTGAAACTATCTAAAACCCTTTTGTACAGAAAAGCACCAGTTCACTTTCAAGCTAAATCCATACTTGACTTTGAAGAATAAACCCAACTCAGGTACATATGTGTACTCGTGCAGGATTTAATGCGACCACACGAAACGCGCGTCAGCATTGTTAATAACATTCAGAATAGAATTTTATCCCTAAATAACAATCTGGTCTATTCTGGTTAGTAGAAGAACCAACCAAAAGAAAGAAGCCAGGTATACCATCCATATCTTACGCGATAAGCCGGTAATAATTATAAAAACAATGCTAGCAACTCTGCCTACTATGGTAAGCGGATTTTCCTCAAAATTGAACAAGAAGTGGCTGGCAATAAACGCTGCCAATAAGCCCATGAAAATGGGCATGTTTTTAAGAAAATAATCTTTGGTAATATCGCCCTTGTCAGGAGTAAAGGAGTTGACCAACAGCATAAACAAAAATGGAGGCAAAAGCGTGACCAGATAATTTATGTAATTCAGATCAGCCATTTGGTTTACCAACTTGAGATATATAAATACATTATAGACAGCTACTTCTGTAAACACTACTGTTAAAAGAATATAGGGCAAAAACCATTGGGTTTTATCAAAAAGGCGTTTCCACTCACCAAAAAGATCAGCAAGGGCAATGCCATATATTAAGAGTGGCACGAAAGCAAGATATTCAGAGGAGTCCATAAATGTTGTTTACTATTATTGGGCAATTGCTCCAATCTACTAAATTTTATAATTTCTAACTTTACTTTAAATAACTAAGTTTTATAGCATTGAGTAGGGTTCGTCCGTATAAAGCCACTGATTCACAACAACTCGTCAGGCTATTTGAGTTGAACACTCCTGCCTATTTCGACCCTTCGGAGCAATCAGAATTTGAAGCATTCCTGGAAACCAACCCCAAACATTATTTTGTTGTGGAAGAAGATGGTAATATTCTGGGTTGCGGTGGTTTTGATGTGCTTGAAAATGGAACCAAAGGCAGACTAGTTTGGGACTTCCTTCACCCTACGGCTCAAGGAAAAGGCTATGGCACACAACTTATCAACCATTGCATTGAAGAACTAATGGCAATAGAAACCATAAAAACGATAGACGTGCGCACCTCGCAGTTTGCCTATACCTTTTATGCCCGCTTTGGCTTTGAACTTATTGAAATTGAAGAAGATTATTGGGCCAAAGGTTTCGACCTATATTATATGAAGTTAGTTGTTGATAGGAACCTTCTTTAATAAGGCGTCAATGATGTCCAGGGTAGTTACACCATCTGCTTCTGCCTCATAGTTAAGAATGATCCTGTGATTCAACACATCAGGGGCAACCTCTTTTACATCTTCAGGAAGCACATAATCGCGCTTATTGAAAAAGGCAACTACTTTGGCCGCCAGGTTCATATTAATGGTGGCTCGAGGCGATGCGCCAAACTGGATATACTGAGCTTCATGGTCAAGGCCATAATTTTTAGGCTCCCGGGTGGCGTATACCAGCTCAATAATATATTTCTCAATAGATTCGTTCAAATGTACCTTATTGACCGCCTCGCGAACGGCAAAAATATCTTCCTTGGTAAGTATGGTATCTACAGAAGCATCAAACGAAAGATTCGACATTCTGCGCATTACTTCCATTTCCTCCTCTTTGGAAGGGTAATCCACATGAACCTTCAGCATAAAACGGTCAACCTGGGCTTCAGGCAGAGGATAGGTCCCCTCCTGGTCAACGGGGTTTTGTGTGGCAAGCACAAGAAATGGCCGATCCAATGGAAAGGTAGTTTCACCAATGGTAACTTGTTTTTCCTGCATCGATTCCAACAATGCCGATTGTACCTTTGCCGGTGACCTGTTCACTTCATCCGCCAAAATAATGTTGGCAAACACAGGGCCTTTTTTTACTTCAAAACTCCCAACCTTTTGATTATAGATCATGGTTCCGACCAAATCCGCTGGAAGGAGATCAGGTGTAAACTGAATGCGCTGGAAATCAAGATGAAGCACCTTAGCAAGGGTGCTAACGGTGAGTGTTTTTGCTATACCGGGCACTCCTTCTAACAAAACGTGTCCATTAGAAAAAAGACCAACCAACAAGCGGTTAATCATATGCTCCTGGCCGACAACCACTTTCCCTATTTCACTAAAGACCTTACTAATTTTATCCTGTAGTTCGGAAACCGAATTTTGTGTTGTTATTTCTTTTTCAACCTCCATAACACTTTTACTAACACTGAATTTTTCCAACCGCAAGTATAAAGAATTGAGATTAGAAAGCTGCAAGTAAATTTTGATTGGATCATTTGAGGTTTAAATGGCAGAATGCTTTCCTAAACCTGGTTATTTTTAAAAGCTTCTTTCTCAATTGAAGAAGTCAAAATGTCTATTTTGTTGTTAGTTTTCTATATTTACTTTTGCAATGGCCTGCTATAGGCAAGTGTCTTTGGCAATGTGGTATGGTAATTGCGTTTTATGGCCAAACAATAACCTGATGAAACAAGCACTTTTAGGTACATTCTTTACTTTGTTTTGTGCAGCCGCTATTGCGCAAAATGTCAACAAAGAAGCATATAAAAGGTATGTGAGCACTGATAAGTATGGCCAGTCACTTGACGGCTACGTGGTACTAAACAGTGGTGAAAAGGAAGAGGCCCTTATCAAATATGAGGAACCTTATTTATTGTTGGACCCTACCTTGCCCCTAATTACTTACAGAAAGAAAAACAATAAGGAAAAAGCATATCTGAAAGACAAAATTGCCGGGTTCTATGTGAATGAACAATTATATGTTCCTGAGCACTTTGAAGAAGACAGCAGCCGCTGGGTCATGGTTGTGCGAGAAGGCGCCATTCGAGAAAGCATAGTTTTGATACCCAATAAACCCTATGATCAGCCGGATTATTATACTGTAAACCGACTCGTTACAAATACAATAACTTTAAAAGCCTATTTTGTAGGCAGGCTGGCCATTAACTTTGCCCGAAACATGAGTTCAATGATTTTTGATTATGCCCAGTTAAACAAAAAGGTAAGGGATGCAGAAGAAGAATATAAGTTTCTTAATTACCAGCAAATTATAGCCCGGTACAATATGTGGTTCGACAGCAACAACCCGGATGTAATCCCATATATATTACCCCGCCCCGACTATCAAAAAATAATTGACAACGGAGATTAGTCCTTTAGTTTGTCTGCAAATGCCTTTCTGAATTTCTCAACTTTTGGTTGAATCACATAGCGGCAATATCCCTGGTTTGGATTAAGAGTATAATAATTTTGATGATAGTCTTCGGCTGGATAGAATGGACCCGCTTTCGTAATTTCCGTAACAATAGGTGCATCAAAAGCCCCAGACTCATTCAATCGTTTCTTGTACTTCTCCGCCAGCTCCTTCTGCTCTTCATTCATATAAAAAACAGCGGATCTGTATTGTGTACCTGCGTCTGCTCCTTGTCGGTTAAGTGTAGTAGGATCATGCGTTTTCCAGAATACCTCAAGCAGCTCCTTAAAACTGATTACGCTTGGGTCGTATGTTATCCTGGCCACTTCGGCATGACCCGTATTGCCGGTACATACCTGCTGGTAGGTTGGCTTAACAACACTACCTCCCATATAACCAGATTCAACCGATTCCACTCCCTTCAGTTCCTGAAAAACAGCCTCCACACACCAAAAGCATCCAGCACCAAATACAGCTACTTCTTTAGTTGATTTTTGATTTTGTGCATTTGCCATAGTTACAAGTGAAAGTAATACGATTACAATGGAATACTTCATGATTGTTAATTTTTGTCAAAGTAACGTAATGAAGATTCAATCGTTTTGCATCAACCATCAAATATGGAGATTTTGTCAAAAAGGAGACAAACTTTATGCTAGCTCTGCCAAAACGGTTCTGCCGCCCCTGGTCTTAGTTCCATGATGCACCAAAACAGTTGCATCTAAGGGGAGAAAAACATCTACTCGTGATCCAAACTTGATAAAGCCATATTCATGACCTTGCTCAATTTGGCTGCCTTCGTTTACATACCATTTGATTCTGCGTGCCATAGCTCCTGCAATTTGTCGTACAAGTACATCTATACCCGTATGAGAGGTAAGCACCATAGTGGTTCTTTCATTGTCGGTAGATGACTTAGGATGCCATGCCACTCTATATTTACCAGGGTGGTATTTAAAGTATCTTACAATTCCGGAAAGTGGAGCCCTGTTAACATGCACGTTGGTGGGTGACATAAAAATAGAAATTTGAATTCGTTCGTCATCAAAAAATTCATGCTCATGTGTTTTTTCAATTACCACTACTTTTCCATCGGCCGGAGCTAAGATATGCTTACCATTATTGGAAACAGCTATACGGGGATTCCTGAAAAACTGAAGTACCGCCAGGTAAAAAATGATAGAAGCAATTATACTCAAATTAAGAATTTGCTCTGTCGGCCTCATTCCATAAGCAACAACAAAATTGAATGACACCAAGAGTAAAAAAAGAATACTCAGCAGTCTTCTTCCCTCTTTATGAATTCTCATTTTTAGCATCTTAAGTAAATAACGTTTCTAATTGCAAAGTTTAGGAACCGCAAAGTTAGGCAATCTAATCTCAAAAAATCGCAAATATTTTATAACTACCTCTAAATCAGCTTTATAAATGCAGCCATAAAGGGGCTTGCAAGCAATAAACCATCAAAACGGTCTAAAAACCCACCATGACCCGGGATAGATGTGCCTGAGTCTTTAATGGCAATACTTCGTTTAAAAAGTGATTCTACAAGGTCTCCATAGGTGCCGGCAATTACAATTAAAGCAGCAGCTACCAGCCACTGAATCATAGTGAGATCTTCAAAATACAAGGAGAAAACATAAGCCATAATAAAGCCTAACAATGCTCCTCCTATACTACCTTCCCAAGTTTTCTTTGGAGAAACTCGCTCAAATAACTTCTTTCTGCCAAACAAAATTCCGGAAAAGAAAGCACCTGTATCGCTTGCCCAAAGGATAAAAAGCATACCCAAAATAACCTGGTAACGATAGTGCCCCATGTCAAATACAATAACATTTAAAAGTGCAAATGGGAGCGATACGTAAATAATACCCAGATAGGTATAAGCCACATGAGTAAAGGGTTTTGTCTCTCCCTTTTTATAAAGCTTGATAAGAAATACCGAAGCAAAAAGCGGGAAAACGAGCAGGATATATTCCGGTTTGAGTATATCAGCTTCAATAAGAAAAGAGGTAGTAAAAAGAGCCATTCCCAGTATGGTCCCCCATACTTTTAAAGGAGCCATCTCATCCATGATGGCAAGCCTGTAGAATTCCCACAAACTCAACCCACCAATAATTAAAAACACCGCAAAGTATCCCCACATTCCATAGGATACGCCTCCAATAATAGCCAAGACTCCCACAATGGCCGTTGGCACTCGTTTATTTAATGAATTAAACCTCTTCGAATCTGATGTCATCCTCTATTATTTTCAAAGCTATTAAAACCTCATCTGCTTTTACATGAACCTCAAGTTGTCCAAAAATATCGTAAGCAGTATCTTTTTTGTTAAGCACAATTGCAGTAACCCCCCTTTGTTCCAAAATATCCTTTACTATTTCAGCCCTGTAGGGTTTTTTTGTTTCATATATTTTCGACCAGCTAGGCGCCACTTTTCTTTGGTTTAAAATTCCTAATAAACGTAAGAAACAACAATACAAAAACAACCGTTGACAACAATACCTGGTACCAAGGCAAAGCTTCTGCTGATTCCATGTCGTATTCCAACTGCCCCTTGTTGTACATATAAACGGCCAGCACAGCTACACCATTATTGATAAAATGGGCCAGCATTGAATAAAATAAATTTCCAGAATAGTAATAAAGATACCCAAATACTACCCCTAACAGCATACGGGCAAACATGCCATAAAACTGCATATGTATTGCACCAAAAAGTAATGCTGCCAACCAGATGGCTACATGAATATTTTTCGTTATTCTGAAAAAATGGTTTTGAACCAGGCCTCTGAAAACAAGCTCTTCCCCAATGGCCGGAATAACTGCGATAATCAATACCCCAAATAAAAACTGACTTGTGGTTTCAAAAGATGTCATGTATTTGGTAAGAACTTCCAAATCCTTTTCCATGGATTTCAATACCTGCTCAAATCCACTGAAAGCTTGTGGCAATTGTATATTCTGGTTCCATTCTACTACCGGAGAATTTACTGCCATAAAAAAAATCACTATCAGCACTGTATAAATAACAGGTTGAAGGCTTGCCCTGGTTTGACCAAAATTTAGCTGAAGGCTAAATATTTTTGTGTAAATGAACCAGGGAATAAAGATGAGGCCAAAGGCGGAGCCAACACCCTGTATAATCAAAATTGGCATTCGTACATCCGGATTCCCTACCGGGTCAGCCATTGCATTAAGCAAACCCATGGCCCCTCCGTCATAAAACGGCAACGCAACCAATACCCCAATCAATATACCCAATAACTGAAACCCCAGGAAGCTACTTACCACCGTAATAATAAGGAGCTTCCATGGTCCTATATGTTCAGCAAAAGGTTGCGTTGAATGATTGTACATCCTGAATTGTTTGGGGCAAAAATAAGCGGATTATTTTTTTGGAAAAGCCATAACTTTGCAGGCTACTATTGAAATGGTATAAATGGTTACAATTGGCAAGCATAAAATAGGTGAGTTCCCCCTTCTTTTAGCACCCATGGAGGATGTGAGTGACCCTCCGTTCAGAGCTGTATGCAAAGAAAATGGAGCCGACCTAATGTACACAGAATTTATTTCTGCCGAGGGATTGATACGTGATGCAGCTAAAAGTGTACAAAAGCTGGATGTGTTTGACTATGAGCGGCCCATCGGAATCCAGATTTTTGGAGACAAGATAGAATCTATGCGGCTTGCTGCAGCGCGTGCCGAAGAAGCGCAACCAGAACTTATCGATATTAACTATGGATGCCCTGTAAAAAAAGTGGCATGCAAAGGTGCCGGTGCCGGTATTTTGCTTGATCTCCCCAAAATGCAGGAGATGACTGCTGAAATTGTAAAACAGGTGGAGTTGCCGGTTACCGTAAAAACCCGCCTGGGCTGGGACAGCAATACCATCCAAATTGTGGAAGTAGCAAAACGGCTTCAGGAAGCTGGCATAAAAGCCTTAACCATCCATGGTCGTACGCGCCAGCAGATGTACAAGGGCGAAGCTGACTGGACCATGATTGCC
>JAGQYJ010000003.1:0-9581 GCA_020436145.1 Cyclobacteriaceae bacterium | reverse complement strand
GTGGCAGGGTCATGGAGTTCACTTGCCAATTTAAATGCCTACGGGCTATTTATTTTGATAGCCACTCTATGCTATGGAATTAATGTGAACGTGATAAAATTCAATGTTAAAGGTCTCAATGCAATGACCGTAACAAGTGTATCTCTTGGAATGGTGACACCATTTGCACTTGCCTACATCTTACTATTCTCTGATGTACCTCACCAGCTTGCTACTCAGGAAATTGCGCGTAGATCTTTATTCTTCATTGCTTTATTAGGTATTATGAGCACAGCGGTTGCCATGGCTCTTTTTAATAAACTTATCCAGATCGCATCTCCCATTTTTACCAGCTCTGTTACCTACTTAATTCCTATAGTAGCTATTTTATGGGGCTTGTGGGATGGAGAAGTATTGCTGCCTGGACATTATCTTGGAATGCTGGGTGTATTGACAGGAGTGTACTTAACAAATAGGAAAAAATAGAAAGCTAATTTCCGTTTTTTTGTATATTTCCCTCATAATCAGCACCAATGCCATCTTATTTTTTAAATGCAGAACCTAATTCTGCGGTCAATTTTGAGGAAAAAATTCAGTTAAGGATACTTAATTCCGTGATTCTCCTTTTCTTGTCTTTGAACCTTTTTTTTCTGTTTTATAACCTGGTTTTTACAAAACTTTATAACGCGGTACTACTGGAAACAATTTTTTTTGTAGCCACGCTGTTCGCCTTTTTTTTAAAAACAAAGAAGAAATACAGTGCGGCAAAATACCTGACATTTCTATTGCTGAACCTGGAAGTCTTTCTTGCCTCTATGTACATACGACCTGGTCGAGGAGTTGAGTATTACTACATTATACTGCTCATTTTTTACATCATACTTGAAAGCAATAGCAGACTTCTTTATTTTCTCATCATTTTAGACATTTTTCTATTCATGTCACCACAGTTATTCATACAGCCGTATCCATCTCACAATTATTCTTATATAAACATTATAGCCCTGATTGTTGTGATTTTTTTGGCTCTTCAATACTTTATCATGGTTCAAAATAGGTATCGGGAGTTGCTCAAGGCACAAAAGCTTAAACTCGAAAAGCTCAACGTTGAAAAAAGTGAACTGATGACCATCGTAGCGCATGATCTTAAAACACCTTTGGCGCAAATTGAAGGGCTCGTTTCTATCCTGGAACTTGAAAGCCATAAACTGACAAGTGACCAAAAAGGCCTGATAAAAAAAATCAAAGGTGTTGCTGATGATCACAAAAATCAAATAACGGGCTATTTGAAAACCCAGTCAGTTGAAGAATCAATTGATCAATCTGGGTTGACAGAAGTTAATTTGAACAAAACTATTTCAAAAGTCTTGGACGAAATGGATCCTCTTGCAAAAGCAAAAAACATTTCGGTAACGTACAAAACCGATTCTAAAAATCTTTTAGTACATGGTATTGCAGAAGGCCTTTCCAAGGTTTTTTCAAACCTGGTTTCCAATGCAGTTAAATATTCCAATGCCAATTCTATGATAAGTATTGAAGTAAAATCAGATCAAAATCAAGTCCTTATTACACTTGAGGACCAGGGACCCGGTTTTAGTGATGAAGACCTGGTAAATGTGTTTAAAAAACATAAGGTGTTAAGTGCGACACCAACCAGTAATGAATCTTCCACCGGTTTAGGGTTGTACATCGTAAAAAGATATATTGATAGAATGAGCGGATGGATATGGCTGGAAAGTAAGAAAGGAGAAGGAACCAAATTTTACATTAAGCTACCACGAGCCTGACCTACTTTTGTGTGCGCTACTTTGTAATATACATCACATAAAACCAGCTTGTTAAATTATAATTTCGTGAATTACCATTCAAAAACTATTTTAAAATGGCACGAGTTGTTATTCTTGGCGCTGGTATTTCGGGACACACCGCTACATCCTATTTGCGCAAGTATTTAAGTAAAAAGCATACCATCACTGTTGTTACCCCTAATACCTATTATAACTGGATACCTTCTAATATTTGGGTAGGTGTGGGCAGAATGAAAATAGACGAAGTACGTTTTAAGCTGGCTCCAAGATACAAAAAATGGGGTGTAGAACTAGTACAGGCCAAGGCCATCAATTTCTTCCCTGAAGGGGATAGTGAGTTGGATAGCGCTTTTGTAGAAGTTGAGTACACCTCTGAAGATAAGATGGGGCAAAAAGAAAAAGTAACTTACGATTATCTTATCAATGCCACTGGGCCAAAGCTAAATTTTGGGGCGACCGAAGGGCTTGTACCCGGTCAGGGAGGACTCACCTCTGTTTGTACGTATGGACATGCGAGTGAAGCCTGGGAGACACTGGAGCAAAAATTTGAAAAAATGAAATCCGGTGAAAAACAAACCTTTGTAATTGGCACCGGTCACCCAACTGCTACGTGCCAGGGCGCAGCCTTTGAATATATTTTGAACGTAGCCTATGAAATAAAACATCGTAAACTTCAAGACAAAGCTGAACTGGTATGGCTCACCAACGAGTATGAGTTAGGCGATTTTGGAATGGGTGGTGCCTTTATTAAGAAAGGAGGGTATATCTCCAATACCAAGCTCTTCACAGAATCGTATTTTATTGAGCGAGGCATAAAATGGATTAAGCGTGCCGGTGTTAAAAAGGTGGAAAACAATACCATTTATTATGAAACACTGGATGGAGAACACCATGAACAGCATTTCGACTTTGCTATGCTTATCCCCGGATTTTCCGGCCATGGGTTCAAAGCATTCGATAAATCGGGAAAAGATATTACAGATACACTCTTTGCTCCCAACGGATTTATGAAGGTAGATGCTGACTACACCCCAAAAGACTATGATAACTGGAGTGTAAATGATTGGCCTGAAACATACCAGAACCCAACATACCCTAACGTACTTGCACCCGGAATTGCCTTTGCCCCTCCTCACTCCATTTCAAAACCAATGAAAAGCAAAAATGGTACGCCTATTTTCCCTGCTCCTCCGCGAACAGGAATGCCCTCAGGTGTTACAGGCAAAATTACGGCTCAAAATGTGGCTGAGTGGATCAAGTCCGGAGAACCCAAATTTAAGCACCGTGCCTCTATGGGTAAAATGGGAGCCGCCTGTGTGGTTTCGGCTGGTTATGGCATGACGCAAGGCACAGCCGCAACCATGACTGTAAACCCGATTGTGCCCGACTGGGAAAAATATCCGGATTGGGGGCGCGATATTACCAATACCATGGGCGAACCGGGCCTGGCCGGTCATTGGCTCAAATGGTTAATGCACTACATGTTTTTATATAAAGCCAAAGGAAGACCCTTCTGGTGGATAATTCCTGAATAAGAAAATGATGAAAAAAAGAAATATACCCAGATACTCAGAGCAGTACTATCCTCCTATGCCTACAAAAGGAGTTTTGTTTTTCAGAAGCTTTGTCCCCTACCAGATTATTCGCTTCTTTTTGCTCAATTTCAGAATTATAAAAATAGTAGTTAAAGGACACTCCTAAGTATATAACTGCTACCAATAAAAATCGGAATTAGCCACTCCTCAATTTATTCCAAATTAGGTATGGCTATTGGTCTGCTCTACCTAATTTTACCCTCCATTAGCCTACAACCCTATTCATAAATTGTAAACCTTATACTAATGCAAAAATATTATAAAAGATATCTGTTGGCTTTAGGAGCTTCTTTTATGTTGTACGCCTGCTCAACATCACAAAACGAAACTGAAATTCAAGAACCTATGAAAGTAGTAGATCATCATAGCTACGCTAAACCTGAAGAGGCCGTAATTACCCATATGGATTGGGATGCCTCGGTAGATTTTGATACAAAAACAATTGGTGCGACCGCCAGCTTTGGCATTTCTAAATCGGAGAATGCCTCTGAAATTATATTTGACACCAATGGTCTTTCCATTCAGGAAGTAAAAGATGGAAACGGGCAGCCGCTTACATTTGAACTAGGCGAGGCTAAGCCATTTATGGGGAGCCCGCTTATGGTTAAGCTAGAGCCTGAAACCCAAAAAGTAAGCATAAAATATACCACCAGTCCTGATGCTGAAGCTCTTCAATGGCTGAATTCGAAACAGACTGCTGATGAAAAAGGCCCATTTCTTTTCACTCAGTCGGAAGCTATCCTGGCCCGCAGCTGGGTGCCGGTGCAGGACTCGCCCGGTATTCGGTTTACCTATAATGCACATGTTACCGTGCCCAAAGGCATGCTGGCTTTGATGAGTGCTACTAACCCAACAGAGGTAGCTGAAGATGGCTCCTACAGCTTTACAATGAACAAACCCATTCCGGCTTATTTGCTGGCCCTGGCAGTAGGTGATATTGCCTATCAGCAAATTGGAAGCAGAACAGGAGTATATGCCGAACCCTCTATTGTTAAGGCGGCTGCTTATGAGTTTGAGGACATGCAGCATATGGTGGAAGCAGCAGAAGAACTCTATGGCCCATACCAATGGGGCGTGTATGATTTAATTGTACTCCCTCCTAGCTTCCCTTTCGGTGGAATGGAAAACCCACGTTTAACCTTTGCCACACCTACCATCCTGGCAGGTGACCGCTCGCTGGTTTCATTGGTGGCACATGAGCTGGCACACTCGTGGTCGGGTAATTTGGTTACCAACGCAACCTGGGACGACTTCTGGCTAAACGAGGGGTTTACGGTTTATTTCGAGCAACGTATTATGGAAGCGCTATATGGCCGTGATTATTCAGAGATGCTTGCTACCCTTAATCTTCAGGGTCTGAAGAAAGAAATAAAATCGATAAGTGAAAGCGAGCATCCCGAAGACACAGAATTGAAACTGCATCTTGAAGGCCGCAACCCTGACGATGGAATGACCAATATAGCCTATGACAAGGGCTATTATTTCCTGCGTTTGTTGGAAGAAAAAGTGGGGCGTGAAAAATTTGATACATTTCTTAAAGATTATTTTACTTCCAACGCATTCCATTCAATGACAACAGAAGAATTTATTGAACAGCTAAACACCAGGCTATTTGAAAAAAATGGAATTGCGATAGATGAGCAGCTTTACAAAGATTGGATTTATAGTGAAGGCCTTCCGGCCAATTGCCCTCAGCCCGTTTCGGATCGTTTTGCCAAAGTGGATGAGGTGCTTAAAAAATGGGAAAGTGGTACTCCCATTCAGGAGCTTATCTCACCCGAAGACATAATCACAAAAAAATGGAGCTCGCATGAGTGGCTTCATTTCCTGCATGGCTTACCGGAAAGCATGACCTTGGAGCAAATGACTGCTTTGGACGAGTATCTTAATTTTACTTATTCCGGTAACTCTGAGGTTTTAGATGCCTGGTTTGTTCATGCGATTAAGCACCAGTACACTCCTGCCTATAAAAACATGGAGAACTTCCTGGTACACACCGGAAGAAGAAAATTCTTAACACCCTTGTATGGCGAAATGGTTAAGACAGAAGCCGGAAAGCAAATGGCCAAAGACATTTATGCCAAAGCACGGCCAAATTACCATTATGTGGCTACCAGCACATTGGATGCCATGCTAGATTGGGGGAAAGAAGAAACATCTATGTAATAACCAGGGCCTGTTATGAAAACCAAAGAAATCAACGGCTTCCCTTTTGTGGAGTACGTGCGCGATACGTACGAACCCCACGAAATGGTGGAACGTTCTGATACCTATTTCCATTGGCTCAATAGCCGCAGAACCGCACGTGACTTTTCAGACAAGCCTGTTCCAAAGGAGGTGATTGAGAATATTCTCAAATCTGCTTCAACAGCTCCTTCAGGAGCGCATAAGCAACCCTGGACGTTCTGCGTGGTTTCCAACCCGGAGATTAAAAAGCAGATTCGCATAGCCGCTGAAGAAGAAGAAAAGGAAAGCTACAGTAAACGCATGAGTGAGGAATGGCTCCACGACCTGGAGCATCTGGGTACCGACTGGCACAAGCCTTTTTTGGAGATAGCTCCATACCTGATAGTGGTTTTCAAAAAGGCCTATAACATAAATGGCGAAGACAAAACCAACAACTACTATGTGAACGAGTCGGTTGGTTTGGCCAGTGGCTTTTTACTTACCGCCATTCACAATGCCGGATTAGTAGCATTAACGCATACCCCAAGCCCTATGGGCTTTCTCAGCAAAATATTGAACCGCCCCGAAAACGAGCGACCTTTCCTTTTAATTCCGGTGGGCTACCCTGCTGAAATAACCTTTGTGCCCAAACTGGAGCGTAAACCTCTGAATGAGATAAGCGAGTTTTATGAGTAAGATGAAAGCGGTACTTCAAACCGAATTCGGTGGCATTGAAACCCTCTACATTGGGGAAACGGAAATGCCCGTTGTCAATGAAAATGAAGTGCTTATTGAAGTGCACTATGCAGCTCTTAACCGAGCCGACTTGCTGCAACGCAAGGGTAAATACCCACCACCAAAAGGCGAATCCGAAATCCTGGGTCTTGAGGCATCAGGTATAGTAAAACAAGTGGGTAAAAATGTAAAGCATTTTACACCCGGTGATCGTGTTATGACGCTACTGGCAGGCGGTGGACAGGCTGAGTACGTTAAGGCAGATCAACGGTTGGTGATGCATGTACCCAACTCACTTACACTTGAGCAGGGGGCAGCCATTCCTGAAGTTTTCTTAACTGCTTATCAGGCGCTATTCTTTGAAGGGAAAACCAAATTTGGAAGCACAGTACTAGTACATGCCGGAGCCAGCGGAGTAGGCACTTCTGCCATTCAGCTTGCCAAAGCAAGGGGCTGTAAGGTTATTTGTACGGCATCAGCTGCTAAACATGACACCTGCAAAAACTTAGGAGCCGACTTAGCCATTGATTATAAAACGCAGGATTTTGCGCAGGCGGTAAAAGACTTCACCAAAGAGCGTGGAGTAGATATTATTCTTGACTTTATTGGTGCTCCTAACTTTGTTAGAAACCTGGATAGCCTGGCAATTGATGGAAGACTTGTACTCATAGCCACTATGGGTGGCATTAGGCTTGAAGAGTTTAACATACGTTCTATTCTTACCAAACGACTGAAAATACAGGGAACAACGCTTCGTGCACGAAGTAATGCCTACAAGCAGGAGCTTATCCAGGCTTTTTCTGCAGATTTTCTTCCAGATTTAGCCTCTGGCAAGATTACTCCCATTATAGACAGTGTGCTCGACTGGAATGACATTCAGAAAGCGCATAAGTGCATGGAGGCCAATAAAAATGTTGGTAAGATCGTGCTGAAGGTCAAATAACAAAACCTCTATCACGTCACTCAGAGGGTCAATTGGGGTGGACTGTGCTAAGAATGACCCGTGGAGTCCCCTTCCAAGAGATTCCACGGCTTGCCAACACATTACCCTTGCCCAGAAAGCCTCTGAATGACAGTTTTGTTATTTTTCTTCTTGTATCTTTGAACCTTATTTTTTACCAATGGAGCTAGTAAATAATAACTATCAGGTGCAAGGGATTGACCTTCTCAACGTTGCCAAAGAATTTGGCACCCCCGTTTATGTGTATGATTCGGAACGGATTAAATCACAGTATGAAAAGCTTAAAGGGGCGTTCCCAAAACTTGATGTTAAACTTAAGTACGCTACCAAAGCACTTTCGAACCTGGCAGTGTTGAAATACCTACGTTCGCTGGGGGCAGGGCTTGATGCGGTTTCCATTCAGGAAGTAGAGCTGGGGTTAATGGCCGGCTTTGAACCTCATGACATTATGTATACCCCTAATGGTGTTTCCTTTAGCGAAATCCAAGAAGGAATCGAAAAAGGGGTGATGATTAATATTGATAACATCTCCATCCTGGAGCAGTTCGGGCATGAATACCATGATACTGTTCCGGTGTGCATTCGCCTGAACCCACACCTGATGGCTGGGGGTAACCATAAAATCTCCACAGGCCATATCGACTCCAAGTTTGGAATCTCCATTTTGCAAACGCGTCACCTGTTGCGTGTAATCGATACCTATAACATCAAAGTAGTTGGCCTCCATATGCATACCGGTTCTGACATTCTCGATGCGGGCGTATTCCTGAACGGAGCTAAGCTGTTGTTCGACCTTGCCAAAGACTTTAAGGAGTTGGAGTTTATCGATTTTGGAAGTGGGTTTAAAGTGCCTTACCACGAATCAGATGTGCAGGTAGATTTGGATGACCTAGGTGAAAAAATAAGCAAAGCCTTTAAAGCGTTTAGCAAAGACTACGGTCGTGATTTACAACTATGGTTTGAGCCGGGTAAGTACATAGTAAGTGAATCAGGTGTATTATTGGTGAAGACCAACGTGGTAAAGACCACCCCTGCAACGGTGTTTGTGGGTGTGGATTCCGGTATGAACCACCTCATCCGCCCCATGATGTACGATGCCTACCACGATATTGTGAATATTTCCAATACCAATGGCACCAAGCGGGTGTACACCATTGTGGGCTACATCTGCGAAACCGACACCTTTGGTTGGGACCGTAAGTTGGACGAAGTTAAAGAAGGCGATATTCTAGCAATAAAAAATGCGGGAGCCTATGGCTTCTCCATGTCCTCCAATTACAACTCACGTTTCCGCCCTGCGGAAGTATTGATTTATAAGGGCAAACCTCACTTGATCCGCAAACGTGAAACCATGGAAGACATTATCCGCAATCAGGTGGATATTGAGTTGTAACCCAGACCATTCGTCATGCTGAACTCGTTTCAGCATCTCAATCGATGCAAAAAAGGTATCAAATTAGATCCTGAATCAAGTTCAGGATGACATTGTTATCCTGAAAAATCAAATACTATTCCGTCATTCCGAACTTGATTCGGAATCTCAGGTGAGAATAATGCGAAGAATATTCTCCTTTAAATGTAACAGCGTTTCTCTTATCTTAGCACCATGAGTGTAACCATACGAAGAGGCGTAGAAGCCGACTTACCGAGAATATTAGAATTAATCAAAGAGCTGGCCTTATTTGAAAAGGCTCCTGAAAAAGCAATTAACACCGTGGAGCTTATGCGAAGAGATGGCTTTAGCGAACACCCCGTATATTGGTTTTTTGTTGCTGAGCATGAAGGTGAAATCATTGGCATGGCGCTGTGGTACATTCGTTATTCTACCTGGAGAGGCTTGCGTCTGTATTTAGAGGACCTGATCGTAACTGAATCAGCCCGTGGGCTGGGGGCAGGTAAAATGCTGTTCGAAGCCTGCATAGAAGAAGGCAAAGCCAAAGGCTATTCCGGCATGATGTGGCAGGTGCTCGACTGGAACACCCCAGCCATTGATTTCTACAAACGCTATGGTGCAGATATGGATGGTGAGTGGCTAAACGGAAGTATCGAATTTTAGCTACATTAGGGGTACCATTTTTTAATCTATGCGGTTATCCATTAAAGTTATTGGCCTAATCCTTGGCCCCGTTCTTTTTGCCATTGCGCTGACCCTACAATCGTCCGAGTACCAGCGCAACGGCGGCCAGCGCGCGGACGCGCGAACGAGGCGCGGGCGAGGATCGCGGCGCGTCGCTCTGATCGCGCGGCCTGGGCTCCGCAGAGACGGCGATCGTCGACACGGCGCCTGGACGCTCGGACGAGACGTCGACCGTCGTCGCGTCGCTGATCGCCCGGATC
>JAGQYJ010000038.1:11885-22090 GCA_020436145.1 Cyclobacteriaceae bacterium | reverse complement strand
AGTTGACAAAATGTTTAATGTCAAGGAGGGTTATCACGATGATCAATACTAGATTCTGTCAAGGGTAATCTTTATTAGCTCATCAATCACTTTAGCGTAGTTCTTGGAAAATTCTTCTTTGCTCCTGTTTGCAATAATTGCATTAAGGCTCAACATCTCATGTCCCATAAGTTTTGCCAATGCGTAGTAAGCAGCGGTTTCCATTTCAAAATTGGTAAGCCAAAAATCACCTTTATGAAACTGAGTCAGGTCCCTCAGCAGGTTAGGCTGGCGTAACGGAAGTCGTATTTTTCTTGCTTGAGGTGCATAAAAGCCCGGACTTGTAACCGTGTTACCTTTGATCATATCATATCCTATTTGCTTCATCAATTTGGGAGAACATTTGGATACATAAGGTGTAAAACCAAGTCCAGTACTTTTTTTTACGTCTCTTGCAATTTCAAGCTCTTTAGGTGTTTGCCTGAAATTATAGAAGTAATTGAGTGTATCAAGCCCCACCCCGTACTCTGAAGCAATGAAAGAACCAATCGGAATATCTTCCTGAATGGCTCCTGAGGTTCCTATACGAACAATATTGAGTTTTTTCTTTTCCTTTTTTACCTCACGTGTTTTAAAATCGATATTTACCAGGGCGTCCAGTTCCGTCATGAATATCTCAATATTATCCGTACCCATACCTGTGCTGATAACTGTAATTCGTTTGCCTTTGTACTTTCCCACATGCGTGATAAACTCACGCTTATTCATTTCAAACTCGATTTTATCAAAATGCTGGCTAATCGTATAAACACGACTTGGATCGCCCACGGCAATAACCGTATCGGCAATATGTTTAGGTTTTAAGTTTAGATGATAAACGCTACCGTCCTTGGTGAGGATCAGCTCTGACTCAGGGATTCTCGACATTACTGATGCATTAAAAAAATAAATGTACACATTATTTTACTTCCATAGCCGGATTGCCAAATAAAACAGCGTTTTTCTCCACATGCTTTACCACCACAGAACCTGCTCCTATTCTTGCTCCCTTACCTATTTTTATTCCGGAAACAACAGTAACTCCAGAACCTATAAATACCTCATCCCCTATTACTACGCCTGCATTAATGTTAGCACCTGCACCAACCTGCACATAATTTCCCAGCTTTGCTTCATGATCTACTACCACCCTTGAATGCAACAAACAATGATTACCAATGCTGGCCCCGGAGCCTACAATAACACCGGCACCAACAAGATTGCCATGCCCTAAAGATGCTGTTTTCGCAATAATAGCACTGGAATGAATAGCATTTACAGGCATTACCTTTCTGGAATCATTCAGCGTTTCTACAATGCTTTTTCTCAGCTCGTTTTCATCTACAGCTACAAATGCCTCACAATCTTTGCCTACAATCTGTAAGAAGGATTCATCATCCGTGGTTCCTAAAACAGCTACATCATCAATTTCTTTGCCTTGCAGGGTTTCATCGTCATCTAAAAAACCATAAACCAACACATTATTACTATTGAAAATCTCCATTGCACTGCGCCCCAGAGATCCTGCTCCAAAAATCACTACAGGTTTTTCCATATTTCTTTACTCATTTTGGCACAAAGTTAAACCAGCTATGTTATGTTTTGATTAATGTACTTTACATTATTTAGCTTCCAAAGCATTCAACCATGGCAGGTTTATTGACTGCCTCCTAAACTGAATAAGGGACGCAACCAGTATTAACAGGAAAGGTTGGAAAGCAGATTTATATCGAAGCAGTGTACCTAAATTGGGTGTGGATAGAGACAAAAAAACCGCCTGTATAATGATAAAAGTAATTGCAGCCCAAACATATAATTTATACTTATTTTGAACCTTGTAATTCCAGGTGTACAAACCAAACAAAATAAGAATGATCATCCCCCAATTTTCTACGGATGCTAATACGTACAGCCAGTTGCCATTAAAATCAAGTGGCAAAAACAACCCTGCAAAAAATGCTTTGGGAGCGTTTAAGGCTATGGAAAACCAATTGGGCTTGAGCTGGTAGTAATGCACAATGCTGACGGGATCAGATTTAGCTACATAGGTATCATGATTGTTTACAATAACTTCCAAAAACCTGTTCCAATAAAAGTTGGGGTGCAGGGTGCTGATCAGCATTAAAAAACCTGTAAGTACTACGGCCCAGGCCAGCATCCATTTCCAGTTCTCCTGATTTACATAGGGGGTTTTAGAAACCACAAAATGCGTTGCCAGTATGGGAATTAATACTGCAGCATAATAGTATTTAATGGAAAAGAGAAAGATCAGGCTTATGCCCATAAATGCAATACTTATCCAGTCCCTTTTTTCTTCCACTACGCGTATATAGCAGAAGACCGCCCACAACAAGGCTGAAATTGCTACCGACTCTTTCATGACACCTGAAGTCCAGAAAACAAACGATGGCCAGAGCAGAAAAAGGAGCATTTCAATGGTTCCGAATTTGAGATGTGTTTTCAACCATTTGGCAAATACCCACACACCTGAAAAAGAAATTAGAGAAAAGTACATACCAGTAACCCAGTAATTGTTACCAGTAAATATGTTAACAATGCCAACCAGTTTAAGCATAAGTGCAGCGCGGGGCTGGTTTACATATTCAAAGTTGTCAACCAATTCATAATGGTTGAACACATATAGTTTAAAAAAATTAGAAATGCTGGATAAGGCCTCCTGATTAAATCTTACGGCACCATGAAAATAATGCCAGGTATCTCCCCCATTATAGAAATTAACATACATCCAGCTAAGCACCATAACCCCTGCCAGCTTAGCCAACAATGAAACCCAGTACAACATAGGCAACCCCTCATTATAAAATTTATAATGGAGAAAAACCAGAATTATGAAAATGCCAATTCCTACCCAGGTCATGATTTGTAATTTAAGATTTTAAACCCAATACTACATGATAAACAGGCTTTTTGTTGACAATGCTCGCTATACAACTCAATCAAACCCTGGCTTTCTGCACCGCTGGCAGGGCTTATTCCCAATTGACTCCACTGCTTAATTATTCGATTGTTTTCGGGTTTGAGTCCTTCCATTATGGAGACGGCCTTTTCCATATACTTATTATCTGCCAAATGAATACTATAGGCTGCCAACAAAGGAGCTACCACATTTAGCAAAATGAGTTCTTCACTGGTTTTGCCTAAGGATGGCACATTCCTGTTAGCCTCCACCTTAAATCGATAATGTGTTTGCCAATATTCTGATGTTTTTATTTTTAAGTGAAGTGTCAACTCCTTTGTGTCAGCAAACTCTGTTAGCATTTCAAAGATATCGGCCGGATTAGAGAGAATAGAAGCCATTTGAGCAATGCGCAGCGTAGGGAAATTAGCAGGCCGCAATCGCATAAATTTCCATTGTTCCGGGCTAAGCTGTTTTTTTAAGCCATATTTATGCGAAAGGAAATCAAACTCTTTTTTCAATTGAGCAAGGTATCCATCTTCTTTAGGGGCCACCAATAAGCCGCTAACTCCAAATAAAAGGGCTTCAAGATGAATGAGATTATGTTTATGCTTTCGAATCAAATGATAAGGTAAAGCTTCAGCCAATTCAAAAAAGGCCTCTCCATTTACTTTCATACCCATTTGGCGCATGAGTAACCTGTAAGCTGTTTCAGACCAATCTCCATGGCTCATAAAGAGTTCCTGTAACACAATTTGCGCCTTACGTTCCAGGCGTTTTATCAAAGCCCTGTGAACGGTTTCCAATATAGTTATGTGAGATACCTTGTTTATTTGTGTAGAACAAGGAATAGCATCTATGCTTTCAATAAGTGCCCTTACACGGTTAAGCAGTCCTTTATCAACTAAGTTCTTTAATTCAAGAGTGGGTAGTGCAGTTCCGTCAATACGAAAAACTTCTCCATTGTGCTCCCATACAACATGCAAAATCACTTTGTTGTAAGCCTTGTCATGCTGGTGACCATGAGATGTCCAGTCTAAACTACCTACATGAATCTCCACATCCCCATTCCATTCTACTTCTCCAATCCTGATCTTAGCCTGTTCAAAATCCGGCCCCGAATTTATATTGTGAAAACCCGGATGTATTACCTGAATAGATTCACCCGTTATGGTCTTAGCATCGCTAAATGAAAAGTACTGCTGCTGCCAGATAAAATAGAGAATGTTTTCGCGCATGGTAACTATGACTTGCAATACAGGTCAAGGTACTGCTTCATTTCTTCTTGTAGCTCTTGGGCAGCTTTGGAAGCTGCCTTGACAAAATCAGTTCCATCAGATGCGTAGATTATTCCTCGGGATGAATTGACCAGGAGTCCCGCTTCACGGTTAAGGCCTGCTTCTGAAATCTCTTTAAGACTACCTCCCTGTGCTCCAACGCCTGGTACCAGCATAAAATGATCCGGTATCATTTCGCGTATTTGCTTCATTTCTACCGGATGGGTAGCTCCCACAACATACATCAATTGGCCGGGATTTGCCCACTTGCTCGAAATTTCAATGACCTGCTGATATAAATAGCCCAAACTACCCACTTCCAGTTTTTGAAAATCTTCGCTCCCTGTATTAGAAGTATAGGCCAATAGAATGACCCATTTGCCTTCAAACTGAAGAAAAGGTTCCACCGAATCTTTTCCCATATAAGGTGCAACCGTTATGGAATCAAAATTCATCTCTTCAAAAAAAGCACGGGCATACATGGCAGAGGTATTACCTATATCTCCGCGTTTTGCATCTGCTATGGTAAAGCACTCTTTAGGTATATATTCTGCTGTTTTTTGTAAACTTTCCCACCCTTGGGTACCCATCGACTCATAAAAGGCAATGTTGGGTTTGTATGCCACCGCATACGTATGCGTTGCGTCAATTATTTGCTTGTTGAATTCAAAAATGGGATCTGCTGAGGAAAGAAGGTGTCTGGGGATTTTACGAATGTCGGTGTCCAGACCTACACAGAGATAAGAATCTTTTTCTCTTATTTGTTCTACAAGCTGTTCTTTGGTCATGAGCACAAATTACGCTAAAATTTAAGGCAATGGAAAGTAATCCGTATCAAACCAAACCCAAATTTGTTGCCGTATATACGCGTTAAATATTGTTAATAATTTGGCTGGAAAATGAGCTGTACGAAAGTGCGGTTAGTTATATTTGTTCAAACCTTGATTAATCCTGTGGGCCTTAAAAAGAGAAGAATATTGGACCTTGTAGAAGAGAATTATGTCTTTGCGTCTGTTCTTCATCATTTTGGCATTGATTTTTACGATTACCAGGAACAAAACTTAGCCGAAGTATGTAAAAAAAAGGGGCTGAAACCGGAACTTATTATTGCCGGCCTTGAAGATGTAATTGAAGACGATCAGGAGCACCTTCAATATCTAATTGGGCTTCCGGTAGATTTAGTAATTGCCTATTTGAAACACAAACACTTCTCGTTTGTAAAGCATACGCTTCCTTACCTGGCCAAATTGATAAACTGTTATCCATCTCAGGGAGGTTGTACGGTTATCAATGACATCAAGTGGCTTTTCCCTTTGTTTGTAGAGGATTTTATACAACATATGCATGAAGAAGAGGATACCGTTTTTCAGCATATTCTACAGATAGAGAAAGCACTAAAAGGAGAAGTAGCTACCTCTTCTTTATTTTTTAATTTAAAAAAATACTCGATCAAAGCTATCGCCCATGAACATCAGGCACATGATGATGTAATGATTGGTATTAGAAAACTCACTAACGATTACGCACACGAAAAGGACTCTCCTGTACTCCTAAAAGTTATTTTTTCAGAACTTCAGTCCTTTGAAAAAAACCTGATCATTCATTCCAGGATTGAAAATGAAGTATTATTTCCAAAAGCGCTCCTTATGGAAAAAGAGCTTTATAAAGTAATCTCTAAATATTCGGTACTTAATTAGTGGGGAGGCTCCTTGCCATAGACTATGGTCTCAAACGGGTTGGACTGGCCGTTTCAGATCCAATGCAAATAATTGCAACAGCACTGGAAACTGTACCTGCTCATACAGTTCTGGATTTTTTAAAAAAGTATTGTGCCAGGGAAAGTGTAGAGGCTTTTGTGGTTGGCAAACCACTGGACCTTGACCTCAAACCGACTGATTCGACAAAGGCAGTTGAAAAATTTGTTCAACAACTAAAAAAATTTTTTCCTGATCAAACTGTACATTTGCATGATGAACGGTTCACCTCTAAAATGGCTTTGGATGCCATGATTAGAGGCGGTTCAACCAAAAAAGACCGAAGAAAAAAAGAAAATATTGATAAAGTGAGCGCAACGATTATTCTTCAGTCGTTCATGGAATCGCAGAGTTTTAGAAGATGATATACCCCATTGTTGTTTACGGAGACCCTGTTCTGAAAAAGAAGGGAAAGGATATAAAAGAAGGAGAGCTGGACGTGAAACAACTGGCTGAAGATATGTTTGAAACCATGGAAAACGCCAGTGGTGTTGGGCTGGCTGCCCCTCAAATAGGAATGAGCATTCGCATGTTTGTAGTAGATGCTACTCCCATGGCAGATGACGAAGATGAAGACGAAGAAGGTTTGAGTGGCTTTAAGAAAGTTTTTATCAACCCCGAAATTATAAATGAAGAGGGTGAAGAGTGGAGCTTTGAAGAAGGGTGTCTGAGCATTCCCGATATTAGGGAAGCTATTGACAGGCAGGAAGAATTGACCATCCGATATTTTGATGAAAACTGGGAAGAACATGAAGAGACCTTTGACGGTGTAAAAGCTCGTATCATTCAACACGAATATGATCATATAGAAGGTATACTTTTTACAGACCATCTTACACCATTTAAGAGGAGAATACTTAAAGGGAAACTGCAAAACATCAGCAAGGGGAATGTAAAAACCAGCTATCGGATAAAAGCACCTCTTGCCAAGTAATTAGGCTGCATCAGGCTGTTTATTGACCGGCTGAATATGTAGATTTGATAGTAAACAAAACACTATCATTTTGTCCGTTTCATCTAAACTACCAAATGTAGGCACCAGCATTTTTGCTGTAATGTCTAAAATGGCTGCCGATTTCAATGCTGTTAATTTATCCCAGGGATTTCCTGATTTTCCCGTTTCAGAAGAATTGATTTCGCTGGTGCATGAGGGCATGCAAAAAGGATTCAACCAGTACTCCCCTATGCCCGGGCTACCAATGCTCAGAGAAGCTATTGCTCAAAAAATTTATACAACATACTCGGCTAAGGTCAATCCTGATACGGAAGTAACCATAACTGCAGGAGGTACACAGGCTTTATTTGTAGCCATAACAGCACTTGTAGAAGAAGGGGATGAAGTTATTATGTTCGATCCGGCCTATGACTCATATGACCCTGCTATTCGGCTTTGCAAAGGGGTACCTGTTCATTTGGAATTGAAACCACCACATTTTGGAATAGACTGGGAGGAAGTGAAACAAGCCATAAGTCCTAAAACAAAAGCCATTATAATTAATACACCACATAACCCTACAGGCTCTGTTTTAAGTAATAATGATCTGGCCCAACTGGAACAGCTGGCAACTCAGTACAATCTGTACGTAATAAGTGATGAAGTGTACGAGCATATCATTTTTGATGGCAAGTCACATGAATCTGTTTTAAAATACCCCGGCATTTACCAAAAAGGGATTGCTGTTTTTTCTTTTGGCAAAACCTTTCATGCCACAGGCTGGAAGACAGGTTATATGGTTGCGCCCGAGAGTATTACCAAGGAGCTCAGAAAAGTGCACCAATTCAATGTTTTTTGTGGCAACACTCCCATGCAATATGGTATAGCATATTATATGCAAAATGAAAAAAACTATGCTGGATTGCCTGAGTTTTACCAAAGTAAGCGTGACCGCTTTAAAGAATTATTAAGCACATCTCGCTTTGAACCACACCCCTGCTATGGAACCTACTTTCAGTTATTTAGTTATGATACAGTAAGTGATAAACCCGACACAGCGATGGCAGAATGGATGACTAAAGAACATGGGGTTGCTACAATTCCAGCTTCTGTTTTTTACCAAAACGGAGAACATGTAAACTACCTGCGCATGTGCTTTGCAAAAACTGATGAAACACTGGAACAAGCTGCCCAACTACTATGCAAGATTTAACACTGGCCCTGATACAAACAGACGTTGTCTGGCACAACCCGGAAGCAAACAAAAAAGCCCTGGAAGCTAAAATTAAAGGTATGGCCAAACCTTCCGATGTTATTATTCTGCCAGAAATGTTTACAACGGGTTTTACCATGGATGTTCAGGAAAATGCTGAAACCGAAAGCGGGCCTACTTTAAAGTGGATGCAACAAATAGCTACACAAAAAAATATGTTTATAACCGGGAGCATAATTATAGAAGAAGCGGGAAAGTTCTTCAATCGTTTATATTGGGTTGCACCAAATGGAAAATTTATTAAATATGATAAGCGCCATTTATTTAGAATGGCTGATGAAGAGAAACATTTTACCGGGGGCGAATCAAGTCCAGTTGTTGAGGCGAAAGGTTGGAAAATAAAACCGCTTATATGTTATGACTTGAGGTTTCCTGTCTGGAGCAGAAACTTGAACCTGGAATACGATGTGCTTTTATTTGTAGCCAACTGGCCTAAAGCAAGAATTGGTGCCTGGGATACCCTGTTAAAAGCTAGAGCAATTGAAAACCTGAGTTATACAGTAGGTGTTAACCGCGTAGGGCAGGATGGTATTGGCATAGAGTACAACGGGCAATCAATTGGATATGATTTTAAAGGTGAGCCCGTAATTGATAAAACAGAACAGGAAACAATACTGTATGTCAATCTTTCAAAAACTAAGCTTGTTGAATACAGGGAAAAATTTCCTGCATTTAAAGATGCGGATTCCTTTCACATCCATAAATAGACTTAATTCAAGTTTTTTTTAAAAGAAACTTCTGCACATGAATTTATAATTCCTAATTTTAATGGAATAAAAAAGTAGTTTATAGGCCCTTCAAATTACCATATTACTAAGCTCACAGATTCGATTACAGATTCTGTTGCTATAGCTATTGATAAACAAATGGCTGTTATTGCTTGTAATAAAAAATTAACCAAAGAGTCAGGACTTTATAAAAAACATATTATTCAACAACCCCTGGCAGGTTTATTTAAAGGAGTTAGTGCACTCAAAAAAATAATAAGCGGGCAATCTGAAGAGAAAAATATTGACCTTACACTTAAAAATGGGCCTTCTATTCTTTTCAGGTTTACTGTTTCACCGGTGCTGTTAAACCCAAATACAACCGGATATTTACTTATTGGAAACACCATAAGGTCAAGAAAAGACTGGGACGAGGGATTATTTCAAATATTGAAAGGAACCTATAACGAGGTGGGTGGCGATTTTTTCAAGTCCATTACCAAGGCGTTGGCCAAAACACTGGGAATGAGTTATGCTTTTATTGGTGAACTGATACATGAAGGTGGAGAAAAAAAAGTAACTACCATTTCTTTTTGGAATAAAACCAAGTTCAAACCCAACTTTACCTATAAACTGGATGGTTC
Source organism: Cyclobacteriaceae bacterium (assembly GCA_020436145.1). Lineage (GTDB taxonomy): Bacteria > Bacteroidota > Bacteroidia > Cytophagales > Cyclobacteriaceae > JAKISE01. The sequence goes on along the minus strand of JAGQYJ010000038.1, from coordinate 12,566 downwards.
GCCTTGTGAAAATGTAATTGATCGAAAGCAACTGATCGTATTGGATAAGGTAGCCGAACTTTATCCTAAAGACAAGGGGCTATCAAAAATGAGAGTTAAGTCTTATATAGGAACTCCCATTTACTATAAAGATGGCTCTCCAATGGGGCTTGTGGTTGTAATGGATACTAAACAAAGCAACATATCAGAAGAAGATGCTTATAAACTTCATTTTTTTGCCAACAGGATAGGCACTGAAATGGAGTGGTTCAAAAACGATCAAATGCTGAAAGAGCAGGAAGAAAAGCTGAGGACAATAATTCAGTCCCTTCCCGATCCAGTGTATTGCCAAAACAGCAATGGAGTATATGAAACCTGCAATGATGCATACCTTGATTTTTTTGGAATATCTGAAAAGGATATAATCAAAAGGCCTGTGAGTGAATTGCCTGATCTGATAACAAAGAACAGGATACTATCGGCTACTGAAAAGCTCAAAAAAATACATGGAACAAATCGTATTGAGACCTCTCTGACCACCTACAAAAACCACAGTAAGAATGCCATTGTTATCAGGTCGCCCATAACAGATAAAAATGGTAAGCAAACCGGTATTGTGGGAGTAATTCAGGATATCTCCGAAATGAAAGAGGCGGAAAGATCACTAAAAATTAATGAAGAAAAATACCGGACCCTCTTTAC
>JAGQYJ010000038.1:7378-11786 GCA_020436145.1 Cyclobacteriaceae bacterium | reverse complement strand
AAAGGCCAATGATGCATTCCTGCTTATGAGTAATGACATTTTTGTGGATTGTAATCCAAAAGCACTTGAAATGTTTGGATGTAACACAAGAGACAAACTTATTGGCAAACCACCCTACCTGTTTTCTCCAATTAAACAACCTGATAAACGTAACTCCAAGGAGAAAGCTCTGGAAAAAATAAACGCTGCCATAAGTGGTGTTCCACAGACCTTTTACTGGAAACATAAAAAGTATAATGGAGCCTTATTTGATGCAGAGGTAAGCTTGAATGCTTTCTATATCAAGGATGAACTCTTTATTCAGGCTATTGTAAGGGACGTATCTGAAAAAATGAAGGCCACGCTGGAAATTGAGGAGCAAACTTTACGAATGGAGAAGATGTACGAGTTCACATCAGATACCTCAACTCCTTTCAGTGAGCAAGTTTCTAAAATCCTGGAAATGGCTACTCAATCGCTTGGAATGCAGGTTGGTTCGCTGTCAATTATTGAGGGAGAAGACTTCATATTCGAGGATTTCTATAGCAGTATCCCCGATTTTTCAACAGATGACATCCACTATTTGTCCCAGACCTATTGTTCCATTACTGTAATGGAAAACAAACTGGTTGCCATTCCTAATTTCAAAAAATCGAAATATGCTAAAAGCAAAGCTTATGAGCTTTTACAACTGGAGTCCTATATTGGAGTTCCCTATTGGGTTCGTGGCAATGTAAGAGGTACACTTTCATTTTCCTCTTTTTATTCTGTAGGAGAATTCAGTTCCGCAGACACCGATTTTGTTCAAATAATGGGTCAGTGGATTGGTTCTATAATTGAAAGAGAAGAGTATGAGGATAACCTGAGGAAAAACCAGGCGTTGCTTGACACATTGCTCAGAGAAATTCCCATTGATTTTTCCGTGAGAGATAAATCTTTAAAAATGCTGATGCAAAGCAATGTGGGTAAGCAAGTATGGGGAAATAACGAGGGTAAAGACATTGATTTCTCTGATGTGAATGATGAATCTGCCCGTAAATGGGAAGAAATATTTAAACGTGTATTAAATGGTGAAACAATAAGGGGAGAAAACTATGTTAAAATTTATGGGAAACCCTACCATTTATTCAGCATCGCTTCCCCCACAAAAATCAATGGAGTTGTAGAACAAGTTACCGTCATCCATATTGATATCAGTCAATTGAAAAAAGCAGAAACACAGCTTAAAACACAAAACGAGAAGCTTAAAAAGCTAAATGCAGAGCTTGACCGGTTTGTCTATAGCGCCTCTCATGATTTGAGGGCTCCGTTAGCCTCTCTGCTTGGCCTTATTGACCTATCTAAAAGAGAACCCTTGAGCCAAGCGTTAAAAGAATACTTGACGCTAATGGATAAAAGCATTGTTAAGCTGGATGGGTTTATTTCGGATATTACGGATTATTCCAGGAACTTAAGGCTGCAGGCTGTAAACAAAAAGGTGGATTTCAAGACCCTTGCGGAGGATACGTTTAAATCATTGGTGTATATGAGCAGTGATCCTATTGACTTTTCTGTTTCAGAAAAAGGGAAACATTTCTTTTACTCCGATACTGACCGTTTAAAGCTCATCTTAAGCAATCTCATATCAAATAGTATTCGCTACCGGTCCACAAGAAGAAATCCCTTCATTAAGATTAATGTCGAAAAGAAAAAGGATAAAGCCATTATTAAGGTAATTGACAATGGAATTGGAATTGAAAAAAAATACCACGAGAAGGTATTTGAAATGTTCTTCAGGGCCAATGACCAAAATACAGGTTCAGGCCTTGGGCTCTTTATTGTTAAAGAAACTGCGGACAAGTTAAGAGGAAAGATTAAACTTGAATCTGAAGCTGGAAAAGGCTCCACATTCATTATTGAAATTCCCAACAGTAAAACCTAATCAACAATAGGTAGTCGAATAGTTTGTCGTTCCGAATTTGTTATAAACTCTGCAAAGTAGATTCCCGGCACGTATAAAAGCTCAATGGTTTCAGGATTACCAGCATTAAGGTCAAAACTTGTTGATACCTGCTTGCCCATAGAGTCTATCAATCGAACAGTACAATCCTTATTGGATTGGATAACCAACTTATTATTTTCCAGCGGAACGGGATAAGCATTTACATGTAAAACCAGTCCACCCTTACCTGGTGTTTCATTAGTATTTTTTAAAACTAACAAACCTCCCTGAAGCAAACCAATACCAATAGCGGGCTCCTGTGTGCCAAACAAAAATGCAGGATATGGGTTTGCCTGTGAACCAAAACCAAGATTAAAAAGCACATCTCTCTCCAGGTCATAACCTTTAACCTCCACAGGAGTGTTTTCTGAGGTGAAGTTTTCATATACAACTACCTCTCCTGAGTCATCAATAGAAAGCATATCCTGGGTTCCGTTGGCATTAAAGTCCGCCACTGTCACCCTCAGATTTCGCTTATTGAAATCTTCTACGAACCCAAGATAACTGTCAGAAATCAATTCCCATGCCCCTCCTGCAAGTGAACCCGTCAATCGATAGTACTCAAGATTGCCATCTTGCTTACCAATCAGCAAACCATAGCTATTCCCCAATGGGAACAAACACGGAGTATCCCATACTGAGGTTGTTGGTAATGGAATGGTCTGTGAATTGCTTATATCATAAGGGTTAAGCGGGTTACCCGTATGTGTGTAAAGAACTGAAATCAGCTCATTGGATTCTACTTTATAGACGATGAGGTCCTTCGCATTTGTAGCGTCACCTTCTAAAAACTGAATCCTAATACTTTCCAGTCCTTCGACCTGGAATCCAAGGAAATCCTTATCGTTTAATTCAAAAGCAGGTGATAAAGCATTTCCTGTATTTTCATATAACCAAACAGAAGCCCCTTCACCGGTCTTTCCGGTTCCGATCAACATATCTTCATCACCATCAAAATCAATGTCGGCAAACGCAGGACTAGCTTTGTAACCCACATCAATCATTTCATCTTTCAGAAAAGAATCAGAGATTCGACTGTAATTTCCATTACCCATACCCCTGTAAAGAGTAACTAAAGAAGTATAGTCCAGGGTGCCATCCGGCAGGTAGGTATTCGGGCCAGCAATAAGGTCTTTTATCCCATCATGGTCAATGTCCAGCTCATAAAAGGCAGGGTACTCCATTCTCAATGGTTCCGATCCGGATGGAAAATCAAAATCTACATTGGTCATTACAGGAGTAGCAAGGGTACCCTCATTCTCCAGAAATCCGGGATACACGCAAAATTCCTGGCCAATCAATATATCGCTCAAGCCACTACCTGTTGCATCAAAACTCAAAATGCTTTTACCACCCGAATGCTCCAGCCTTCCCCCTGTAGCTGTGCACTCCTCCTCTCCAAAAATGTATTCCTCACAGGTGCATTCCTCAAAGTCACCGTATCGCTTTGTTATACGCACCATGTCCAGCCCGCACATACCTGTGTTTTCCATGCTCATGTTTTTATGAAACTCAATTCCTCCACCAATCGCAAAATTAAAGTTCAGTATGTCTAAATCTCCATCTCCATCCACGTCTCCAACGGCAGGCAGGTCATAACTGCTCACTTGCAGGTTAATCTGTCCGTTTGACCCCTCCGTAAAAATTGTTTGGTGCAGCAACTCCCAACTCAACTCACCAGCAGTTGAAGTGTTTTCAAACAGGCTCATTCCGAACAAAGAGGAAGTAAAAATGTCCGGCTTGCCATCACAATTAAAGTCCCTCAGCAGAACCCAGCTTTCCATTCCTTTGGGAAATGCATCCTCATATTGAGGAGCATATATGTATTCCCCATCCTGGTAAATAAAAGTTGAGATTTTACCGGATGCCCTGTCAAACACAAACAAATCATCCAGATTGTCATTATTCAGATCAACGGAGCTAAATTGTGGAGCCGCAAAACCTCCTGCAAAAGGAAGCGCAAGCTCCCTGCCTCCCTGAAAAACGGGAATGCCTTCAGAAAAAGTATAATTAAGCTGCGCCTTTGCCACCATTGCGGACAGTAAAAAAAATATGAGATGACTGGTAAAAAATCGCATATTCAAAAATACGAAGTACTGCCAGAAAAGATGTCAATAATTGAAAGAGGAAGATTTTTGAAAAGAATAATTGAAAAAATGCCAATTCAAGTAAAGCATATTATTTTAGCCAAATGGGAATAAAAGAACTGTATAAGCTTTTTAAGGAAAGTACCGGTGTAAGTACCGACTCTCGCAAAGTAACTAAAGACTCAATCTTTTTTGCGCTTAAGGGAGAAAACTTCAATGGCAATCAATTTGCCACACAGGCTTTAAAAGACGGAGCCCTATATGCCGTAGTAGATGAAGAGGTTGAAGGGCCAAAAGAAAGGATTGTACGGGTAAACGATGTATTGCAAACTTTGCAGGAACTGGCGGCTTTTCATCGAAG
>JAGQYJ010000038.1:0-7279 GCA_020436145.1 Cyclobacteriaceae bacterium | reverse complement strand
TATTCAAAGCACCAATTATGTATCCCGCACCAGGCGACTTCTTTACATGTTCTTTTGTTGATGCCAGCCCATTTGTAGTTTTTGAAACGGGTGGTAAAAACCATACAACACAACTAATAGGCAGATACAACTATAATAATATTGCTGGGGCACTTGCCATAGGCAAATACTTTAAAGTACCAATGGAGAAAGCCATTGAAGCCGTTTGCAAGTATATTCCTTCCAATAACCGATCCCAGGTAAAAGAAACAGAGCGAAATACCTTGATTCTGGATGCGTATAATGCCAACCCCGGTTCGATGAAGGCTTCTGTTGAAAACTTTTCCGGAATGAAAGCAGATAGGAAAATAGTGATCTTAGGAGATATGCTGGAACTTGGACCCGGTAGTTCTGCCGAACATGCCACTATTGGCCAACTGGTATATGATCAGGGGTTCAATGCAGTTTTTTTCTGTGGGAAGGAAATGCGAAGCGCTGCCCAAAAGTGCATAGGTTCAATGTATTTTGAAAAGAAAGAAGAGCTTGCAGACTATTTAAAGGCTAACCCCATAAACAATTCTACCGTTTTAATTAAAGCCTCCAGAGGCATAGGATTAGAGACCCTGGTTGAACTCTTATAAGTAAGGCCTTATGAAAAAATTACTTTGTTTATTACTGCTTGTCCTTGGTTCATCTCCTTTATGGAGCCAGTCAAATCTTACACAAACTGAAATTGACGAGACAGTAGCCATCCACAATGAATGGCGCGCCAAGGTGGGGGTTCCACCATTGGAGTGGTCCAATGAATTGGCCAGTGTAGCACTTAAATGGGCCAAACAGCTAAAGAAGGAAAGCTGTGCCTTCAAACATAGCCACAACTCCAACTATGGAGAAAACCTGTTTATGGGAACCACCGGATTTTACGGCCCTAAAGACGTGGTAGATGCCTGGGGCAATGAAGTGAAGGACTATAACTACGAAAAAAACTCCTGCTCAGGAGTTTGCGGCCATTACACACAAGTAATTTGGAAAACCACTAAGCGCGTGGGCTGTGCCAAAGTAGTAGATTGCGATGGAAATGACATCTGGGTTTGCAATTACGACCCTCCCGGAAATTGGAGGGGACAGAAGCCGTATTAAATCACAAAGTCATTCCGAACTTGTTTTGGAATCCTAGTTCCTAATTACCATTTATGAATTCAGATATTAAAAAAATGTTATACAATTCACCTGAAACTGTATGCATATTGAAAAACAAAGTATATAGATAGACACTACTATTTTTTTTAACTTCTTTTTTAAATGGCTTTTCTAAAATAGGCTGTATGGGCATCCAAATAGTCCCACTGTCTAACTTTATTTCAACTTCTTTCTTTATTGTATCCAAGATTTCACTATTGCCTGAAAAAAGTTTGTAAACTTTCTTCATTACATCAATTTGCGTTTGATTAATGTTTCTCCAATTACCTGTAAAAATTGCTTCAAATCTATAGCCTTCCTGTCTTACAAAAAATTGAGTTTCTTCGGGATTATTTTCTACGCTATCAGCATACGCTATTTCCATTTTAATTAATCTTTTGAAATCTACTTCTTTGTAATTATTGTCCCATGATTCATAAGGATTATCTTGACTATAAGAACTAATGGAAAGAGTAAGTAGGAAAAATGTTAAAAAACGCTTCATAATTTTAATATGTTAAAATAAACATTGCTAGTTGATTCATTAACCTCCTAAATTTAAGAGAAATTTATAAGTGAGGGTTCCTTATCCAAAGATTCCTGCTTTCGCGGGAAAGACGGCACAAAAAAACGTCACTCTCCGTGGGAGTCCTATAGACTGAGGACTATGTCCGAAGAGTCTCCCTTGGGAGATTCTTCGTTTCGCCTGCCTGCCAACAGGCAGGCTCAGAATGACGCTTCGTTTTTTACCAGGTTACATCCAGTGTAACTTCTTCTTCTCCCCGTTTCACAACTACTTTGGATTGCTCGCCTTTTTTGTACATGCCCAGCACCTTCATATAGCCCATCATATCAGCCACTTCGTGGTCGTCAATCTTAAGCACTACATCTCCTTTTTGCATTCCTGCAATCTGAGCCGGCTTATCCTCCTTTACACCATCTATGCGCATGCCGGGGCCCTCGAACATATAATCAGGAATTACGCCAAGCGTAACAGAATACGCAGGCGCCTTGCGTGAGTTTTCATCCTTGGTTTTGGTAAATTCCAGTTTGCCTTTGTCATCAACTGCAGCAATCACATCTGTTACAAAAGACTGTACCGTTTTCATACCTTCATAGTTTATTTTATCGGCATCGTCCGAAGGCTTATGGTAATCTTCGTGCTGACCGGTAAAAAAGTGAAGAACAGGCTCATCAGCAAGGTAAAAAGAAGTATGATCAGAAGGCCCTACTCCACTCGGCTTCTCAATCATGTTCACATTGTTCTTTTTAGCAATATCTTCTAATATGGTATCCCAGGTTGGGGAAGTACCCGTTCCGTACACCGCAAGCTTACGTTCAGTATCCAAACGCCCAACCATATCCATGTTTAGCATATAGTTTACCCCTGACAGATCAATGGTAGGATGCTTCACAAACCAGTTGGAACCCCAAAGGCCCTTTTCTTCTCCTGAAAAAGCAATGATTAAATAATTATTATGCGTGTATTTGCCTTTAAGCCATTCGGCCACCTGCAAAAGCACAGTAACGCCACTTGCATTATCATCCGCACCATTGTGAATAGCATGTTCACCACTTAACGAGCCCTCATCTCCATATCCCAGGTGATCAAAGTGAGCGCCAATTACAACTGTTGTAGCCGCTTTATTATCTATATAACCAATCACATTTCTTCCTACAATGGCCTTGCTGGTATCTAGCTGTACTTTAGCATGCGGATTGTACTTGGGTTTTACGGAAAGCTCCTGGTAAAAACCATCGGTTCCCTTGGGCTCCAGCCCAATTTGTTTGAATCGCTTGGCCACATACTTGGCAGCCATTAGTTCACCTTCGGTACCAAATTCCCTGCCTTCGAGCTTATCACTTGCAAGGTACTCCATATCCTTTTGCATGGTTTGCCCAAACCCACTAAGCGATGCAAGCAGGAAGAAAAAAATTAACGGTTTTTGAATTCTATTTTTCATATATGTATAGTTTATCTAAAAATTAATCATTCCTTGTAAGCGGACAGTAATGAATAGCCAACCAACTTACCCTTTTTATTGTATGTTTCTGACTTTATCATACCAACTCCTTTGGCGTACCATTCAATGGTATTTGACTCTACCTTTACCATTGTTTTGGTATTTACGTTTTGTTTAATTTTATAACAATCAAAAGATCCCGCAGGGACTTTCAGGTTTTCCTGTGCCTCTACAACCCGGTTTGTCACAGAGATTATAAAAGTCATTTTAAGGGGGCTTGCATCCACCTGCATAGTTAATTCTGCATCTTTCAGAGTTTGCCCAACCTTAAGGTCATCGGGTAACTCCAGGTTTGTTCCATCTACCTTAACCTCGAAGTTCTCAATTGATTTCATAGCTTCATCAGGGAACATATCTTCAAGGTTGAAAAATATAATGCCATCTTCACATTTGATGGAAGTAGCACCTGCAACGTATTGCTCTCCCTTGTCATCTTCAGAAACAACCTCAATGGTAGCCTCAAATCCACTGGCGGTTTTCTTATACTCCTTAACCGTTTGAATGGTCTTGCCAAGGTATTTCTCTTTTGCATTAAAATTAGAAATCTGCCAGGAGGTTCCCTTTTTGAGTGCATAAAATTCATTGCACTGGGCATTGGTATATTGTGCAAGCACAGACAATAGTAATACAAGTAATATTTTCTTCATGGTTTCGGGGTTATTGATGATGCAAATTACAACCTATTTCCGGCTTTTAAAATTCATTGGTTTGACAATAGATACAGCTTATCTGCATTTTGGATAATCATGCCTGCATCCAGCATGGCCCTGAGTGTGCCTAAAACAATTTCTTTCCTTTTACTACCTATGTTTTCTAAAATTTTTTCCAGAGAAACAGGTCCGGAAGCAAGCCTCTCTCTTATTTTTTCGTAGTAGTCATCTCCTTTATGCTTTTTGTCAAGGCAAACGTCACATTTACCACATAGGCCAAAGTCCTGATTAAAGTAAGCCAGTAGTTGCTGCATTCGGCAGGTGTTATCATCTTGCGTATAGGCCAGCATGGCCTTGAGTCGGGCCGAGGCATTTTTTTTAAGGGTCTCTAATCGCCCGCTATCCAAAAACAACCTGCCTACTTCTTGTCTTGGTTGCAGAAAGAGCATTTCTGGCTTGCCCGAGGCCCGAACATATGATACAATACCAATAGCATTTAGCTTTTCAAGCAATGCATACACTTGTTTTACTTCCATTTCAATGAATCCGGCAATTTTGGTTTCGGAAATAATCATAAAATCACTGAACAATCCACCACCGTAGAGCCTGAGAATACCTTTTATAAAGGCATCGAAGCGAGCATTGGCCACCTGAAATTTATAGAGATTAGTATTATCTACTGATATTTTTAAGCGGCTATGACGCATAGTAGAATCGACCAGTTGAAGCAGGTTTTCCTCCTCTAATCTTTTAAAGGAATGAAATGTCTGAATTGGGTCCAATTCAAACGTGTGGCAAAACTCGGTAATGTCGAAAGGTCTGGAAACCATGTATCCGCTTCCTACCGCCATTTGAAAATGATTGGCCACCGACTGGTAAACACGCTTCATAAAATCAATGGACGGGTGACTTTGTGCCAATTGCTGTTCCATTTGATCCGTGTCCGTCTTATGCATCAACAAAACAGCAAAGGAGAGCTTCCCATCCCGGCCTGCCCTACCGGCCTCCTGGTAGTAATCTTCCAAGGAAGAGGGAGCCTCAAGGTGCACCACCAGTCGAACATCCGGTTTATCAATACCCATTCCAAAGGCATTGGTCGCCACCATTATGCGAACCCTGTTATGTATCCATTTCTTTTGTCGTTCTTCCTTTTCATCAGGTTGAAGCCCCGCATGAAAGAAGGTGGAAGGCAACTTGTTTTCGTTGAGTAGCTTTGATATATCGCGCACCCCCTTCCTTGATCGTACGTACACAATGGCGCTCCCCTTTATTTTCTGCAATACTTCAACCAGCTTTACCTCTTTATCTTCCACCCACCTTACCGAAAAAGAAATATTGGGTCTGGCAAAACTACTTTTGAAAAGATGCTTTTCCTTAAACAGAAGTTCAGCCTGAATTTCCTCCTGTACCTTAACCGTTGCAGTAGCTGTAAGCGCCAGAACAGGCACTTCGACCAAAAGGGATCTTAGATCTTTCAGTTGCAGGTATGAAGGCCTGAAATCGTGCCCCCACTGAGAAATACAATGGGCCTCATCTACGGCAAGCAGGTTCACGTTCATTTCACGAACCCGCTCCTTGAACAGTTCTGTTTGCACACGCTCAGGAGAACAATACAAAAACTTAATGCCACCATAAATACATGAATTAAGCGCGTTGTCAATTTCGCGCATATCCAAGCCTGAATGAATAGCAACAGCTTTAATTCCTCGTTTTTTCAAAGCTGCCACCTGGTCATTCATTAGGGCGATCAAAGGTGTGATTACAATACAAATACCTTCTTTTAGTAACCCTGGTACCTGGTAGCAAATCGATTTTCCACCTCCTGTCGGCAAAAGTGCCAATGTGTCCTCCCCTCCCAGTACTGACCTGATAATGTCTTCCTGGGCAGGGCGAAAGGACTCGTAGCCCCAATATTTTTTTAAAATGAGTTCGGGAGTTGTCAAATTAGCAACGGGTTACCATTGAATGGGTTCCTTTTTCAGGAAATGATCTATTCCTTTTTTGCAGTCTTCTGTACTTCGGGCCTTAGCGTTTTGCGTAGCTGCATAGTCTAACGCGTCTTCCAGTGACATATGTTGTACATGGCCAATCATTTGTTTGGTTGCAGCCATACTCTGAGCCGAATTGTTTTGAACCAACTCCCGGGCAAAATCCTCTACTTCCTGCACCAAATTACCTTCTGCCACCGCAGTTATAATTCCATATTTTTTTGCCTGTTTTGCCGTGATCATCCTTCCGGAAAGCAAAAGATCCTTTGCCCTTTGTTCTCCGGCCTTACGTAACAAAAACACCATGACAATAGCCGGTATAAACCCTATTCGTACTTCTGTAAAGCCAAACTTGGCTTCCGGCACTGCAAAGGCATAATCGCACACGGCTGCCAGCCCACTGCCGCCCGCAATGGCATGGCCCTGAACAGAAGCAATCACCACTTTGGGCATGGTATAAATCTGATAAAAAAGCTCCTTCAAGTGATTGGAGTCAGCCAGGTTTTCATAATACGAATTTTCCTGAAGTTGTTGCAAATACGCTAAATCTGCTCCGGCACAAAATGCATCTCCTTCTGCCTTTAAAATGATCACTTTTACTTCGTCATCCTCAGACGCCTTTGTAAATGCCTCCTTCAGTTCCGAAACCACCTTGTAATTCAAAGCATTTCGCTTCTCGGGCCTGGAAAGGGTTATATAACCGATCCTTTTGTGCGTTTTATAGTTAACAAACTCCATAACTGAGATTTTTATCAAACTTACGAACCAAGTAAGAGATTAAGAAGACTGAGCCTACTTTGAGTATTGGTCAATGTTAAGCAACAATGCACCCTTCTCAGAAATATCATAAGTACTACTATGCTGTTCCTGCAAGCCGTTATTCAAATAAACTTCATGTATGCGGCTCTTGTCAATAATAATGTCAAAAGGTAAGTTGTCATTTTCTTCCTTTCCTTCTTTTATAAATACAGATACACCATTCCATACCATGGCTTTCCCATCGGGCAATTGTTTAAATGCCATATGCAATGAACCCTCATGGCTATTAGCGCCCATCAAAAGGCGTTGTGGTTTGATATGAAAGTGAATCTTATCTTCCATTTGCCTTAATGATGAATCCTGAATGGAGAACAGATCGCCCGATTGAATAAAATCAATGGCACAATGATGAGGAATATTATATACCACCACCTGCCGGGCCTGGTTATTTTGAACCCACCTGATCCCAACCATGGTGGTCAGCAGGACCATACATAAACCGGTGGCAATGGCCCAACCTCTCTTTCGTTCCACAACAAAAACAATGAACCCGAGAATAATACCATACCAAAGCCAGGTTTGAGGAATATCCAGATAAAGGTTTTCCATGTTGCTGCCGGGTAAATGGTAAATAATTCCCAACACATAATTAACTGATCGTATGAGCCATTCAAGCAAGAACCCAATACCACCAGCAAGG
>JAGQYJ010000037.1 GCA_020436145.1 Cyclobacteriaceae bacterium | reverse complement strand
AGCATCTCCATGTACTATTAGTTTTGAAGGCACGTATAAAATACCCAGCATGCCCACAATGGCCCAAACAGGATACAAGAATCTCAGTTGTATAACAGCCTTCTTCTTTAGCTCTAAGCTCATTTCAATCAGTTTTGGTTTCTTTCCATTTAATAGCCATTAGGAAAATATAGGTGGTTGTTGCTATTTCTATCACACTAAAGAAAACATAATGTATAGTGGCACTACCCACAAATAAGCTGGCAATCTGAGCTGATGTGGTTATTGCCCCTGCAACGATATTAGCCAGTCTGTTCGATCTATAGGGCAAAACCCTTGACAGCAAAACCATAGAGATGGATATCTCCATTAGCACCGAAGCGCCTAACAGAAACCCTTCGTTCATATCAATGTCTCCAACCTTACCTGTCAAAAGCTCATTCAAAAAGGAATGATCCATAAAAGAAAGGACATCACAGTACAAATAGTTAAGTACAGCAAAAATCCATAGGGTCGAAAGGAGTATCCTTTTATCTTTCATTGGTGTTGGATTGAAGCAAAACTAAATGAAAGAAGATCAAAAATTCAGAAATCTTAGATTAAGAATATGTGTTTTAAAACACCTTGTACTTCGATTTATTCAAAATGTCCTTTGCATCCGGGTTGGCCATTAATTCCTGCAAACTAATCTCAGGGTTGTTTTCCATATAAGCACGAATAATATCTAACCCCACCCAGGAACCAATACGACCGGGGCATTTTTCACCTATCTCCGGTATGTTGGGTCGCTCATCCATGTATTTCTGTTTTACGAAGTGATTTGTCTCGTAGAGTAATTGGTTATTAAGAAAGTGGTACCAGATTACATCTTTGTTTTCCTCAACATCTTTTAACTGTTGGCCACTATACCAGACAATAAGAGAATCGCTGGTGCAGGGCAGCATTTGTTTGGCAAAGTAGTATTTCTTCCCATAGTAGATCATGTCGGCCAGCATGGTTTTGTCGCTTGTGTTTTCTTTCAAATATTGGTTGGCATAAAGCAGCACTACAGCCGGTACAATGTAAGGTTTATCAAAGCGGGTAAGGATGTACTTTGGGATTCCCGGTGGGTTGTACCTTGCCTTTTTGCCCAGATAGTATTCCAAACCTATTATAATTTCATTTTTTCCCACATACATTTCGCTACTGCCGAAACCTGTGACCATAGTCTTGATTTTTGGAGCCTGAAAAGAAGGGTAGTAATGTTTAAGATAACTAAACGCTTCTTCAAATTCAGCCTTTATATCAGTCATGTCCCCAAAATACGCTTCCGAATCATTGTAAAGCGTATCTACATATGGGTTTTTAATATTTTTAAAAAGCTCATGGGCAAGAACGGAGTCGGATGGGTATTGGCTTCTGCCAAGGAATTCATCGGCTAAAACAGGATGTGACTGTATGAAAAACTCAAGCTCTCGGGGGGATTTCATTTTGAACACCTCCCTTTCCAATCGTTCAATAGCTACGGAAACCTTATCTGTTTCGTTTAGCTCGGGGGCATCAACACAATCAATGTTTTGAGAACAAGCCCAACCAAGGAGTAAAAAGGCAGGAATCCACAGTTTCTTCATTAACTTAAAAAACGTTGGTGCTCCTGCCATATTTTATTCAAGTTCAATTACCTCCTTCATTGCATTCAGGAAATTGTATTCCGTAACCGCAAGTGAAGAATCCTCAACAATTTTGACCCACTTATGATATTTAAGCCACCATTTGAAACGGACCGAGGGTGCTCCCTTGGTAAAATAGGCATATAAATAAGGATGCACTACCAGCGAGATACCCCTCTCGTTTTGATTTTCCAACAAGTGTTTGAGTGTATATTCAATTTGATCTGCCACATGTATAGATGCAGTAATGGTTCCGGTTCCATTACAGGTGGGGCAGGTTTCCGCGGTGGTTATGTTTACCTCGGGGCGTACCCGTTGGCGGGTAATTTGCATCAGGCCAAATTTTGATAAAGGCAGAATTGTGAACTTGGAACGATCTCCATCCATTTCTTCCTTCATTTTTTGCTGCAGCTTACGTTTATTTTCCGCCCTGCGCATATCAATAAAATCCACCACAATTATTCCGCCCATATCACGTAATCGAAGCTGACGAGCAATTTCTGCAGCAGCTTCCATATTTACAGTTAAGGCAGTTGCTTCCTGGTCTTCTTCCCTGTTGCTCTTGTTTCCACTATTTACATCAATTACATGGAGGGCCTCGGTGTGCTCAATGATAAGATAGCCACCGCCTCTAAGACTAACTGAACGCCCAAACAAAAGTTTGAGCTGTTTTTCAAGTCCCATGGACTCGAAGAGTTTGATTTTGCTATTGTGGAATTTTACGATCTTTTCCTTACCCGGGGCTATTTGTTTTGTGTACGCTTTGATTTCATCGTACATGTCTTTATCATCCACAACGATGTTGTCAAAATTTTCATTCAAAACATCACGGAGGATAGAAGAAGCCTTACCTACTTCGCCAATAACTACGTCTCTTGGTTTGGCGTCTTTAAGAGCCTTCATTCCTTTTTGCCATTTCTGAACAAGAGCATCCAGATCAGCGTGCAGGTCTGCAACAGATTTGCCTTCAGCCACAGTGCGAATGATCACACCAAAGTTTTCTGGCTTGATGGAGTTCATTAAGCGCATGAGCCGTTTACGCTCATCACTGTTTGTAATTTTTTTAGATATGCTTACCGCATTAGAAAACGGAACAAGCACAATATATCTTCCAGCTAGTGACAGCTCACAGGAAAGTCGGGGCCCTTTTGTGGAAATAGGTTCTTTTACAACCTGAACCAGGATTCTTTGGTTACGTGTAAGTACTTCTGAGATCTTTCCGTGTTTATTGATGTCGGGTAAGATTTTAAATCCTCCGAGGTCCGGCTTGGCATTTCTGCTCTGTACCTGTTTAGTGTATTTGTTCAGAGACTGAACTTTTGGTCCTAAATCGAGGTAATGCAGAAAAGCATCTTTTTCGTACCCGATATCAATAAATGCGGCATTTAATCCCTGGACTACCTTTTTAACGGTTCCAAGGTAAATCTCACCTACTGTAAACTGATGACCTTCTTCTTCTCGATGGTACTCCAGTAATCCTTTGTCTTTAAGTAGGGCAATCCGACATCCATTTTGAGCGGCACTGATAACCAATTCATTGCTCAAAATAATAGTCGTTTAGATTAATTTAAATAAACCAACAAACGCCCTGCAGAACAACCTTTGAGCTGCTACAGAGCGAATATGTTAGCAGCCATATGCTGCTAAACCCTACTTACTTCTTCTTATGTCTGTTTTTTCTCAGACGTTTCTTACGCTTATGCGTAGAAATTTTATGTCTTTTTCTTTTTTTACCGCAAGGCATACTTTTTCAATTTTATCCCCTCAGGGATGTTTTACATAATTTATTTAATATCATTCAGATAAGCATCTGCGTTGGCCTTAACCTCTTCAGAGCTATCCAATTGTTTTACTTTTTCAAAAAGCATTTTAGCTTTGGCCATATTACCCGTTTTCATTTCGCAAACAGCCAGGTAATAACAAGCATTAACATCTGTGCTGTCTAGTGCAACTACCTGTGCTAGATAATTTCTTGCATCTTCATATGCATTTAGCTGAAATGCATGAATACCCAATAAGTATAACGCTTCTTCCTCATTGGGGTTCGAAGAAACTATTTCCTTAAGTAAGGCTATAGCCTTATCAGGCTTCTCGCTTGCCAGGTACAGCTCCGCAAGCTTCTTCTTTACCTTAGGAGATGTATCAGAGGTAATACTTTCCTCTAAACATTTTATAGCCCTTAACGCAAATAATTGTTCCTGTTCGATGCCAGTAGCATTTTTAAATGCTTTGTAATAAGTCAAACCCGCGCTGGTCCAGTTTTCCTCGTTTGGAAAACGTTGTGCAACAAGCTCCTGATATTTGGCAGCACTGTCATAGCGACCCTCTTTAATATAGAAGTCGGCCAACCGGAGCGCAAAGTTAGAATAATTTTTGGGATTTTCTGATATAACCAAACTGTCTTTTAACAATTTAGCTACATCAGTTTCAGGAATTTCTTGATTGTTTTGTGATGTTTGTGTAGTTTCTACCTCGTCTGAGAAACGCTTGTTAAAAACAATCCAGAATAAAAACAAAACCACCAGTGCAACAACACTGATGGCTACTTTCCTTTTGAATTGAGTAGGCATAACAAATTATGCACTCACTTTATTGCTGTTCTTAATTTTTTCAACAAACACCTTTGAAGGTTTAAAACTTGGAACAAAGTGTTCATCAATTACTATGGCTGTGTTTTTAGAAATGTTTCGGGCAATTTTCTTTGCTCTCTTTTTGTTAACAAAACTTCCAAATCCTCTCACATATATGTTTTCGCCATCAGCCATAGAGTTTTTTACTACGCTAAAAAATGCTTCTACCGATGCCGTAACATCTCCTCTGTCAATTCCTGTTTTTTCGGCAATCTCTGAAATTACGTCTGCTTTAGTCACAATCTAAATGTTTAAATTAAAAATTCTATAATTGGCTAATAGCCAATATTTTTGGCGCAAATTTAATGGCTATCTTTTAATTTAAAAATATTCGGTAAAGTATTTGAAAGTACAACATCAAATGATCGTTACTGCCTGATTTACAACGTGTTTGCATCTAAAATTATTAACTGGTACCAAAAAAATAAGCGCCCTTTACCATGGAGGGAAATAAACAATACGTATTTTATCTGGTTGTCTGAAATTATTCTTCAGCAAACGCGTGTGGCTCAGGGGCTTCCCTATTATGAGAGGTTTATTGATGCTTTCCCAACCATTGAAAAGCTTGCCTTGGCGAGCGAACAGGAGGTGCTGGCTCTTTGGCAGGGACTGGGTTATTATTCCCGTGCGAGAAATCTTCACAAGTGTGCGAAAGAAGTTGTCAACAGATACGGAGGTACCCTGCCTTCATCTTACGGCCAATTACTTAAATTACCGGGTATTGGCCCCTATACGGCTGCGGCAATCGCATCTCTCGGTTTTAATGAACCTGTTCCTGTAGTGGATGGTAACGTATACAGGGTCCTGGCCCGCGTATTTGGTATTAAAGAGAATATAGCGGACTCCAAAAGCTTCGGACTGTTTTTTGAACGTTCTAAAGAACTAATTGACAAAGAAAAGCCCGGTGACTATAACCAGGCCGTGATGGAATTGGGAGCAACCATTTGCTTGCCTCAGAACCCGACATGCATGGAGTGCCCGCTGGAAGCAATGTGTTATGCAAATGAACGTAAGATGCAGGCGGAGCTACCCGTAAAAGTAAAAAGGATAAGAAAGCGAGACCGGTTTTTAACATACCTGGTGTTTGAGGCAGGAGATAGATTAGCACTTAGAAAAAGAGAAGAAAATGACATTTGGAAGGGGCTTTTTGAATTTTACAAATTGGAGGGGGATGAGCTCTATTCTATCGATACTTTACCAGATATAGAGCTTATGTCAGTTTTGCTAAAAACAAAAACAACAATTAAAGAAGAAGTAAGATTACCAAAACATTTACTTAGCCATCAGACAATATTTAATTCATTTATTTATGTATGCGTACAACCTACCCAAGAAATGTTGAGTTGGATGCAACAAAATAACTTAGCTTTGTACTCTCGGAAAGAGATAGAAATGCTACCTAAACCGGTATTGATAACCAGATATTTGAATAGTGTTTCTAAATAGATACATTTACAATAAGCAAAATAAACCACTATGGCAGGCGGAGTAAACAAGGTAATATTAGTAGGGAACCTGGGGCGTGATCCCGAAGTGAGGCATTTGGAAAACGGCACACCTGTTGCTTCTTTTTCACTGGCTACATCTGAAACCTATAGGGACAGAACAACCGGAGAACGAAAAACAATAACCGAGTGGCACAATGTAGTGTTGTGGCGCGGCCTTGCAGAAGTGGCAGAAAAATATCTTCATAAAGGAGACCAGGTGTACATTGAGGGTAAGCTGCGAACCCGTTCCTGGGAGAAGGAAGGGGTGACCCGATATACAACTGAAATAGTTGGGGAAAATATGACCATGCTAGGAGCTAAAGGCCAGCAAGGAGGAAGTGATCCCATTCAAAGCGCATCGGCACCGTCTGTACCGCAGCCCGGAAATGAATCAGCTGTGCAGGCACAAAATGATGATGAATTAGATGACCTACCCTTCTAATTAAGGCAAAGAAATGATGTTGAATTTAGTTGTTAGTGATTGGAAACGGCAATAGACGAACCTCCTAGTTGGCTCTTGGACCAATATGCATTTATCCTTGGGGGAATTAACGATACATCTCTGGTTTTTTTAGTAGGTACGATAGTACTTATTCTAATCTTGCTGGCAATTTCTGCTATCATTTCAGGTTCAGAAGTGGCCTTCTTTTCTATTTCGCATGCCGAACTTGAAAAATGCCAGACAGAAAACAAGCCTACAGATAAGTTAATTTTATCCCTGTTAGCAAGTCCTAATGAATTATTAGCCACCATACTCATTATCAACAATTTCGTAAATGTGGCCATCATTACAATCTCGACCTACGCCATATGGAGGTTGACCGAGGCTTCCAATGAAGGGGCCGTATTGGCATTGATGGGTGTGGTTGTTACTGCATTGATCGTATTCTTTGGTGAGATAATCCCCAAGATTTATGCAAACCAGAAAGGCCTTTCTGTCGCACGACTGGCATCAAGGTTACTTTTTGTGTCCATGAAGTTGGTTCGACCCTTATCGTGGATGCTGGTGTCATTGACCAGCGTTGTTGAAAAGAGAATAAAAAGAAGAGGTTATACAGGTTCATTGGAGCATGTTAGTCATGCCTTGGAGCTTTCCACAAAAGTTGGCACCACCGAGCAGGAAAAAGATATTTTGAAGGGAATAGTACACTTTTCAACTATTCCGGTAACCCAGATAATGAAATCAAGGGTGGATATTGAAGCCATCGAGTATTCAATTAAATATCATGAGCTTCTGGATAAAATAAATAAAACAGGTTTTTCAAGACTCCCGGTTTTTAAGGAGGATCTGGATACTATTGAAGGTGTGCTTTATGTTAAGGATCTTCTGCCCCATATCAATGAAGACGAATTTTTTGAATGGCAAAAACTGTTGCGCACCGCCTATTTTGTTCCGGAATCGAAAATGATAGATACGCTCTTAAAGGATTTTCAGGAAAAACATGTGCATATGGCCATTGTGGTGGATGAGTATGGAGGAACAGAAGGTTTGATCACCCTTGAAGACATAATCGAAGAGATAGTGGGGGAAATTAAGGATGAGTATGATGAGGAAGGGGATTTTTACAAGCAGATAGATGCTTCAACATATGATTTTGAAGGAAAAACCTCTATAAATGACTTCTGCAAAATTGTAAAGGAAGACACCAAACTGTTCGATGAAATTAGAGGTGAAAGTGAATCTTTAGGTGGAATGATACTGGAGGTTCATACAAAACTTCCCAATACTGGCGAATTTCTTCAGTTCGACAGGTACACATTTACCGTGTTATCCGTTGATGCTAAAAGAATAAAGAAAATAAGAGTTACGATTGATGACTCATTACAATTGAGGACCAATTGAGAAAAGCTATAACCTTAGGGATATTATTACTTATAGCCGGGTGTGAAAAGACATACGCACCCAAACCCAAAGGTTATAATAGGTTGGATTTGCCCGAAAGAGCATATACTTTTTTACCGGATTCATTGCCCTATACATTTGAGATTTCAAGGGCAGCTAAAATTTATCCGGATAGCTCATACATAGCTGAGCGGTACTGGATCGACATTTTTTATCCGAATGTTGTGGCTAATGTGCAAATAACCTATAAGCCACTCCGCCATAACCAACAACTATTAAAGGAGTTGATCAATGATAGCTACAAGCTTACTTCCAAGCATGAGATAAAAGCCTACGCCATCAACGAAAGCGTTTTGAAAACCCCTTCAGGAAAAACTGCAGTGGTTGCTGAACTGGAAGGTGAGGTGCCCTCCCAGTTCCAGTTTTTTATTACTGATTCTATTGATAACTTTATTAGGGGAGCGCTGTATTTTAGAACCTCCACCAAAAACGATTCCCTGGCTCCGGCAATTGAATATATGAAGGAAGATATTGTACATATGTTGAATACGTTGGAGTGGAAAGAGCCACAATAAATATGTATCTTGCGGAAGGCACACATATAACCAATTAAGCTAAATGATCATCTTCTTTATTGTTTCTTCTATGGCGCGCATTTTTATGCCTCATGATGCCGTATTGGTAAACCAAAAGCTGAAGGGCTACTGGATTATCATTGAAGATGACCGGCCGGATTTTTCTTATAACGACAGCATAATGGTTCTTCATTTTGATGGCTGTAACCATAAGCAACGGAAAGAGAAAATGTGTGAATATACCCGATCTACTTTGGACAGCTCAACTGTTCAAAAATTTAAGCTTGCTAAAGGGGTAAAAAAGAACTGGGATCCGGAAATCGTTACTACGTATTGGGTTGATAAAAAAAGAAATAAGGAAACTAAACGGGAGACCATTCATATTGAAGGGTTTTCGGAAATTTCCTTTCATCTGCTAAAAAAGGAAGTAGAGTTGTTTAGTGGAGACAGCATGGTTGTAAAAATTCGTAAGTTGAAGTAAGTTGCCACCAAATGGCTGACTTTTTTGACACATCCATTGAGTTTATTAAAGGAGTAGGCCCACAACGGGCTAAGTTGCTGGGCGAGGAACTGTCAATTTTTTCCTACAACGACCTTTTGCAGCATTACCCGTTCCGGTACGAAGACAGAACGCGTTTCTACAAAATTGCAGAGCTAAACGATACGCTTCCAGCGGTGCAGTTTGAGGTTTCGCTTGTGAATCTACAAACCGTAGGGAATGGAAGAAGAACACGTCTGGTTGCTACTGCTAAAGACGAGACAGGTCGGATAGAACTGGTCTGGTTCAAAGGAGTAAGCTGGATGGCAAAAAAGCTGCAACCCGGGGTTAAATACCTGGTATTTGGGAAACCCACCAAATACGGGAGCAAGCTCAACATTGCTCATCCCGAAATTGAAATAGTGACGACAGGGAATAGCCTGGAAGGCAAATTACGACCAGTATATTCTACCACAGAAAAGCTTAAGGCAAAATATATTGACAGCAAAACCATTTCAAAGTTCGTTGCTGCTTTGATACAGCCAGCCTTGCAGCACATTCATGATCCTTTGCCACAGGAAATCGCACATCGGCTAAAGCTTATGCCGAAAGCAGAGGCTATTTATCACATTCATTTTCCTCAAAATACACAAACACTTGAAAAGGCTCGCTTCCGCTTAAAGTTCGAAGAACTTTTTTATGTTCAGATACAGCTCCTTTCATTGAAATCGGGCAGAGCCCGAAAGTTTAAAGGTAAGATATATGATAGTACCGAACTCCTGACAAAGTTTTATAACCGGCACCTGCCCTTTGAATTAACGGGGGCGCAAAAAAGGGTGATAAAGGAGATTTACCGCGATATGAAATCAGGCGTGCAAATGAACCGCTTGCTTCAGGGCGATGTAGGTTCCGGAAAAACTATTGTGGCGTTTATTTGTATGCTCGTAGCGATCGGGGGAGGTAGCCAGGCCGCCATGATGGCACCTACGGAAATTTTAGCGGAACAGCATTATGAAGGCCTTAGACCCTTTGCCAAAGCTATGGGTTTGCAGATAGCTAAACTTACCGGTTCTACCAAAGCAAGCGAACGCAAGAAGCTGTACCTGGCCCTTGAAACAGGTGTTTTGAACATTTTAGTAGGCACGCATGCGTTGCTTGAAGAGAAGGTGAAGTTTAATGAGCTTGGTCTGGCTATTGTTGATGAGCAACACCGGTTTGGAGTAGCCCAGCGTTCTAAACTGTGGAGCAAAAACGTAGACGTGTTTCCGCACGTGTTGGTTATGACGGCCACACCTATACCCCGCACTTTGGCCATGACCCTTTATGGGGACCTTGATGTGTCTATAATAGATGAATTACCGGCCGGAAGAAAACCAATAAAAACCGTTCACCATTATGATTCTCACAGGTTGAAAGTAAACGGGTTTATCAAAAAGCAAATTGAAGAAGGCCGCCAGGTGTATATTGTTTATCCGCTGATAGAAGAATCCGAAAAAACGGATATGAAAGATTTGACCGATGGGTATGAAAGTATTCGCAGGGCATTTCCAGAGTACCATGTAAGCATACTTCATGGCCGAATGAAATCGGAGGACAAGGCATTTGAGATGGAACGTTTTGTTAAAGGGGAGACTCATATTATGGTGGCAACAACGGTGATTGAGGTGGGCGTAAATGTGCCCAATGCCTCGGTTATGGTAATTGAAAATGCAGAGCGATTTGGGTTAGCGCAGTTGCACCAATTGCGTGGTCGTGTGGGTAGAGGTTCTGATCAATCGTACTGTATTCTGATGACCGATGTAAAACTTTCGGCTGACGCCCGAACACGAATCAGCACCATGGTAAAAACCAATAATGGGTTTGAAATAGCGGATACAGATCTTAAGCTTCGTGGCCCCGGAGATTTAATGGGAACACAGCAAAGTGGTGTGCTTGACCTTAAATTAGCCGACTTGGCCAAAGACGGGGCCATTCTTAAACTGGCAAGAGATACAGCCTCTCAGCTAATATCTGAAGACTCTGAACTTATTCGACCAGAGCACCATGCTTTAAAGGCACATCTTCAGAAAGTCAAGCAGGCTAAAGTTAACTGGAGTGCAATTAGCTAGGTTCCGCTAAAAAACCCAAGCAGCCCTACCATGTTTAAGAGCACTAACAGAATTACAACCGGTATTATAAATTTAAGAAAGAACACAAATACCCTGGAAGGAACAATGCCCATAAAAGGTTTGGTAAACCCTTCTGCGCCATCTGCTATATGTTCCACAATCTTGTTTACATCCAGCACCCAGCCCACATAAATACTGGTCATTAAAGCAACTACTACTATAAAAAAGGTGCCAAATATAGTGTCAAGTATATCCAGGAATCCTGTTACCGAGGCCCCATGGAACCAGGGCATTGTCAGGTCATGAAAAAAGTTACCGTCAATGGCGGTAAGGGCCGAGGGAATACCCACTATAAATGCCAAAATACCTACCACCCATGCAGACTTTTTCCTGTTCCATTTTTTTTCGTCCATAAAGTAGGATGCAGGAACTTCCAGAATGGAAATAGACGAGGTTAAAGCTGCTACTGATAGCAGTAGGAAGAAAAGCCCACCAACGAAATTACCGAAAGGTATTTGTTCAAATACAGCCGGAAGAACCTGGAAGGTAAGGGTTGGCCCTTGTGTGGGCTCCATTCCAAAAGCAAATACGGCAGGAAATATCATAAAGCCTGCCAACAAAGCCACCCCGGCATCCATAAATCCGACCCACAACCCACTTGAAATTATATTAGCTGATTTAGGCAAATAGGAACCATAGGTTATCATAATTCCCCAACCAATACTCATGGAAAAAAACGCCTGAGATAGAGCGGTCAAAAATGTATTAGGGGTTACTTTGGAAAAATCGGGCACCAGGTAAAATTTCAAACCGGCCATTGCTCCATCCAAAGTCACGCTTCTTAGTACCACTAGAATGAGTAAAACAAAGAGCATAGGCATCAATACTTTGGAGGCCTTTTCAATACCACCCGAAATTCCACCCATTACTATAATGATGGTCAAAAACATAAATACCGCAAAAAGAGGAATTACGAGCGAGGGCGTCTGTGAAAACTCGCCAAAGGACATATTAATATTGAACACAGAAGTAAAAATGTAGCCAACAGCCCAGCCCCCAATAACAGAGTAATAAGTGAGTACGAAAAAGCTGAGTAAAAGAGCCATTACGGGAGCAATAAGCCAGAACTTATTGGCTTTGGTATTTTTAAAGGCGCCAAACGTGCTGCTTTTGGCATAGCGTCCCAGTCCCATTTCGGTAAATAACATGGGAACACCAATAAGAACCACGCACAAAACATATACGAGCACAAAAGCTCCGCCCCCGTTTTGTCCCGTTATATAGGGAAAACGCCAAATGTTACCTAACCCAACTGCAGAACCTGCTGCAGCCATAACAAACCCAAATTTAGAACCCCATTGGTCTCTTCCTTCTCCTCCTGCTTGTAATGCCATATGTACGAATTTTGATTTGCGAATTACAACTTACGAATGGATCACATAGATGGGTAATTCAACATACGTAAAACGTAACTCAAAATTTTGAAGCGGCAATTTCATAAAATGCTGGATAAATCCAAAATCAGGATTATTGATTTTGAAGAGCGGCAACCTGGTCAGACACGATTTTAATGCCTTCATCAAAACTGTGAGGCTCGTATCCTAACTCTTTTCTTGCTTTATCAATAACAAAGCCTGTTTTGGGTGGTCGCCTTGCCGGTTGTGAAAAGGTAGAGGAGTCAGCTCGGGAAATCAGGCTTTCATCAAGGCCAAAATAGTTTTTTACTTTAATGGCCATGTCGTATGGCGTGAGCATATCCTTTCCTGAAATATTGAAAATACCCTGAACTTTCTTTTTAGCTATAAGATAACAGCCCATGGCCAGATCTTCGGCCAACGTAGGGGTTCTCCATTGATCATCCACTACTTTAATGGGCTTGCCTTGTTCCAGGCTGCTTTTTACCCACAGAATTATATTGGAACGACTCATATCATTTACCACACCGTAAACAAGTACGGTACGTGCGATAGACCATTTTAAGCGTGATTGTATGATAAGCTTTTCGGCTGCCAGCTTTCCTTCTCCATAATAATTTACTGGGTTGGGCTTTTCTTCTTCTGTCAAGGGCCCTTTGGTTCCGTCAAAGATAAAGTCAGTAGAAAGGTGAAGAAGAAAGCAATTGTTTTGTTCGCAGGCGTCAACCAAATAGGCCACGGAATCAACATTGGCATGCCAACCCGCTTCACGCTCCAATTCGCACTGGTCAACATTGGTCATGGCAGCAGTGTTGATGACCACATCCGGTTTGTTTTCATGAATGGCAGAAAGCACTTCTTCTTTATTCGTAATATCCATTGAAACGAACAAATAGCCCTCTTTTGCAGACAATCGGTTAGTGCCCCTGGCCGTTGCTACAACTTCTACAGATTTATCCTTTATGATAAGCTCAATAAGCTTTTGACCTAATAAACCATTTGCACCTGTAATAAGTATTTTCATTATGCGGTTATTGGTTGTCGGTTAATGAATTATCGGGATAAGTGTATCCATACTTCGCTGCTATTTCCTTTCTAGGTAACACTTCTACAGTAATAGTAAGATAAACATCATCAATTGGGCGATCGCCAACACCTGTCCGAACATGAGCAATTTTATCTACTACATCCATTCCTTCTACCACCTGGCCGAAAACAGTGTACTCACCGTCTAAATGTGGTTGCCCACCAACGGCAGTATAAAGGTTTACTTGTTCCGGGGTCACGGCCTGGTCCAGGTTCATGCCTGAATAAGTGGCAATTTCATCTTTTAAGTCAATAAGAATGGATTGCATTTCGGCTATTTTTCCTTCTTCCTGCAATACGGCAAGCGAATCTCGTAGTGCCAGATTAGATTCACTTTGAAGGTAATAACCGGCTGCGTAATTCAATTTAGCCAAATCGGTGGTAAGTTCTTTTTGGGTAAATTTTTTACCCTGCACAATATAGAACTGGGTGGTTGATTTCTTTTCAGGGTTAACATTATCGGGAGCCCGTGCGGCCGCCAGAGCGCCCCTTACGTTCAAATGCTTGGGCCTAAACTCAGATGGTATCAAACGCCTGCCTTCCTTTTCAAAACCGGGCCTGGCCCCTACATCACCCCCCTGGATCATAAAATCATTTATAACCCTGTGGAAGATAGTACTATCGTACAAACCTTCTTTTGCCATTTTGATAAAGCTTTCCTTATGCTTAGGAGTGTCATCATACAATATCACTTTGATGTCACCCAGCTTTGTATGAATAGCCACCAAGGTGTCGGTGGATTTCCGGGTTGATTGACAACCCAGAAATAATAAAGTCGCCAGAACAAGGGAACTACTTGTACGCATAGTCAAATTGTTTTTGGATTTTCTTTTTTGACATTTTTTTGACAGTCACGGTCATTTTTATGTTTTCCAAAGGCCTGTTACGCCCATCCTTTTCTACTTCGGCAATCTTTTCTACCACTTCTATTCCATTAATTACCTGACCAAAAACGGTGTATTTGTTATCGAGGTAATGAGTTCCATCACTATTTTCAACGATGTAGAATTGGGAACCACTTGATGCTTTTTCGGGATTTACCCTATCATTTTGGCGCGCGGCTGCAACTGCTCCTTTTACATGAGCTAGCTTTTCAACAAACTCTGCAGG
Organism: Cyclobacteriaceae bacterium; assembly: GCA_020436145.1. Classification (GTDB taxonomy): domain Bacteria; phylum Bacteroidota; class Bacteroidia; order Cytophagales; family Cyclobacteriaceae; genus JAKISE01. The sequence goes on along the minus strand of JAGQYJ010000037.1, from coordinate 8,106 downwards.
AATTGTATAACCCGGGCCACCCATACCATCATTTAAGGGGTCGTCATCTTTGCTATTAGGATCCCCCCCCTGGATCATAAAATCATCCATAACCCTGTGAAACGTAGTGCCATCATAAAAACCTTCTCTCGCAAGCTTGATAAAATTTTCCTTGTGTAAGGGAGTTTGATCATATAAAACAAGATATATTTCTCCTAATTTGGTCTCAATGGTCACCACAGAATCCCTTTTTGCTTTAAAGGAGGCACAACCTGATATCAGAACTATTATCAATACAATTAAAAACTTTAAAAACATATTAACGTTTTCCGTGTTAAAGTTTTAACCAAAGGTTCGCAAAAATAAGAATAAGAAGTAAGCAATTCACTAAAAAATAAGCCCTCCCGGTTTGTGGGAGGGCCCCTCTCGTTTGTCAATGCCTCAAAGCCCTGAATAATTGAGAGGTATGCTTAAGACTTTGAAGAAAATGGGTTACTCAATAATTGCTAGTTTATAGTTCTTTTTGGCATCTCTCGTTGGCAGTAGTAACTCACCGGAAGCTCCTTTAAACATTGAGTTTTCTCCTAGAATAACATCACCAATTATATCAACAAACAATGTACAGGATTTGCTGGCAGGGTCAATTTTTACAATTCTTCCATATGTCATTACCTCATCTACCCTACTAAAGTTTGTGTTTTTCATATAGCCGGCCCCTCTGGAAATAGTTTTTTTGATTCCTTGCGAAATCTCTCCGGATTGCTCTCGGTATAGAACGTAGAGCTTACCGTTGCTTTCCAGGGTTTGTACGGCATACCCTGCACCATAGGCGGGGACAACATATACTGCTTTCATATTAGCTTCCGTGTCAAACTGATAAATAAAATACTCATCTGCCCCTTTAGCAAAAGCCAGCAAATCTCCGTTGGAAGCCTCCTCAAACTCCGTAAACTTAATGTCCTTATATTTTAATTTTCCCTTCTTACCTCCTGGAAATACTGCCATTGAAGATAACTGGTCCATACTAACTGTCTTTTGCTCAACCACTTGGCTTCCCACTATTTTGATAATTTGAAACTCGGAGGGGCTTCCTACATCAAACCGGTAGTATCCCGTGTGCGAACCGTTTATAGAACCTAAAACATAGTTGGCATTTTTGTGACCATATACCGCAAAATTTCCCCTAACAGATTTGGACTTAAAGGTGACTTTGTCAATCACATTACTTTGCTTGTCAAATGTCATAAAGCTCATATAGGGTACTCCATTGGCTTGCCACTTGCTATGGGCTTTTATACTGGAAGGGGCATTAAGAGTTGAAAGTAAAACAGATCGGTTTCCACTTCCATCATATCCATTGGTCACCATTTGTAAATTGTATTCAAATACATTCTCCTTAATATTAAGAAAGGACTTGGTTTTGCCATCAAACTGACCCGTAATAATAACATTGGAGGCATTTGGGGAGTCTTTCATGTTATTTCGAGCATCCTTCCCAGCAAAAGCAATTGTTGCATTTTTATCAAAGTAGCCAACCGTTAGAGCAACTAACCCCTCTAAAATAGAGTAGTTTTTTTCTAAATCTGCCCCTTCTTCGCAATGTGCGGCATAAATATTCAGGCGCATATCCGATTCTGTTTTGCTTTCATCAACAAACTTGTAACCGCGTAGCACTTTGGTATAAGTGGTTACATAAGGGCCATATTCGGTACTGGTGGCATATTTGGGTTCAAAATATCCTTCTTCAATTTTTAGTTTTCCTAATATGCCAGCTGAGCCAACTAACCGTAGAACCTTTACTCCTTTGCTGGGGTTTTGAACAGTTCCCGGCTCAGGGATTTCAATTCCGTATTTAGTTTGTGATGCCTTGCTAGCTACTTCACTTTCTGTTTTTAGTACTTTACCTGCTGGGCTAACGGTAAGCACATCAAATCCCAGGGTTCCCTTTTTTAAATCATATGCGACATAAGACCTAATGTTGCCCTCATTTGTTAAAGTGGTATTTACATACATTCCTTTTTTGTGTGCTTCTTTAGAAACAGGAATATCGACTTCTTTTAACTGTAGTTTTTGAGCGACCGATAAGAAGGTAATTGAAACAAATACAAATACTATGATCGTTTTTAAGCAATTCATTTTCATGGCTTTGAGAATTTAGTAAAACATAAGGCAAGTTCAGTTTATTCATTGTTTGTAGAAATGGGGAAAACAGGGGAATTGGTAGGGGAAAACAGGTTATAAGTAAAATGTATTACCAATATAAAGCCTTGCATTATCGTTATATCCCAGGCTTTTAATGCCTATATCAAATGTACCAATAGAATTAAGTCGGTATGGGATTGTGAGATGAATATCGTAACCTATTTTGCTTGTTTTAGGAATACTTTTGTAATTGTCATGAGTTATAATTTCGTTTTTGGCTGGAATAATAACACCTGCATAAAATTCAAACAGTCTTTGGACAGAACCTGTGCTAGAATTGACCTTTACATTTGCTCTTAAATAGCTTAACCACTTGACCCCAAATGTATAAACGGGAGCTTGAAAAGAGTAGGGTTGAACAAGTCCCCCACCACTGCCATCTGGATAGATTTTTAATGAAGTTGGTTCTGAGGTATATCCGGCCAAAGCAATTAATGAAGTGTGCACCGGCACATCAATGGAATAATAATAGTCATGCGTGTTTGATTGTGAAGTTACCCATCTACCATTTGTTTTTGAGGAAAAACTTAAAATTGGATATCCAATCTTAATATCAAACCAACCACGAAATTTCTTATCAAAATCAGGAACATGTTTGCCAATAACCCAGCCATAGCCGCCTTCTATCGATGCATAAACAATATGCTTGATTGTATATTGAGTATTAATGCCAAGTCCCCAAACACCGGGTATGGTTATTCTATGCTTAATAAAGTAAATCAAGTTTTGATCATTGGCAATATCGGATGTCACGTTAGGGTATTGATTCAAATCAGATTTTTGTGTGAATCCGGGAAGTGTTGATGAAAGAATTATGATTGAGAATAATTCTAATCTTAACTTTTTCATATGGTTTAGGTTTAGTTGAGGGACTGTCTTTTATAAGGGTCTCACAAAAAACCATATAATGAACCCTCCGCCCAATGAGTACAATTGGGGAATTTACTAGGGGAAAATGTGTGTTTAAAAAACGAAAGAGTTTAATCCAATTCAATAAGTCCTTCTTTTATAGCAATGCTTATAAGATGAGCAGTATTGCGGGCTTCCAGCTTTTGTAGTAAATTTTTACGATAGGACTCAACTGTTTTTGGGGATAAGTTAAGCTCATTTGCCATTTCTTTTGTTGACGAACCTTGGGCAACATATTCAAGTACTTCGCGTTCTCTGTCACTTAGCAAGCATAGCAGTTTCACATTAGTTTCATTTTTTGCTTGTAGTGAAGAAATGTTTAAAATAGATTCCGTTAAATTGCTTGAATAAAATCTGTTTCCATTTCTGACTATTTCCAACCCTTTTATAAACTCCTCTTTTGGTGTGTCTTTCAGCATATATCCTGATGCGCCTATTTTGATTAACTTTTCCAGAATGGGTTTTTCATGATGCAAAGTGATGACAACAATTTTGAATAGCGGATTAATTTTTAGAAGCTTTTCTGTAGACATCAGGCCATTCATAACTGGCATGTCTAGGTCCATAAGAATAATGTCCGGCTTAAGAATTGGAATAATATTTATAGCATCCTGACCATTATTGGCATAGCCAATAACCTCCCAGTCCGTATTGTCCTCCACCATTGATTTTATACCATCAATAAGGAGTTGGTGGTCATCCACAATATACAAACTGGTTGGTGGCATAGCTTAACTAAGTGAGAGGCACAGATAAAGTTATAACTGTTTGAGTGTTTTCCACTGATTCACATTCAAAATTTCCATTGAGAGTTTCTATTCTACTTTTGATATTTAGCAACCCATGACCAGAGCTTTTTACTTTCACGTCAAACCCTATTCCATCGTCTTCAACAGTCATTATCAGCTTCTTATTTATGGTATAAAGTTGAACGGCAACATTGTTTGCGTGGGAGTGCTTAATGATATTGTTGAGGAGCTCTTGGACAATACGATAAAGACTTATCTCTACATCTTTTGGATATCGTTGTTCCACATCATTGTATTCAAACGAGCATTTAATAGAAGTTTGTGTGAAAGTTTTGCTAAAGAGGTCTTCAAGAGAAGGAACCAAACCCACTTCTTCCAGTGATCTTGGCATCATCTGATGAGAAATCTGTCGTATTTCTTGTGCAGCTTCTCCAAGATTTTTTATAATATGCTGCTTTTTTACATTAATCCGTTCATCTCTAATTGTCAATGATTCAAGTTGCATTTTAACACTGCTTAAGTGTTGTCCAACACCATCGTGCAAGTCTTTGGAAATGCGCTGCCTTTCATTTTCTGTAGCCATGAAAATTGCTTTTAACCCTTTTTCTTTTTCAGTGATAACCGCCTGTTGAAGCAGATATTTTTGCTTCATCCTTGATCTCAAATAGAAAAGGGCGCCTATCAAAAGGATAAAAATCAGAACTATAGCTATAAATATTTTCTGATTACGTTGTTTAATAATGGAAGCATTTTTTTGCTCAATTTGGAGCTCTTGGTTGGCTATTTGCTTTTCTTTTTGAGCTGTATTGAATTTGACATTTAATGAATTGAATCTAGCCAATGAGTTTTCATTGATTATAGAGTCGCTAAAATTTTTGTAATATTTAAAATGTTCTAAAGCTAATTTATAATTGTTGTGATTTTCATAATAGGAAGCGAGAAATTGATGGGCGTTTCGCAATATTCTATTTAGATTAAACTCGGAGGCAATTTCAACCGTTTTCCTTAGTGTCTTAACAGTATTGGGGTCATCTAAAGTAAGCATTGCTTCTCCCATGTTTAAATAGCTCAAAGCAAGACTCTGCGAACTCTTAAATTCTTTAGCAACCGTTATTGCTTTTTGGTAGTATGAAATAGCCTCCCTAAGCTCACCCTTAAAATGGTAAACAATACCGATATTCATAATAATGTTAGCCGTGTTTGCATTATATTGTGATAGGTACTTTAGGGCATTTGAATAATAGTCAATAGCTTTTTCAGACTCCATTTTAGACGATGCAATATTTCCTAAATAAACAAGGGAAGCTCCTAAAAGCAATGAATCATTTTTAAACAAAGCCGACTCATAAGCAAGTTGATGATATTTTTCAGATTCATCTACTTTACCCATATAGAAGCTGACCTCACCTATATTATTAAGGAGTGTAATAGATATTGAGGAGGTGGAATCTGATGATATGAAATCTAAAGCTTTAAAGAAATAATCAAGCGCTTTATCATAATTGGCTTTTGTCTTATGAACTACACCATAGTTATTATAAATTGCAGCCAAAAGCGTAGAGTCTTTGTCCTTGCGAAAGTGCCCGACAGCCACATTATAAAGTGATAAAGCAGAATCGTAGTCACCATATTTTTCGTATTGGACAACCCCCAGATATTGAAGCGCTAAACCTATTTCCCTATGCTGACCTTCCCGACTTGCTTCAAGAATTTCATTACTATAGTATTCTACAGAATCCCAGTTTTTGAACTTAAACCCTTCCAGTTTATCAACCAAAACTTCGATACTCTGTTGTCCAAAAACAACCCCTGATAACAACATTAATGAGAGTAGCCAACAGGAACGAAACATAAATGTGGGGTTTGGACCACAAAAAGTTACAAATTTTATCAGGTGTAAAAAATGGAAACAATCAATAGTTTTAAAACTATTTAGATTTAATAACCTTGGAAATATTGATGGAAAGGTTCATGAAAAGAATTTTGGCACTCGCATTACGTTCCAGGTGATACATTGCTTCTGAAATAAGCTCAGCCATTTTCTGAATTTGATCAACGGAAAGGGCTTTACCAAAATTAGACACAAAGGTCTTTTCCTGATTTTCGACACGAAGGAGGCCATCGTGAGTGGAAGAAGCCGAAATGAGGGCTTCTCTGAACATGGATAAACCATATTGTAAAAATGCATTTTGAGCCCCACGGGTAAGTTTAGAGAACTCTTCTGCATTATCAACCAAATCATTCATTTGCCTTTGGTGGCAAAGGCGCATCCAGTGACTAAACTGAGCGTAATTATCTTCCTCGGCTTCAGTGGAAAGGTGAAGCGCCAATCGCAGGGAACCATCGGCTAAATGAGCCAGCTGTTTAGACCGTTCTTCCTGAATGCCATGGGCGGCTACCAACAACTCACTTAGTTCCTGATCACTGAAAGAAGGTATGTTTAAACGCTGTACCCTGGACTGAATAGTGGTAAGCAACCGATCAGGCTGTTCAGAAACAAGCAGAAAAACACTGTTTTCTGGCGGTTCTTCAAGCACTTTCAAAATACCGTTAGCGGCATTGGGGTGCATCAATTCGGGCAACCAGATAAGCATGATCTTATACTTGCCTTCAAAGGCCTTTAATGAAAGATCATTCGTTATGGTTTGCTTTTCCTTGGTGCTTATGAGCGCCTGCTTGTCTTCTCCTCCATAAAGGGTAGACCAATCCTGCAGGCTTCCGTAAGGAGTAGTCAGTAAGAACTCTCTCCATTCTTTTAGAAAAAGACGGCTACTGGCATCCTTGGCTGCTACATTTTTTGTGCTGCTTACCGGGAAAATAAAATGTACATCCGGATGCACAAATTTTTGATTCTTGGCACAGGAGGGGCATTGACCACAGACATCTTCATCTCCCGGATTTTCACAGTTCAGATAGGTTGCATAGGCTAATGCAAGGGATAAAGCCGGAGAGCCAGGCCTGCCGGCAAACAATTGAGCGTGTGCTACATGATTATTCCGTATGCCGGAAAGGAGCATTGCTTTAGTGGGAGCTAATCCATGTATATCTTTAAACCGCATACCTATTTTTCCCAGACCCTGTATTGTTCAGACATCAAGAATACGGCCTCCAGGATTTGACGATCCGCATCAATGAACTCTTTATTTCTTCTGGACATCGTAACCGTTGCCATTTCAAAAACCTTAGGTAGTTTAAACGTTGTGAAACCGTTCGCTCCTCCCCAGGCAAAGGAAGGAATGAAGTTACGGGGGAAACCCGAGCCAAAAATATTGGCCGCAACCCCTACTACGGTTCCTGTATTAAACATAGTATTGATTCCACATTTGGAATGATCTCCCATCATTAGCCCACAGAACTGCTCACCGGTGTTTATAAATCCACCTTTTGCAAAATCCCAAATCTTAACCTTGTCATAGTTATTTTTAAGATTGGAAGTATTGGTATCGGCACCAATATTACACCACTCGCCTAAAACGGAATTTCCCATAAAGCCATCGTGCCCTTTGTTACTGAATCCGAAAATAACGGAATTGCTTACCTCACCCCCCACCTTGCTGTGAGGCCCAATGGTAATATCACCGCGCATACGTGCATTGGCATTCACGGTGGAGTGCTCGCATATAGCAAAGGGGCCTCGAATAATTGAACCTTCTTCAATCACTGCGTTTTTACCAATATAGATTGGGCCATTTTCAGCGTTCAGAGTAGCATCCTTAATAGTAGCACCTTCTTCTATGAAGATATGGTGCGAAGCATAGACCCTGGTATAAGGGTCTTCAATCTTATGGCTTTTACGCCCTTGTGTTATAAGATCGTAATCCAGGCGGATTTGAGCACCATTTTCTTTAAATATGTGCCAGGGCCGTTCAATTTGTACTAATTCCTCCTTAATCTCAATCGTCTCACACCCTTCTCCTATTTGCCCTATTGCTACCCTATCTTGTCTGCTGGCAATTATTTGATTATCAACGACTAATTTTTGGTTTGGCTTCAAATCATCAATTGCCTGAACAAGAACTTCATCAGGGCAAACGTTACCGGCAACGTAAATGGTATCATCGGTCAGGTTGGCCGGGTATTTTATAGAAAGATACTCTTCTGTAAGATGCGATGCCTTTGTGCTTAACCACTTTTCCCACTTTTCAGTAATAGTCAGTATTCCTACACGAATCTCAGCAACAGGACGTGTATAGGTGAACGGAAGTAGTTTGCTTCTGGAAAAAGGAGTATCGAAAAGGACTAGGTTCATACAAAAAAAAAAAAAAAA